>JBARZW010000032.1:0-15871 GCA_049650305.1 Promineifilaceae bacterium (SeqCode)
CAGAAACGTAATCAACACCGGCTCCCGTTTCAAGAACAGCCGCAAACGGATATTTGTTCTGATAGACACGAGTCCCAGGTATTCTATTGGTTGTCTCATCTCTTCCATACAATACGATGAGGCCATCTGCTGCTCCGAAATCGGTCTCGTATGCTGGGTCTTCCCCGACCAGGGTACTCGTGCACCCGCCAGCGCTATCACAGGTTATATCCCCCGTTAGGGACACTCTTGCACCGTCCGGCTCGGACTCGAAAGCGGTACCGGTATACGCTGTATAGTAAATCCCCACTGAATCAGCGAAGTTGGCGTCAAAAGGTGCACCCTCTTTGGTCATATTGAAAGTTACAATGTGTGTATTTGGAGATGTATATTCGTAAGCCACATCTGTAACGTCAATGACGCCATCCTGATACAATTCGTCATAGGATGCCTGATGTTTGTCGCCAGCTTCACCATGACAAGTTGCACAAGTCTCAGGTTGGATAGCGGCCACAGGAGCCGCCTCTCCGGTTGTTCCTTGCGGGCCATCGGGGCCGGCAGGGCCTTCAGAACCTTCGGGGCCGGCAGGACCTTCAGGGCCGGCAGGACCTTCGGGGCCGGCAGGACCTTCGTCGCCGGCAGGACCTTCGTCGCCGGCACAGCCAACTACCAGAGCGACAGCCAAAAGCAAGGCTAAGCTAATCCAAACTCCAGAAGATATCTTCTTCCACATGTGTCTACTCCTAATTGATTTGGTTTGTGATAATTTGGTCAAATTACGGGATCCAAATAATGATGATGCGCTTCTTCTGGTCGTTCAAAAACGGACCTCCTTTCAACATTTGTTAACACAAAGCTACGTTAAAACGCTTCAAACGTATGTTCCGCCCCGGCACACTTATCCACAAATAGTATTGCAGAATGGTGAGATCGGTAGTAGTGACAAACGGCAGTACTCCATATGAAGAATGTCATATTGAGAAATTTATCACAATCGCCTATTACAAAGGATGCATAGATAAGTATAGATTATTGGGAAATCGGGTGAATAACTACGGAGCCGGCGTCATCAAAGGTACGAATACCTCTCTGGTCGCCCGTGGAATCGTAGTGAGCGCGGTCTCTTCAAAAGTGAACATCCAGACAGCCACGTACAATAGAAGTGCGCCGACGACAACACTTACAACGAAGAATACGCGCCTCCGCCTTTTCAATACGGGTAAGAGAAGCTCAGGCCATGGTCTGCCACCCGCTTCTAGCCGCTCCAATTCTATTACGTGATCCTCTTCCATTTGATTCCGTGGTAATTTTCCTGTCAACATGCTGGGGTTTAAGTGCTTGATCAGTACATCGTAAAAGTGCCAGATTAGGATAGCTAAAACGGCCAGCACCGCCTCCCAACCGTGGGCGGCCAGCGCCGCTGGAATGAATTGACCAGGAAGCACAGAGGCTGTGGCAACTGGATTCAGTAACACGAAGCCAGTGATACCCATGATCGCTGTACCCCAGACCGCCACCCAGTACTCAAATTTCTCGCCAGGATTGAATTTACGCATCCTTGGGTGCTCACCGGAGAGGCCAATATTGTATTTAATGGTGCCCCACATATCCGTCGCGTCTTTGAGATCAGGCACCATCAGCATGCGTTCGCGTTTGACGAAAAACCTGTAAGAGCCTGTGAACAGATGGTATATCGCTCCGGCCGCCAGTAAAAACGCGGCCCAGCGATGAATCAATCTAATCGTCTCGATACCCCCCATGGCATTGATCATCCATTCGCCCACACTGGTTTCGGCGTACTTTTGGGGAAGACCGGTTATACCCAGGATGATGAAACTTGACAGCAGCACGAAGTGCTCGATGCGTGCACCGATCCTAAAACGGGGATAAAAGGTTTGGTTCTCTTCACTCACGATAAACTCCTGACTACTTCTTCAGGCGGTTTCTAACTCTTCTATATATATCGATGATCACCAGGAAACCAAGGCCACCAAGCGTGACCGGTATAAGGAAGGCGTAAAACGTATTGACCATGTATACGAGCGGATTGTTTTCCAAGGACGGCTGGTAATGACTAGTCCAGGCGTCTGGGAAATTCTCGGTGGCATCAGGATGGCAATGCTGGCAGGTCTCCAACAGGTTCACCTTTATTCCGGCATCGGGATCATCGACCGGCCGGATGTTGTGCACACCATGGCAATCATAACAGACCGCCTTGTTGATAGCGGCATCCGGATCCTCGGGATCAAAGAGCTGCACCGTCGTGCCGTGAAAATCAGCCACATATGTCTCAAAAACATGGGTTGATATGTCATGTTGGGACATCAGCTCTTCGTCGGCATGGCAATTCGCGCACAACTGTGGCGAGCGAATTCGAGCCAGATCCGTTGTTGGATCGTGGATGTCATGGACGCCATGGCAGTCAATACATACCGGAACGTCAGGATCGCTATCAATGAGCAGCGCCTCGCCGTGTACGCTATCCTTATAAACATCATATATTCCGCTGTGACATTGCTGGCAAGTGTGAGAGATTCGTTCCCTGGGTTCATCAGGAGTTGGTGTGTCGTGGGCTCCGTGACAATCGGTGCACACAGCCGCGTTAAGATTGCCTTCATCGATGGCGGCGCCATGAACACTATCCAGGGTTCGCTCATAATGGTTTTCATGGCACTTTGCGCAGATGGTATATCGCTGCAGGTTATACTCGCGCACGCTTTCAACAGGCGGGCGATCATGGGGATAGGTATATCGGCCGTGACAATCAGTGCAATCTAAGGCTTGCCAGGAATTGTCTGCACCATGGACAGATCCATGGAGGGCATCCGGGTCTATCGTTACCGGCAAAACATCGCCATTCTCGAATGTTAGCGACAGCCCTTCCTGACCATGGCAGGCAAGACAATATTCACTATCGACTCTTTCGGCGAACATCCCATCGCGTACTATTTGCGTGAGCTGGATTGGATCCGTTAATGGCACGCCATTTCCCTCATGGCAATCGACGCAGGCGTCCGTTCCTTCTCCGCTCTGCCATTGCTCAACCGGCAAGACTTCGTGAGATTTGTGGCAGTCTGTGCATACGACAGGATCCTCCGATTCTGGTCCTGGGTGGCTGGTCAAGTGCGGCTGCTGGTGACATTTCTCGCACGTGACCGACCTTGATACCTCAAAGCTTCGCAGATCGGGATCTGAAACGGGATCATGAGGGAACAAATAATCAGCCATCGAATGGCACTCTGTGCACAGCAAAGGAGATCCCGCGTGCGTTCCGTGGGCAGAGTCGGAGATGGTCTCGAGGTCGACTAACACTGGGAGCGTTTCGCCAGATGGAAATTCGATCTGCGACTCAGTGCCGTCATGGCATAGACGGCAGGCCAGATCAGGTTGCGGATATGTTTTATCGCCGGTTTGCACGGCCGAGTTCGAGGTCACGACCACCAGAGCTTCATTGCTCAGGTGTTCAGCATCCGCGAGTTCAGCGAACCAGAGAGCAGAAATCGATACAACCAGCGCCACTAACGTAACGCCGAGCTGCCACCTGGTATATTTCCGACTCAAACCACGACGATGCACATTATCCTCCTGCTACGAAAGTGTAAAGGTCGTCGTCGCCATACCATCATTCACGATCACTGTATACTCACCCGGTTCCAGACCTTCGGTATCGAGTAAGATCTCTTCGGTGAAAGGGGTCAGTACGCTGGCGCATGCCAGTCCGGGTGGTCTCGATGTATAGACCTTGAGTTCGATTGTGCTGCCGTCCACGGCCTGCTCAACTGAGCTGATCGTGGAACAAGCATCCGAATAATTACCTTGGACGATCGCGTAATACTCGCCATCGCGTTCTTCTACCGTGACGCTATCGACGAAAGCCAGCGACTCCATTGGTGCTTCCGGCTCCTCTGCGGGAGGGGCATGGATACCGCTGGCGGCATCCATCAACTCTTCATCCGTCTTCGGCGAAGCCATACCGCCTTCGCTATGACAATGCCGGCAAGCGAAGTTCAGGCCAAGTTGGGATAGCACTTGCGAGCCATCTTCTGTAAATTGTTCGATCTGATTCGGATCGATGGCCATCAGGTGAGTTCGAATGTCACCAGTGAATCGTTCAGGATCTCCCAGGGCGCTTTTCGTGACCTTGGGCATGTGACACTCGATACATTCGATTGAATGATATTGTAGATTGAAATTCTGTTCTTCTTTAAAGTGACAATCTTCACATTCGGTACGTGTCGTCTGGGGCGCGTCCGTCTCTCTGAGTTGGATAACTCCGGTATGGGGATCGTGACACACGACGCAATCGATGGTTAAATGCTTGCTCTGGAAGAGCTCTTCGTACTGCTCGTGATGGCTGATGAAACCACCATTGGCGTCGACCTCCTCCACTACACCACGGAAGTGGCATTCTCCACAAGCCGCCGAGTCGCGGTCAACATCCATGCCGTAGGACATGGGATGCTGAATGTGGGCGCTACCGGGACCATGGCACTCCTCACATTGGACGCCGCCCTCTGCCCACGTGCCGACTAATCCTGGCAGGCCATCCTGGTTGCCTTCTGGGCTGAATCCGGTTGTATGACAAGAGCCACAGGTATAAGGCACCTCTTCACCTGCATGATAGGCAACCCAGTCGTCGCCCATTTCCAGGTTGGGATTGTAGAAATTGTACTGTGTCGTGGCCTCTTCATCCCCAGTGATGATAAATCCGTCCTGGTCGATAAATCGGGCCTTCCAATTGTAACCACCTATCACGTAGCTGATGTCGTCCCAGGTATATCCTTCTGGAGGGCTCGGGACCTCTGTATAGGGGTAATCCGGCGGTTGGCCATCAATGACCTTTGATAACTTATAGGGGTGTCCGCTCTTGTTGAAGACTTCGGAGAGTTCCTGGTGGCACTCCGCACAGGCTTCTGATCCAACAAAAACCAGGGGTTCGAAATTGGCCCCGTCCTCACCAGGCGAACCTGACGGTCCAGGCTCTCCATCAGCGCCGGCCGGACCCGGAGGTCCCGGATCTCCTTGGGGTCCGGGTGGACCCTTAGCGCCTTCTTCGCCAGCGCAGGCCGCTAATATCAGAGATGCCACAAGGAGCAATAGTGCGAAAACCCACAACGCTCGTCTCATCTCATCCTCCTCATTCCTTCTGACGCACCTGGGCTACCGTAATTCACTATCACGGGTTGAAACTGATGAATATGATAGCCTTCTGGGATGGTGGTCTTCGACGCTGTAACTGGATACGTAGATATTAATACAAGAAAATGTCTTTGTCACTATCACGTCGGTCTGCCAGAGCTGACCAGTAACTCGTATTGGCCCACTCTCAGCTATTATTCCTGGTTAAGTTTATTCTAATACCAGTGCGGGATTCAGTGATGGACGTCATCACCGGGTAGTGACATAGATCACATACAGATCATAAACGATCTATACAATCTTAAACACCGGGAGTTGCGCGGATGTTGGGTTTATCTTATTGACAATTGCTGGTGAGATTGCCATATGCTAAAATGACTCGACCACGCGCTGGATAAATCAGTCATTTCTTTGATGAAGGCACCTTTAGTTGACCCGCTGGGTGTTGACGCCATCGAATGGTGATTACATCAACGGAAAAATACCAGTCGCGTTACCAACGAAGGCGATAGAACGCAGATGAGGAGGAAATAACTTGAACAGGAGCGAGGCTTGGAAGACATGGGTGATCGTCATCGGCCTATTACTTTTCACCGGTCTGGCTAGTGCTGCCTGGCTTTGGCTTTCCAATCGGGAAGAAGCACAAACCGAATCGCAGATAGCAAAGGTCGTGCGAGAAACCGAACCCATAACCATCAGCGTCGGCGACTATGTTTTGGGCGACGAGCTACTTGGAATCGACTTCATTAATGAGAAAATCGAAGGGACTCAGATCAATCCCTGGCTTGTTGTGGCTGCAGCTACCGGGATCGTGACCGTCTTCGTTGGTGGCATAGGTTTGTTCCTTACGATAATCAGTGTATTCACGAGCCGCCAGGTATCGAAGGTCTATGCAGACGAGAGCTAT
Source organism: Promineifilaceae bacterium (SeqCode) (assembly GCA_049650305.1). GTDB lineage: Bacteria > Chloroflexota > Anaerolineae > Promineifilales > Promineifilaceae > UBA11865. The sequence goes on from JBARZW010000032.1 coordinate 6,026, forward strand.
CAGTCAGCACAGGCTGAACTAAGCCGGCGCGAGGCTGAATCGCTAAAGGACGAACAAGAATCTAGGTCCCGCGACACTTCTCCTATTCCGCAACGAAGGCTTCGGTGGTCAGTCGTTTCCACTTCAATTCTCATACTGATAATGGTCTGGATAACTGGATTGATATTCGGGGTCGCTTTCTTCGGCGATACCACTTGGGAAATCGCTGGCCTGAGTATCAGCGCCATCGCTATTGTAAACCTTGGGTTAATCGTGATCTCGATAGTCGTACTGACCCTGGCGATCCGAGCTCGCGAGCCTGATGATCTAGATTTCAGCAAAACAGATTACAATCCGGTAAATTGGAGCTACGTCTGGGTTATCCTATCAGGTGCCTTGATTTTCGGTCTGGGTGCGGGTTTGGCTATCGCCATGAGCTCAATACCCACCGGCTGACTGGGCAGATATATTACCTTGCAGCAATTAGATTACCTGGCGGGCCAATAGGTTTGCGGTCCGTTATATTGTAAACGATTGCTAGGGGTGGCTGCCTTGTTCAGGAACCTTGATATCGTTTCACTGCGGTTGGATTGATCCAAAGAAAACCCACGGTTTAGCAGGCACTATTGGAGCGAGGACCATGAACGTTGATGAAATAAATGAACAACTCGAGTCCAGCCGAGAGCGTCTTCTCCTCCTTCTCCAGGTCCTCCCCGACGAGTTGCTTTCCGATCCGGGCATCATGGAAGATTGGTCTGTAACCGATGTCCTGACTCATTTGATAGCCTGGGAGTCAGAACTGGTCACATGCCTGATGAATCTTGACCAGGGCAAGAAACCTGCGCGCATGCTGGCCGCCATTGCTGATGTCGATGGCTACAATGCTCGCCGCTTCGAGGAGAATAAGGGCAGGTCTTTAGACCGCGTTCTCGACGATTTGAAGAGTGTGAGGGTTCAGCTGGAGGAGTGGCTGTCTCGATTCAGCGATCGCGATCTGAACGATGCCGACAGGTATAAGTGGAGCGAGGGAGTGGTTCTGTGGCAGATTATTGAGGCCAATAGTTTTGGCCATGAAGGTGAGCATTTACCTGATCTCGAAGCCTTTGTCCGCGGCTGGCAAGATGAACAGGCAGCCATTTAGATTTCTAGAATAAAACCATGACTCCTTTTGACGATGAGATGAAACCAGTATCTATTGAGGATGCATATAAGATAGCTCACAGCGGGGCGATTCTTGTCGACCGCAGTGACGATGGGTATTTACAGTTTTCAGGAGAAACGCGGCTGGATCTTATCAACCGCATGTCTACTCAGAAAGTAGATAACCTGAAGAGCCGCGAGGGCGCGGCTACCATTTTGACCAGCGATATCGGCCGCATTATCGACCGCCTGATTCTCTATGCCGATCAGGATGTCGTCTACTGCCTGACTGGTAGGAATAACGGCGACAATATCGCCCGCTATCTGATGCGATTCGTCTTCTTCATGGATGATTTCCAGATCGAGGATCTCAGTGAGAGTAAGGCGATATTAGCCGTCTACGGCCCAAAGGTTCAGAAGGTGATTGGCGGTTTGGTAGAGGATGCCGAGGGCATGAGGCTTCATCATTGGTGGAAGGTCGATATCAAAGGTATTCCGGTTTCTGTCCACCGAACCGATCCAATAGCCGGCGACGGTTATTTGATTATTTGCCAGGCGGAGGACAAACCTGAAGTCCTTTCTCAGCTTCTATCATCGGGTGCAGTCCAGGTAAGTCCTGATGCGTTCGAATACCTTCGTATCGAAAGCGGCCGGCCCCTATTCGGTCGTGAACTAACCCTGGACTACATCCCACTCGAGGCCGGATTGCGATCCGATATATCTTTCAACAAGGGTTGCTATACCGGGCAGGAGATAATCGCCCGCATGGACAGTCGTGGCAAGCTCGCCAAGAGCTTGGTTAAGCTGATCCCCGATTCCTCCATCCAATCTGGCGCAGAATTGAAAGCGGGCGAGAAAAATGCCGGGATTATCACATCATCCGCCCAGGGTCCTGTTGGACCGCTGGCGATGGGCTATGTGAAGAGCGCTTATCTTGATGGAAATTCTCCGCTCACCGCGGGAGGAGCGCCTGTTGAGCTGGTAGAGAAGGCCGACTAATCGAAGATATCGCGTCATAGACGTACGCGTTATTAACGTACGCGTCATAAACGTAAAGATTTTCCTCAGAAATAGACCCCATATTTTTGCCGAAATACTACTTAAACCGGGCCTTGGATTATGTGATCCTGTCCCGAATCCTTTTCCCCTGAATCAATACCTGGAAACTCGTTGATCACAGTCGGATCGGGTATAATTGAGCGGGTGAAAGCCACCCTGTGAGAGGTGGCATTTATATATTTTACTCCTGAAAATTACGGGCAGGAAACTGTCCGTTTCTCACGCAGGAATGATCACCTCGCTGACGGAGGTTCCATTGGACATAGGCACCATAAACGCTATTGACATCGACCAGGAAATGCGCGACGCGTATCTCGACTACGCTATGAGCGTGATCGTTGCAAGAGCCCTTCCTGATGCTCGCGACGGCCTGAAACCTGTCCACAGGCGAATTCTGTACGCTATGCACGACATGGGTATCCGGGCTAACACGCCACACCGGAAAAGCGCCCGAATTGTCGGAGAAGTACTTGGAAAATACCATCCTCACGGAGATCAGGCTGTATACGATGCCATGGTCCGTATGGCCCAGGAATTCTCCCTTCGCTATATGCTTGTGGATGGTCAGGGCAATTTCGGCAGTATTGACGGGGATAGCGCCGCAGCTATGCGATATACCGAAGCCCGTATCTCCCGTATTGCCACGGAGTTGCTCGATGACATCGAGAAGGAGACCATTAGTTTTTCCGAAAACTTCGATGGTAGCCTCCAAGAGCCAGACGTGCTGCCGGCCCGCCTTCCAAACTTGCTGATCAATGGCGGATCGGGCATCGCCGTTGGAATGGCCACCAACCTTCCGCCCCACAACTTAAATGAAATCTGTGACGCCACGATCTTCCTTGTCGACCATCAGGATGATCAGGACACGGTGACCCTGGATGATCTGATGCAGTTTGTTAAGGGCCCGGATTTCCCAACGGGCGGCTTGATTCTTGGCAACGAAGGAATCCGAAACGCTTACGCCACTGGTAGAGGGCGCGTGATCATGCGCGCTCTTGCCACGGTCGAGGAAATGCCGGGATCGACCGAGCGACATCGTATCAACGTCACTGAAATCCCCTTTCAAGTAAACAAGTCTAATCTAATAGAACGCATGGCCGAATTAGCCAATCAAGGCAAGATTACGGAAATATCCGATATTAGGGATGAGTCTGATCGGAATGGTATCTCCATCATCGTCGAATTGAAGCGGGGCACCCAGCCAAAGAAGGTTTTGAATCAGCTGTATAAACACACCCAACTGCAGCAAACCTTTGGCGTCCAGATGTTGGCTCTGGTTAATAGAGAACCGCGACTGCTATCGCTCAAGAGGGCTTTGCAGATCTACATCGACCACCGGGTAGATGTTATCACCAAGCGCACGCGATTTGAGTTGAATAAAGCGCTTCATCGGCAACACATCCTCGAAGGCCTGCGCATTGCCCTCGATAATCTGGACGCCGTGATTGAGACGATCCGGCGATCGCCCGATGCCGAAGCTGCCCGCCAACAACTTATGGAACGATTCGCTCTATCCGAGGTTCAGGCGACAGCGATCCTTGATATGCAGTTGAGGAGACTGGCTGCGTTAGAACGTCAGAAAATTGAAGACGAGTACAATGAGATTTCCAAACGAGTTGATCATCTCAGAAACATACTAGCCGATCACACAAAAATCCTCGGCTTGATCAAAGAAGACCTGCAAGAATTGAAAGATCGCTTTGGAGATGAGAGACGTACCGAGATCGCCCTAGGTATAGAAGCCTACCTAAACATGGAGGATCTGATCCAAGACGAGGATGTCTTGATATCAATCACCCAGAGAGGATATATCAAACGAACGCCCGTAGCGGCTTATCGCAAACAGGGTCGCGGCGGCCGAGGCCTTATTGGTATGAGCACCCGTGACAAGGATGAATTATTGCATCTCCTCCACGCGGGCACCCTCAACCATATCTTGTTCTTCACCGATCAGGGCAAAGTCTACTCAGAGAGAGCCTACGAGATCCCCCAACTCGATCGAACAGCAAAGGGCACTTCATTGATGGCTATCCTGCCCCTTGTGCCCAATGAAAAGGTTACAGCGGCGTTGGCCGTCCATAACTTCGAAGACGCAGAATTCCTGACCATGATCACTCGCAAAGGACGCATCAAGCGTGTAACCCTTGATGCCTTCGCCAACGTGCGTTCCAGCGGTCTAATTGCTATTAATCTTGATGAAGATGACGCACTTGGCTGGGTAAAAATGACCAAGGGGGAGCAGGACCTTATCGTCGTTAGTGAAAAAGGACGGGCTATTCGTTTCAACGAAGAGGATGTTCGGGCCGTTGGACGAACCGCAGCCGGCGTCCACGCCATGCGACTCGATAAAGGTGATTTTCTGACAGGAGCAGATGTGGTTAGGCCCGAGTGCCATCTACTGCTTATTACAGAGAAAGGCTACGGAAAACGCACTCCTCTGGACGAATTCCGGCGTCAAGGTCGCTACGGTAAAGGCGTTCGGGCGATGTTCATCGGCGATCTTACCGGGTTGATAGTCAGCGCCCGGATTGTAGATGAAAATGATGAGGTTACATTCATCTCAACGGGCGGTATCATTCTACGCACTTCAGTAAACCTCATTTCTCTTCAAAGCCGTCATTCCCGTGGCGTCTCCGTCATGGATCTAAAAAACAGTGATGTTATCGTATCTGTGGCTATCGTTAGAGAGGGTTTTCTCTCCCGTGTAAAGGAAGAGGAGCAGGAGGAGGAACAAGAGCCGGCTTCTTTGCCAGAAGGAGATAACACACTCCCTTCGGTAGATACCGAGGATGACGACTCCGTGTTGGCGTAGCCCATTCAATCCATACCGTTCTGTTCACTCCATAAGTCCCATAAAGTTAACTTAATCCAAGTGATAGCTATATCACTATCACTTGGCCAATAACAATAGCTCATTTTTGCCCTCTTTCTCTCCTTATGTCGCCAGAAACAAGGCAACAGGCGTTTTCCGGTTCAACCAGACCATCACTAACTCTGATAAGCTCTAGACCCTGACCCCAGGACTCGCATCTAGTAACTATATAGATAGCATTTATGCTATCTCTTCCAAGTTTCTATTGAGGAATTTTACCGTATGTGTCCTTGATGGTTTGTTTTGTCTACCTATCCTACCGGACTCAGTATCTTGTACTGAGCAAATTGGCAGGTACGGCTTGTCAACTTGTTTCCGATTGGGATAATTTGATCGTGTGATAGTATATTTGCCATCATAGATTCCCCAATTATCCAGCTTCTGCGGAATAGCATGATCGTATATCTTTCTCGAATAATCATCTCACCCTAGCTGGTCAGTTTCCCGAACAATCGCGTCTAGCTCCGATTATCCTCTGCTTCATTGTTGCCGATAAACGGAACATCTGATAGTTTATATGCTATCTGTTCATTCAAGATGGAGATAATGATGATAGTCAATATGCTACCTGAGCTGATGCGCGTACGGGGTATTTCGATACGAGAGCTTTCGCGCCAGACTGGCGTGACTTATACGACTGTCCGAGCCGTGTATCATAGTGAGCGTCGCAGCATCAAATTGGATGTTCTAGATACGATCTGCCAAACGCTTAATCTCCAGCCAGGGGAGATCTACCACTTCCTCCCTCCAGGAAGCTCCCTGTCGGACATAAGCCCTGAGCTTCCGGCCGAGCCATCCGTCGATCGGGGAAAAAAACAGCCACAGGGAAAAATGACAGATATGCCCGGTGGTAGCGATGCTTGGGTAACCTGGGATTGACTAATCGCTCTCTGGTCCAGTAGGCGGCGCTTTTTCACGTGTTTTTGCTGTGCTGTCGTAGCCTGGCTATGTACCATGTTGGAACTGAGAGCCTTTAAGCTCTTCAGAGAGCGATGCGTATCGAGCGGACTTCTGAACTCATTCTTACCGACAGATTGAATATCTCGGCGGTCATGAAGCCGTTGCCTTTGTGTGACGCATTAGACCAAGAGTAATATAGTAGACGACGATGAAGGCGGCATTTTACCTTAGAACATCAACCGAAGAGCGCGACGAAGGTCGAGAGAACTTAGCGATCCAGCGCGAAAAATGTGAGGCCATGGCTATCCTTAGGGGATGGGAAATTGCAGCGATCTTCGTCGACGAAGGTCTGAGCGGTGCTTTGGGTGAGTTTGAGCGGCCGGGCCTGGCAGAACTCATCGACGCCGTTCATGGTGAAGAGGTGGAGGTGACCATCGTCTCATCATTGGACCGTCTGGCAACAAAAATCGAGCTGGCCTTGTCAACGATCATCCAGATCACTAGTTATGGGGCTGCCTTTGTATCCTGCAAAGAAGGGCTTGACACCGGCACCCCGATGGGTCAATTTGTGTTGGGAATCTTATCTACTCTTGTCGAGCTTGAACAGCTCCCGATCAGATTCCGTAGCACCAGGGGATCCAATGATGAGGGGCAATCCGACAGAGACCGACTGCCCCTTGGCTATGTGCGTGGGAAAGATGGACTGGAGATAGATATCGTCAACGCTCGCGTTGTTCGCAGGATTTTCGAACTTAGAGGAGACGGTTACTCTCTGGATGAGATCGCCCGGTGGTTGGGTTTCGAAGGCGTCGCTCCCCCGAAGGGCGAACAGTGGACGCCATCCGGGGTTAAGGACATTCTGGACGACCGTGAATGTTACGAGGGTGGCCTTGGCCGCGATGGTGAACAAAGATGGCCCCCGATAGTGTAGCCTGAAAATATGTTGAGGGAATTATGAACCGTACCAAAGTTATCTTAAGTGTAGTCATCTTCTTGCTGCTGCTTGTATCGACCGGTCTCGTGTACGCCGACAGCATGTACACGGTTCAGTACGGTGACACGCTCTCTGCTATCTCGCTCCGCTTCGGCGTATCGGTACAGGCGATTGCCAACGCAAACAACATAATCAATCCAAATTATATCTACGCCGGACAGACTCTGATTATTCCAGATGGCACGGATCCTGGAAGTCCGGCACAACCCACGCCGCCGCCTGCAGACCCCTCTCCTCCAGTTTCGGGTGGCACCGTGTACGTTGTTCAACTTGGAGACACGTTGTCCCGCATCGCTATTGTACACGGCGTTACCACTGGGGCACTGGTCCAGGCAAATAATCTATCCAACCCCAACCTCATTTACGCCGGTCAAACATTAATTATTCCTGGGGTATCAGATCCCGGCAATCCAGGAGGACCCCCGCCAACGCCGGCACCACCTCCTCCTCCGGGTCCTATTCCACCGCAGCCGGGTCCAAATATCTTGCCGAATCCGTCATTTGAAAGCGGGCACTATAATCTGAATGGTTCGCCAGAACTGCAGATACCCAATAGTTGGCAGATGGAGTTCGACCAGGGAATCCCCGCACCTGGCACAGGTGTCACCCTTCTCCGGCCGGAAAGTAGAGTGCTCCCTCGTTGGGAATTGCCGGCTCATGAACACGATCTTTTTATCTGGAATGGAGACTGGACAATCAAAGTCTTCAAAGCACACGCACCAGTTAGCTTCCGTCAATTTACTGATATTCATCTTGAGCCGGGCACTTATCGATTTGTCGGACACTATTTTCCGGATCTGATTGTTGGTTATGACTCTGGCGGCAAGATCTGGATGACCCAACCTCAAGCTGGAGAAGTCGCTTTCATCGGTCCCGGAGGTGGGGGTTGGGCTTCGGTCACTCCTGGAATCAAGAACGCTTTGGTCCATGAGTTTACCGTGACGACCCCTGGAACCGTACGACTCGGCGTCGCTTTTCGAACCCGGTACGCCATCCCCAACAGCGGATTTTTCATCGACGACTGGTCGCTACAAAGAATGTCGTAGGAGTCAGCCCGAAGTTCTGGCTTTCTCTAATACTTCAGGCCTGTAATAGGGCATCTACGAAAAGGATCGCCTCACTTCGTAAGGCGATATTCTCCAAATCCCCTCGCTCTCCGATCTTGAAACCGACCGGTCGACCGCTCCAGGCGCAATCCTGGAAATCAGCCCTATTTGGCCCGCGTTTATGTGTAGTGGTTGGTGGGCATCAGGCCTTCAACTGGACCATTTGTCGACATCTTCTCCTTTGGCTTGTTTGCAGAAGTGATGGTCGTGACCTGGTTCGGCAGCTGGGCTAAAATGCCGGCAATTCCTTGTATCCAGATGCACTGTTATAGAAAGAGAACCATTCGCGGACGGTTTGCACCGTTTTGCCAATCTAGCCTCACCTGTTGAAATGGCATCCAAGTTAAGGCAAGAACTTCGTCCTGAGCGACTTTTTCCTAGCCTGACCTCAGGTTTGGTGGTAGGAATTGCCGATGTCATCGTCGCCATCTCCTTTGCGGCGCTTATTTTTTCTGGCGACCTAACCCCGTTTATCTCTGACGGAATCGGTCTAGCTTTATTTGGCATCATCATTACGAGCGTCTTCATCGCCCTGAAGACCTCCTTACCAGGCACGGTGTCAGGTAGTCAGGACGCCCCGGTCGCCATTGTAGCGGTCGTCGCCGCGATCATTGTCGCCGCCATGCCGGCCGCTGCTTCGGATGAAGCGGCGTTCACAACCGTTGTCGCCTTCATCGCCTTATCCACCTTTCTCACCGGCATCATCCTATTAGGTCTGGGCTATTTCGGCCTAGGCAATCTGGTTCGTTTTCTCCCATACCCGGTGATTGGAGGATTTCTGGCCGGGACCGGCTGGCTACTGGTCACCGGAGCGATCGGCATGCTAGTAGACGTCTCACCCTCCTCTTTGTCGGTTACTGAGTTGTTTCAACCTGAAATCCTTGTACGTTGGCTTCCGGGCTTGGCAATCGCCATCACCCTATTAGTCCTGTCAAGCCGGTCTGACCATTATCTGATCATGCCGGCGGTTGTACTTGGTTCAATCGCCTTGTTTTTCATCATAGCCCTGATTGGTGGAGCAAACGTTGCTGAGCTCGGGGACCAGGGATGGCTATTAGGCTCTTTTCCTTCAGGAAGTCTATGGGAACCTGTGCTGGCGACTAACTATGATCTCATTGACTGATCGGTACTATGGCAACAAGCGGCCGGAGCGGCCACTATCATCTTAGTGAGCGCGATCTCTCTCTTGCTCAATGCCAGCGGCCTCGAGCTAAACAGCGGTCACGATATAAAACTCAATCGCGAATTGCAGGCGGCCGGAGCAGGAAATAGTTTGGCAGGATTGGCCGCCGGCCTGGTTGGTTTCCAGGGTATTAGCCTCTCGACGATGAATCTGCGACTGGGGGCAAACAGCCGAATCGTCGGCCTTGTTGCCGCCGCGATCTGTGGCTTGGTATTGGTGCTGGGTGGTTCGGCCCTGTCCTATTTTCCCAAGGTTGTCTTAGGCGGATTACTTCTATATCTGGGCTTCGTTTTCTTGGTCCGCTGGGTTTACAAGGCCTATTTCCAGCTGCCAAAGATAGATTACTTTATCGTGGTGTTGATTTTTTTCATCGTCGCGACAGTGGGGTATCTCGAAGCTGTAGCGGTCGGCATCTTATTGGCCGTGGTGCTTTTCGTCGTCGGCTACAGCCGGATTGACGTAGTCAAACACAGCCTGACAGGTATTACACACCGCAGCCGCGTCACCCGCCCTATCAACCAAAGAGAGGTACTCCGGCGCGAAGGCGCTCGCTCGTTCATCCTCCAGTTGCAGGGATTCATATTCTTTGGGACAGCAGACAACTTGCTCAACA
>JBARZW010000033.1:0-3029 GCA_049650305.1 Promineifilaceae bacterium (SeqCode)
CTGGGTGTTCAAGCAGATAGCTAGGCGGATGGAAGAGAAGAATATCGGCAGGCGAAGCCTCGGGCTTGCAGTTCTCGTGATGGCAATACTTGTCGTTGTTATCCTAGCGACCGGCTATCTGCCTCGCGGCCATGGTTCAGGATCGACTGGTATGCATGCATCCATCCCAGCGGCGATATCTGCGCCGACCAACACGCCCGCGGTAACAAGTATGGAAACTAGAAAACCTTTATCTACTCGCATACTGTCCTCGGTCTCTGAGCCAACGAGCACGACGACCAAGATGCCTGATTCTGCTCAGGCACCGACGGCGACGTCGACGCCAATTACTATCTTGAGCAACTCAAGGGGCTATCTCACCACGCCTGTGGAACTGGCCATCATTAGGGAGAAAGCCAGTCAAGGTATTGAGCCCTACGAGAGTGCTGTGGCCACGGTTATTGAGGGGGCCAAGAAGGACTGGGATTTCTCATTAAAAGAGAACGTCAAATGCAATAGTTCTGAAACTCCTGCCTGGAACGACAATGAAAAGGGCACGGCCATTCTCTACACTAAAGCGCTAGCCTATCACTTAACCGGTGACAACCAGTATGCGGCAGAAGTGGAGGGGATCTTACAGCGCATCATGACCGAGGTCGAGACCATTTCCCTCTCTCATCCCCAGTGCCGTCTCAACTTCGCATGGGGTACGCCAGAAATGGTTGCAGCGGCCGATCTGATTGAGGATTTCTGGCAGTATCACACCTGCACGGGTCCAGAGAGTATGCTCTACTGGGACACCGCCATCACTTCTGGAAACTGCAAGGTTTTGTTCCAGAACTGGCTCGTAAAAAATCCGTACTATGTCGTGTCATATTCTGCCGCCAATTCACAAAGCAACTGGGGTTCAGCTGCTACCAATACACTAGCCTACATCGCCGATTACCTCTGGGATCGACCCGCGGCCACGTTGCTGCATCGTAATCCCCTTGAAGTGAACAGAGGCCAAGTAGTTACCCTGAAACCGGCTGATGCCTATACGTACGCTAATCAACTGGCTCTCGATCGAATGAATGGCTATGGCGTCGAGTATGGCAGTCGCAACTCGTGCGATTATCTTTCTGGCCCACAGCAGAGTGACGACTGGGAACCCGTCAAATCGCAGATTTCCGAAAAGGGCATCGTCCCTGAGGATGCGCGGCGAAAGCAATATTGTAATGTACCGGAGTATGACGGCGTGTATCACAACTATCCCCAGCTTCACCTGGGCCATATTATCCAACAATGCGAACTAATGCTGCGCCGTAGCGATCATTCTTGTTTTGACAACGTAGACAACACTGATATTCGTTACTACACGTTCATTGGCCCCGATGGAATGATCAAGGTGACTCATCTATATCCCGGACGAGGTTCCATCGAACGGGCGATTAAAGCCATTATTATCGATTCCAATACCGAATGGAGGCACGATTCAGCTTTGGCGGTGGCATTCCGCTACTATCACAACAATCACACACTGCCGGGGATTGATCTCTGGTCCGAGCAACTAGATGATCCGGCCAAGTGTTCGCAGGATATCTGTTTTGGTTTGCTGACCCACGGCTTCGCCGCCGGCGAGATCCCTAACCTACCGCCAACTGTTTCTCCGCCCTAGTGAGAAATCTGGTTTGACATCATTACTTATTAACGGTGCATTAAGGAACCTATGTCAACACTGAGCAAACAACTTACGAATATCCCCAAGAGTCAGCTTCAGAAGCTGGTAGCTCTGGTGTTGATCTTGGGCACGCCGCTTATCATCGGATTCCTCCTTTACCAACAGTTCAGCATATGGCTCGTGTTGGGTGCGGTTGTCTTCCTGGGCATAGCGGTGTTGATGTTTATCTGGCCAGAAGCGACGATTGTCGTTGTGCTCTTTGTTTTATACGTTAACCTGGCCGTCGTGGCCATACGGTTTTTCGATATTCCTGAACTTCTGGCCGTTTCTTTCTTTCTTTTGTTAGGACTTCCCTTGATCAACTACGTGATTGTTCGCCGGCAGAAGCTAATCACCAACCGGGTAATGCTTGTGATGTTGCTTTATCTCGGCCTGTTGCTCATCTCAGCCGTCTTTTCAGGGCAGCCGGGCGAATCCACGAGCAGAATTGTCGCTTATGCAGTGGAAGGCCTGGCTCTTTACGTATTGATCATTAACGCAGTCCGGACACGAGAAATACTGCGAATCGGAGTCTGGGCTCTTATCGTGGCAGGGGCTTTCATAGGTAGCTTATCTCTCTATCAGGAGTTGACCGGCGCTTATGACAACGATTTTTGGGGGTTGGCTCAAGTGAAAGAGTCGGAGATAGGTACCGGAGAAGTGGACTATCTGGGAAACGACATCAAGCGGCGACGCCTTGCCGGACCGATAGGCTCCAAGAACCGCTATGCCCAGATTATGGTGGTCTTGTTTCCCCTGGCTCTATTACGGGTGTGGATCGAACGTTCGCGGTTGTTGCGTGCATTGGCTGTGGCTGCATGCGTTCCCATTATTAGTGGTGCGTTATTAACCTTTTCACGTGGCGCCGGTTTGTCGATCGCCATCACTCTCGTGGCAATGGTATTTCTGCGCGTCATAAAACTGTGGCATTTCGTCGTCTTAGCATCAGCTGCCATCGTGTTGGTGCTTATGGCTGTGCCGGATTATGTGTACCGAATCTCTACAGCCGTTGACGTGGCTGAGATCGCCTCAGGGAACGTGTCTGAGGCTGACAACTCCATCCAAGGCCGGGCCACTGTCAACCTTGCCGCCTTCAACATTTTTCTCGATCATCCCCTTCTCGGGGTCGGGCCCGGTCAAACGAATCTGTATACGCGAGAGTATGGTAACGAACTGGGCATTAGAACCCTTGAGGGTGACCGTCGAGCCCACAACATGTACCTTGAAGAATTGGCTGACACGGGTGTTGTCGGCTTTGCTGCCTTCCTGGCAATATTACTCATCACGATGCTTCAACTGTGGCAAGTGCGCCGCCGCTGGAAAATGAGCCGGACGGACATATCTCTTTCCG
>JBARZW010000034.1:0-3442 GCA_049650305.1 Promineifilaceae bacterium (SeqCode)
GAACCCTGGAAGACTCCTATAGAGCATTTCGCGTTGTGGAGGAATCTTTAGCTGATCTCAACCGGCGTATCGGCTCAAATGGAACGAGCAGCGCCGATAATCCAGAGGCCTTGGCCCGGATGTGGGAAGAAAGACGGTCGCTATACCAGCATCTGGCTACCTCGGCCGATAGTTTCTGGCTGGCAGAACGGGAAAACCGGACAATCGGTCTGTCCCGCTCCATAGAACGGGATGGTCTGCGGATTCTGACGGAATTATTCGTATTACCCGCCGAGCAATCGGCCGGGATCGGGAAGGGGCTGCTGACCCGCGCCTTTCCGAACACCAATGGGGATCACCGGATCATCATCTCCTCCCCCGACCTTCGAGCCCAAGCTCTCTACCGTGGGGCCGGCCTCATACCTCGTTTTTCACTCCATTACTTATGGCGCGAGCCCGAGGCGGTAGCGGTGGACACGGATCTGGTAACCGTTCCCATCGAAACCTCAACCGAACACCTGGAAATCCTTGGAACCTTGGATAAGGCCTTGCTAGGCCACAGGCGAGAGGCGGATCACAGTTGGTTGCTGACCGACCGGCAAGGGTATATTTATTTCCGGGATGACCAACCCGTGGGGTATGGCTACATAGGCCAGCGGAGTGGGCCTTTTGCCCTTCTCGATAGCGGTGATTACCCGGCCGTACTCGCCCAGGCCGAAAATAGTGCCGCATCAAGGGGCAGCCAGCACTTCGGTTTGGAGGTGCCCGATATTAATAGGGCAGCCTTGAATTATCTCACCACCCGGGGCTATAAGAAGGATGAGCTTGTGGCCACTCTTATGAGTAACGTTCCGGTTGGCAAATTCGAGAATTACCTGGTCACCAGCCCGCCTTTCATCTTATAGACGGAAGAGCTGAACGATAAAGGTTCGTCTGGGTGACCTGGCGGGCAGTATCAGTAACGGTTGATGGGGGGCTCCAGGATACAAAGCATGGACTAAACCATAGCAGGCTCTTTTCCCTATCATATTGCCATCGGCCCTCCGCGGTTGATTGGACAACCTTTTTGTGTCACGATTGATCAGGCGAGGGAAAATCGGGCCCCATGGTGTATAAAAAGAAAACGTCCGTATGTCCCGGGTTCCCCTAATGTAATCTCAATCAAAGTTCAACCCGGTCCTGTCATCTGTTGTCCGCCGTCAGTAGTCACTCGTCCATCGTCTATCTTCAGAGGATGTCGGAAGTGGTCAGCGCCGTCGTGTTATTGACAGTTGAACGGCGAAAGATCAACTATGAAGTCAGGGTATTGGCCGGCATGGTAGAGATCTCCCAAGTAAATTCCGTTGCCGGCCAATACGATCTGGTCGCTGTGCTTCGGGCAAGCGATAAGGAAGCGCTCAAACCAGGACCCAAACCATGTCTTTATCTGCAGAAAAACCGCTAATTGACCGCGGATCTCCTGCGATCATCGCGCTTCTCACAGGAAAGCACCCGGTTTTGGCTTGTGTCCCTTTCTGTTCCAATACTAATGGATTACCTATATAGGGATATCCTCCTCATCCGTCGCAAGTTACCAGTGTCCGTTAAGTTTCCTTTTCCTCGCTCACCTAGTAGATCTTAGGTAATTCTCGGAAGGTTGTCGCAATAAATCACCATCGGTTATGAGGTCTAGTCGAAAGAAACTGGACGTCGGCTCTTACCGTAGATCCTCTATCGCTCCCAATTCCGCGTGTCCACGAGGGTATCGTTGAATCATGCAACGGTCCATCATCCACAGGATCACCTTTAATTCCCTGATCGTGCGGGACGCCAACGAGCACCTCGCTCGAACACGTTCCTCCTCGTCCAAAATCGGCCGTGAAGTAGATGTGATACACGCGTCCATTGCCTTTGCCGTCGCGCTCGGCACGCACTTCGGCCGTTGGCTTACCCACACCCCGTCCATCTGGACTATGGCGCCCGACACGACCCACCAGCTCATCCTGGAAGATACTGTCGATCGTGATGGTGACAGGATCGCCATCCGGGTCAGTTACGCCAAGCACGTCAATCGGTGCGAACTTGTAGTTTGGCGGCCAGAGCGTGTACATACTCGGGATTGCCGCCGAGCAATCTGGCACAACAAGGTTACAGGAAAGCTCGATTTCGTCGACTTGAGCGTACCAATCCCAGTCAAAAGTGGTGGGGTCATAGTAGCGCCAACGGAGTTGCAGGTCGCTCATGCCGAGGTAGGCACTCAGATCGATAGAAACCGCTTCACCAGGAGTTCCGTAATATCCGCCATGATCCTCGTTCCAGCTTAGTAAGTTCGACCAGGCGCCACCACCATCGGCAGTGATATCCAGGTCGAGGAAGTCACGGGCGGCAAGGTTCTGGTAATTGGCCAGGTAATCTAGCATTGCCGAAGAAGCATTGGCCAGGCTGAACACGTTGCTGCGAAGCTCGGTGTCGAAATCGGCCAGACCGAAGACGTCGCTGGAAGCCGTCGCAGCATCACCATCCCCGCTGGTGTAGTTGCCGCCTTCGCCTGATCCGGCAATATTTGTCCACACCAATCCCTGACCTGCGTTATCGACAACAGTCCAAGTGCTTGGGATACCGGCATCGAAACCGACAATGCCCGCGTCGCAGGCCAGGTCTTCGATGATCTCCGTACACACGCTGGGGCTACCATCGCTCTGCTGGTTATCGCTGAGAACGACATTATCCAGGAAGAAGTTGGTGCTGCCGCCATTTTTGGCGAAGATTTCCGAGTGGTACTCGACGGTGTGTGATCCGTCGTCGGCATAGGCGCTCATGTCAACCGTTTGCGTTGAGTAGCCAAGGGTACCGCACAGCGCGCTGGCACCGTCGGTCAAGAATTCCTGGTTGCCGTCGACCGTCATTTCCATGTAGTCAGCGGGGCTGTCGCAAGCGATTTGCTCCAGGTCAAAGGTCAGGTCGGTTGCCGTCGCCGGGACGGAAACGGATTGGGAGACTGACCCTTCTTCGTAAGCGGCTATACCACCAAACCAGGTCCAATAAGCCCCATCTGAAGGACCCGTGCCACCTCCCGTCCCGCAAGAGCCTACATCACAGATGGGCGTGCCAAAGTTAGTTGACGATTCTGCCCAGTATGGATTCGGTGTACCTGCTTCGAAGCTTCCGTCGTCGATGGCGTTGGCGCTAGGCGATGGTGGTACAGGGTCTTCGCAGGTCCAGCCGTCTTCGACCTCGCAGACGTTGGAACAGCCATCGCCGTTTGCCGTGTTGCCATCGTCGCAGCTCTCGCCTGGATCTAGTAGACCGTTCCCACAGATCACTTCATCAGAGCAGGAGTAGACTTCGAAGTCGTCCACGTACCAGCCGTCGGTACCATTACAACCGTCAAGACCCATGTCGAAACGGAGTTGGATGGTGTCGCCTGAGATGGCGATTCCGGTCAGGTTGACTTGGGACTGACCCCAGCCGGTGGCTAGAGAAC
>JBARZW010000035.1:0-32213 GCA_049650305.1 Promineifilaceae bacterium (SeqCode)
CGTTGCAGGTTTTCGGCATCATATAAGCCAATCAGCAATAGATAATCTCCCGGTGGCAGGTCAGCAGGTATAGCCAGAACGTGCTCGTCAATAATGTACTCACCTTCGATCCAGCCCGTTGTCGGCCGTTGCCAATTACCGGGAACCATATCGCTGCCAGAGACAAAACGTCCTTCCTGGTCCAGAAGCTGGACGAATGTCTTGTAACTGGCATGCGTCTCGCCGGATACTTGCCAGACAAGGATCGCCTCAAGTTGCTCTCCCGGGTAAACCGTCGTTTCGATATTATAGCCAACAAGTGTAGCCACCTCTCCGAACATGACCTCGAGTTGGTGAGTCGCCGAAGGCCGTTCAAATGTGTGTTCTGGTGATTCAATGTCGACAGTTCCCAAAGATATCTGCCCTTCGCCAACCAGGCCGACGGTGATGTAGTAAGCGCCTGAATCCAAAGTTGGCGGGAGCAGAAGGGGATGAACCGCCCTCCAGATGTCATCTCTTTCCCAGTCAAAAGTGGGATAATCCTCAACCGGGCGTGTTTTCAGCAGTTCTGTCCTCTGGCCTTTCTCGCCCAGCAACCCCATCGATACCTCAAGATCTACGGTAGGTTTCACATCAGCCCGCCAGTAAAAAACGGGGTAGATGACATCGCCAGACCTTGCCACATATTCTGGAAGGGAGTACCCAACCAGCGAAATATCATCGCCCAGATGTTTTTCGGAAACGTGGATGTTCTCGATATCCCCCAAGACGGGAGGTTTGTTCGGGCGCGTCACTGATAGGGTAATGATATCGGCGGTCTGTCCGGCCGGCATGCCCGATGAGTCAAGGAGGTTTAATCTATTCTCGGGGAAACCATACTCGTAGACGATAACCTGCAATTGATACTCACCGGGAGGCGTGCCCGGAGGGAGCGCAATTTGGTGTCGATCGGCCGCGTAATCGGTCAGGCTCCACCGGCTGGTCGGCTGAACGCCTGGGTGCTGCCGGTCGCTCTGGGCCAATGCAATCCCGTTACCGTCGACAACTACAGCACTTACACTGTAGTCACGTTCGACATCGTCGCCAACCCGCCAGTACAGAGTGACGTCTATGGTCTCACCTGAGATGGCCGCATCAGGTAGGTCTACACCCATTAAGACCATTTGATCTTCGAAGTTCGCGCTAACTGTTGCATCAACGTCGTCGATGGTGTAGCCATCGAAGCGGGTCTGTATCAGCGCGTTACCCCCTCGATCTAGATACAGCAACTTGAATAGAGCCACTACCAACACGGCCACTGTTATCAAGGCAAGGGCTTTTCGTGTCGCATGGCGATCTCTAGAAGTATCGACCGGATCGCTGACCGCGATATGACGACGGATAAGAAAAACGGTCGCCCCAATAAGAAACAATGCGGTCAGGGATATGACCGCGGCAAAGAGACGTGTCGGCGTGGTGCCGAAGTAAATCAGCAGCTCGTGCCGTCCCGCCGGTACCTCCACCCCTATCAGACCCGTGGATTCTGTCGCCATTATTGGCACAGGCTCGCCGTCGATCCTCGCCTGCCAGCCTTCGAAAAAGAATGTGTTGAAAACCGCCAAGAATTCAGCAGGCGTTTCAATAATAAGATCGTAGGTAAGCGGGCTGTATTCGACCGTCTCAACTCGGGCGCCCGGAGGCAACGACCCAAGCTGAAGCTTTACATCGCCATTCGCCGGATCGTAGATAACATCAGTTGGTAACTTCTGGACTCCGACTGGAAGGTACTCTCCGGTAGAAGTGGTTCCCAAGTAACCCGAATCACGTTCATACTCGACGAGAGCGGCGACTGAATCATCGGGCGGCGGTTTGTTATAGTTGGTGAATTGCCAGGGAAGTATATACAGGGCGGCCGCTCCAACTAAAACAGCAGGAATGATCACTTTTGCATTGATTCTTCTGCCCGCTAACTGAAGCAGACTATCTGTACCAGCCCCGGTAAGGAAGGCCAGGAAGAGTGAAGCCAACCCCAAAAATCTCCAGGGAAATTGGAGGAATTGGAGGAGAGGAATCACCTCCCACACCCTGGTGGACAAGGATAGAGTCATGAATAGGCTGACGATACATACCAGACCGGCATAGAGTATGTGACCCATCTTTTCTGGCTGCTCGCGATAACGCCAAAAACTCGCCAACCCTATTGTTCCAAGGAACAATGCAACCAGGCTAAGAGCGATTGGAACGTCGCGGTTGATCCGGTTTAGATCAGTCGAAAATGGAAAAGCGAACAACTCATCAGCGGATAAGAAGTTATTCTCGTAATTAAAATCTGACGGGCCAATCGTTTGTTCGATTTGAACCAGGTTTCGCTCCAGAACAGCCGGCATCCAGAAAAATGCGGATAGAGCCAATCCTAGCAATATGAGCCAAAACATTGTTACCAGCCGTGTCCTCTCAATATCTCTAGCGACGTCGTCTCTCTTGTAACTTGTGTAGCTAACTACCAATACATATCCGATGAGAATGGGGGAGAATACGAGAGCGGTGATGTTGTGAGTCAGCGCTAAGGCGGCGTAACCCATCAAGCCGGCTAGGCCATATGACCAGACGCCTGAGGCGATGTAACGTCTAACAGCCCACAGAATGATCGGCAATATGGACAGGGCTAGTAGTTCAGCCAACGCACCCCGATTTACGGCGTCTACCAGCAAATATGGAGAAAGAGCGTACATAGCGGCGGCTACCAATGCGGCCGAATCCCCAAACAAATCACGTACCCACAGGAACGTAGATAGTGAGGCAAGGATCAAGGCAAGGACGAAAACCGCCTGGAAAGCCACAATGAGGTCCATTCCCAGGAGCGTGAAGGAAGATGCAAGATAATAGGAAAACGGCGCATAGTAATTAAAGATGGGGTAGCCAAATCCATAGGCAAAGTCCGGAGCCCATGACGAGAATAAAATACCCTCATCCAGGAGTTGATCGAGTTGAACCGTGCGGTAGAAATGAAGCAGGGTATCGGCGCCATCCGGAATGCCGCGTAGGAGGGGTAGGCCGGCAAATAGACCGATGAGGATGGCGATCCCTATCGGCCATCCTTTGCGGAAGTTGGTTCCAATTTCGCGTGACATTTCGATTTCTACTTGTCTATTGCCGCACCTATATTGGCTAAAGAGGGCGCCTTCTGAACGGGTGAACCCTCGTCAGCTGCCAATCAACTTAATCTTACTAAGCCCACATTATCGGAAATGGATGTAACTTCGCCAAGGACACATATTATTGTGGATTGCACAGCAATTATGGTGGATAGCACCTGATCAACAAGTTGGTCTCTTGAGATAAGAGAGTAAGCAGGTTACCCTCAACCAGACGTATCAGAGGACGAGGAAACAGACCTGTCTAGGAATCACATTGTGAGTTGGCGCCTTGGTTGTTCGACTTAACTGATTGACATCCGTTTCTTGTTACGACTATACTGTCTATGGAGACCATTGGCAGCCTGATCGGTGATTCAACCCTGGTGTAACCAGCAGAGCCAACACATCGATGGGGAAGTTATCTGGAATATGCTACGTGTAGTCTGACAAGTGGCTGCTAGATGATATCCACGATTTACTGGGCATCGTCACCCGCATTGCAGCTCAACCATATAGAAAAGGGAGGAAAACTATCGTCAAGGATCTGACCATTCGTCTGCATTATGCTTGTCAGGACACTGGTTTTTCCGTATCGGATATTCACAATAGCTAGATTAAGAGGAGCGAAAAATGGGCAATTATGTCCTATTCTACGGTTGGAATCGGCCAAATCCCGGTCATGAGAAATTTAGCCTATCCCTCTTCCAGGATTTCACCCAATTCCTAGGGGGATTGCAGCAGGACGGATCTATCGACTCATTCGAGACGACTCTCCTCAACGCCCATGGTGGCGATTTGAATGGTTTTACCATAATTCGAGGAGATATTATTAAGCTTCAAGAGGTGCAGCGCACTGAGGAATGGATCATGTTAATGACCCGTGCCGGTCTCGTCATGGACGGTGGAGGTTTGATCACGGGCGTAACGGGTGAGCTTGTCATGGAGTGGATGGGGCGTTGGTCCGGCCTTATTCCGGAATAAGACTCTGTTTGGATCGCTCTGCCGCGAAAACTTTAGAGCAAGACCGATAACCTTTGCCGATCATACGACCGGGTGGCGCCGGCGAAATACCATAATCATAGATCCGTTCAGAACGGATCCGTCTGATGAAAGGTGCCGGCGCGCCCTTTTATAACTAAGGGATCCTAAACTGCTTTTCCTGGAACTTCACCCAGGAACGCGGCCGCGCGCAAGATCCCCACGACGCTTTTAGCGTCTTGCAGCTCCCCATTCAGAGCCATGGTCACCAGGTCGTTGAAGCGATAGGATACAACTTCAATCTCTTCATCATCATCCGGTGCTAAGGGCGCTGGCGAGAGATCTCTAGCCAGATAAACGGCCATTAGCTCGTTGGTTATGCCTGGAGCGGGCCAAACCTTACCCAGGGAGATCCAGCTCTCAGCTCCGTAGCCTGTTTCCTCTCGCAACTCCCGCCGCGCGCAAGTCAGCCATTCCTCTTCACGCTCTTTTGTTCCGGCTGGTAGCTCCAGTATAGTTGATTCGAGAGCGATGCGGAACTGTCTCAGGATCAACACTTTGTCATCGATGATCGGTACAATCACCACCGAGCCAGGATGGTCAATCACACCTCGCTCTTTTACCGTTCCGTCTGGAAGAGAGTATTCCAAGACGCGAAATCGCCAGGATCGACCCTCCCAAGCGGTTCTCGACCTGATGTTATCTTCTTTCACTATTTTGCTTCTAGTTTAACAAGCGGAGGCGTAAGAAAGGCGGAGGAGATTATTTATAAGATAGACGGCAGCCCCAATCCCTGGGGCGTGATACCTACCTGGCGCCATGTAACGCCGACAGGGATAGCAGATTGGATGCTGCCGTCTCTATTTAACTAATTAATCTACTCGCAAGTGGGAATACGGATCTCCTGTCCCACTTCGAGACTGTCGGGATTGGCGAGGCTGTTGTATGTAGCCAGTTCTTCATGCTTGCAGCCGTAAATCAATCCTATTCGGAATAGGTTGTCGCCAAACTGGACAATGTGGATCTGATCGTTCGGCTCTTCGGCAGCTGCCTCTTCGGCCACCGACTCTTCCGCTGGAGCGGTGTCCGCGGCTTCGGCCGGTGACTCAGCGGTGATCATACCGTCTACCGGGATGACCAGCCTCTGTCCGATATCCAAAACGTCCACATTTGCCAGGCCACTGGCAGCTGCAATATCTTCAATAGTCACGTTGTACTGAAGGGCAATATTGACTAACGTGTCGCCGGATTGGACCTCATATACCAACGGTTCGGCCGGTTCTGGAGCCACAGGCACTTCCTCGACCGGTTCCACTACCATGACTTCAGCGTCCACTTCCGGACCCGGATAGGCATCGGGAGCGGCTGAATCAGTCACCAGCGGCGGCAAAGATCGCTTATATGCATCGACCGGATTGCCATTTGGAACCACCACGGATGGATCATCACCATCAGTTGCCTCTTCGATCTCCTCTTGTAGCGGCCGTTCACAGGCCACTAACCCCAGCACGAGTAGGATCGCTAGAGATAGAATCCAATGGCGCAAGCTTAATCTTCGTTTCACGACACCCTCCTTCTTTCGAAAAGAAGTCTCGAAATCTACGAATACTATTTAATTATTCAGTACTACAAAACGGGTTAGCGGTTTCACTCTCTCGGAGTGAAATGTCGTTCGTGATGACTCCTCATTCACTACTAAACATAATGATAGGAGTTTAACATAAATAAATATGACAGTCAAGCAATTATTCGCTCTCAATCATCACCCCCTCCCGCGCTTGGGGATCCCTTCAATTGAGTTCTGACTTCCGAGCCGGTCCGATAAGGTCTGGGAACCATACTCAGGGGAGTTCCGGGATAGCAACGCCATCTTCAGGCTAAGAACAGCAAACGGCGCCAGTTGGAGCGCCAGGCCGTTGAATAGCTATTGGACGATTCGGATTGGTCTGGATGAGGGCAGCCCTCAACCCTCAACATGACCCGGCCCGCAAAAGCCCGGCCCGCAGATGAAGCCTATCTCCGGAGGAGCCAGACGGCACAAACGGTACATGAGAGAATTCGCGATTAGGATGAAATAATTCGTCTTTTTGAATAAAATGTCTATACTCCTTCACTGTTTGGGCGGAGTAGTAGTCCGCCAAACTATCTAACAACAACGTGATTTACTGACAAATCACCCCAGTACCGAAGCGACTTGGTACAGGGTAAACAAATCACCAGCGGGCTGAGAGTGCGACTTGGCTCAATGAAGTCAAGGAGTACTTTAAGTGAATTTTGAACAATTTTCCCTCGACGGGCGTCTGAATGACGCCATCAGAGATATGGGCTATGTGACGCCCACCCCCATCCAACAGCAAGCAATGCCTCCTGTCCTCGAAGGGCGTGACGTAATGGGCCTGGCCCAAACCGGCACCGGTAAAACGGCCGTATTCGCCCTTCCTATCCTTCAACGGTTAACAAAAGGCCCGCAACGCCGAGTGCGGGCGCTGATCGTCGCCCCTACCCGCGAACTCGCCGAACAGACTCACCAATTTAATGTCGAGCTGGGCAAGTACACAAGAATTCGTAGCGCGACCGTCTACGGAGGCGTCGGCAAAGGTCCACAGATCCAGGCCTTAAGGCGCGGCACCGAGATCATCGTCGCCTGCCCTGGACGGCTGCTGGATTTGGCCGGTGATGGGCACGTCGACCTGTCTCAGGTCGACGTACTGGTGTTGGACGAAGCCGACCGAATGTGCGATATGGGTTTTTTGCCCGACATCCGGCGCATTATCAAGCTGCTGCCCAAACAACGGCAGACTCTCTTCTTCTCGGCCACGATGCCGCCTGAAATTCGGCGACTGGCCGACAGCATCCTGAACGATCCGGTCACGGTCCAGATCGGCATGATCGCTCCGGCCAAAACGGTTTCACATGCCCTATATCCAGTCAGCAATAACCTCAGGAAGACGCTTCTGTTGGCTATGTTGCACCAGACGGCGACCGGCCGGGTATTGATCTTCACCCGCACCAAGCGCCGGGCTCGTTTCCTGGCCCTTGACTTGGAGAAGAAAGGCTATAACGCCGCAGCCTTGCAGGGTAATATGTCCCAGAACAAGCGCCAGAAAGCAATCAACGGATTCCGCAATGGCAAATACGATATCCTGGTAGCCACAGACGTCGCTTCCCGGGGCATCGACGTGGCCGATATCTCCCATGTCATAAATTACGACATGCCAGATACGGTTGATGCCTATACCCATCGCATCGGCCGCACCGGCCGAGCCGAGGAGAGCGGTGAAGCCTTCACCCTGGCCGTTCCAGAGGACGCAGCGCAGGTGCGGGCCATCGAAAAGATCCTGGACAATCCGATCGAGCGCCGGCGCTTACCCAACTTCAACTACGGAGACTTCAATCCTGAAAGCCAATTCCGATTCAATGGCTCCGGCCATAACGGCCAGTCGGGCGCCCAGCGGAAGCGATCCGGTCGAAACCGGCGACCCGGCGGCAACAGGAACGGCCGGTCACGAGGCTACCGGCCGCAAGCAGCCAGCTAAAGCGCCACACTACTCTTATCCAATTGAACGAGGGCTCTTCCTCGATAGGAGGGCTCTCGTTTGATATCCGGCTCGATCTGCCGGTATCTCAGCCGAACAAGGAAGGGAACCAAGCGCCCGGTCACGACGTCTATTTCATACGTGATTCGTTCCTGCAAGGACACATACTGATGAGAGTAATAACCTTCCTCCTGGCCCTTCTCCTCATCCTGGCTGTCGCCGGCTGCACGGCGAGCGACGACCCAGACGACGATCCTGGCCCGACTGATGTCACCAGTGACGCCCAAATTTACGCCACTGCCATCCGTCAAATCTATACCGTCGATCACTCCTTTAGCGAGCCGCCATTATGGTCCCTGATCTACCTGGTCAGCACCACCAATGATTCGGTTATGCTCGATGCACCCACCGGGCCGCCCCAAAACCTACCGGCCGCATTACAAAAGGAGATTCAAGCTGAGTTGGCCGATCTGCCGGGCGAGTTGATATGGATCGACAGCTTGGACGATGTCCTTATTGACCCGGCCGACGGACAGATAGCTCAGGGGGAGGGCATCGTCATCACTCTCGGTAACATCCATCCTCAGGAAGATGACTCGGTCCAACTACCCTTCTTCATGACCTGCGGCGGATTATGCGGAATTGGCAAGACTTACACTTTGAACCAACTCGAAGGCGTCTGGCAGATGACAGGATCTGTCGGTCCTGAGATCATGAGCTGATCGGCCGGTGCAGGGCCAGCCTTCACACCCATACATCGCGACTCTGGCGGCGTCACTGGAGAATGAGCATCGTTTAATTCAGAGGCAATCGGTTGCCATTGTCTTTGAAAACTGAGCGATTCAAACCGAAGAAAAACGGTTCAAGTATTGATCCTTCGGGGGGAGGACATTGGAAGACATCTGCTACTTCCCGAGATAGGTTATAATCTTCAGTAATGACTGTGGAAGGACCTAATCGCCCGCGGCAAATTGGCTTAAACGCACACCTCCTATCCGGCCAACAAGGATACCGCCGCGCCGGTATCCACACCTATATCGCTCAGCAACTGAATCACTTGCCCATGAGCGGGAGTGACTTGAGATTCTTCGTCTTCACCAATACCCAGGACGAGCTTTCCCCGCGCCTCTCCTCTAATTCGATTTCTACCCGGTGGCCGACCGGGAATCGACTATTCCGGATCGCCTGGGAACAGCTTTCCTGGCCGTTGGCTGCCCGAGCACACAAGCTGGATCTGCTCCATGGCATGGCGTTCGTTACCCCGGTTATCGCCCCATGCCCAACCGTGGTGACCGTTTACGATTTAAGTTTTATCTACTTCCCAGACCGGTATCCAATACTCCAACGTATCTACCTTACGAGCCAGACACGACGCTCTTGCCAACGTGCTCGACGCGTAGTCACGATATCAGAATCGGGAAGGCAGGACGTTCATAAGCTCTTTGGTGTTCCACTGGAACGCATTTCAGTAATCCATCCTGGGGTAGATCCGAATTTCTATCCCAGATCAGAGGATGAGATCGAAGATTTTCGTGCCCGGCAAAATCTATCTCCCCAATATGTGCTGCATGTAGGAACATTGCAGCCACGAAAAAGCCTACCAACCCTGATCAAGGCATTCGCCAAGTTGAAACGTCCCGATCTCGAACTTGTCCTTGTTGGCGGTAAGGGCTGGGCCTATGAAGAGATCTTTTCGCTGGTGCGTGGGTTGGATCTCGATAAACGAGTTCGGTTCACCGGCTACGTTTCTGACGGTGAACTACCCCTCTGGTATAATGCGGCCGCTGTGCTGGTATTCCCGTCAGTATACGAAGGTTTTGGTCTACCTGTTGCCGAAGCGATGGCCTGTGGAACGCCGGTTGTGGCGGCTAATACCTCGGCGATACCTGAGGCGGCCGGCATTGCTGCACGGCTATTCAAAGCCCAGGATGGGGCAGAATTGAGTGATCATATAGCAGCCGTACTAGACGATCCTCACTTAGCAGCTACAATGCGGGGGCATGGCCTGCAGCAATCACGCCAGTTTTCATGGAAGCGTGCAGGCGAGGAATGGGTCGATGTTTATCGACGAGCTCTGGAAGAGGAATGAGTAATCGGCTAGGTCGCCTCGCGGTTCGCAACGCCACCATCATCACTGATCTACTCCTAATTAGTCTGGGCTATTTCGTCGCCTATCTGGTTCGCTACGAATTTCAGTGGCTGCTTCCCACGACAGACATCGTTCCATATGGTGATTATATTGGCCAACAAGTCTTGTTGACCTTCTTACTCATCATCACCTTCTCACAGAACAAGGTTTGGACACGACGGCGCGGTGAGTTCTGGCTGGACGAGGTCTCGCGCATGGGCTACGCGACGGCCGCGGGCATCGCCTTGATGATGGCCTTTACCTTTTTCGCCCGGCCGCTGGCCTTTTCCAGGTTGCTACTTGTCTGGGCGCTTCTCTTCATCATCCTCTTCATTGCCATCGCGCGCCTCCTTCGACGTATCATCCTCCAGATGCTGTACAGACGCGGAATCGGCGTAGACCAGGTGATTATCGTAGGGTCGGGTGAAGCGGGACGAAGCGTTATCAGGACACTGCTGGCCAGGCCTGATCTCGGCTACGACGCCATTGGATACCTGTCCGATGTATTCAGTGAGGATAGCATCGGGTCCGGACGCATTCCCTATCTTGGCGATTGGTCCCTGCTAGAGAATATCTTGCAGGATCATCCTGAGGTTCGAATAGTGTTCATCGCCGTTCCAAGCCACGAACAACAACAGGTCGAAAGTCTGGTCCGGACATGCCAGGAAAACGGTGCGCAGGCACGCGTCGTTCCAGATTTCTTCCAATTGAGCTTGAACCGGGTTGAATTCAACAATATGACCGGTATCCCCATGCTTAGCGTCCGCGAGGTGCGAATCAGCCCAGCAGGGCAGTCGATAAAGAGGTTGTTAGACCTGTCAATCGTCATCCTGCTGGCTATTCCAGCAACGGCAATCACGATTATCACGGCAATCGCCATCAGACTCGAAACCCATGGATCCGCTTTCTTCATTCAGGAACGGGTTGGGTTGAAGGGGAAACAATTCAACATGGCTAAGTTTCGGTCCATGGTCGTCGACGCGGAGATTCAAAAAGACTCTTTGAGAGATCTAAACGAGGCAATGGGTCCGATATTTAAGATTCGAGACGATCCACGACTGACCCGTGTGGGGCGGATTATTCGCCGCTTCAGTATGGACGAACTTCCACAGCTTTATAATGTGTTCGTTGGTGATATGAGCATTGTCGGACCTCGCCCTCCCCTGCCTGACGAGGTTGATCAGTACCAACCTTGGCATATGCAGCGGTTGGCTGTGAAAGGAGGAATATCAGGTCTTTGGCAGGTCAGCGGGCGGTCGGATCTTACCTTCGACGAACAATGTCTGCTGGATATTTACTACATCGAAAACTGGTCCCTGGCCCTCGACTTGAGAATCATGGTGCAGACGATACCCCACATTCTCTTCGGCCGCGGAGCTTACTAACAACTGCTCCGCCGTACCTCAACCCCAATGTTCCTCAGCCCAGTTGAATACAGGCCTCGCATCCTTCTTTCCTAACCCAGCAAAAGATCAGCCTGGCGACCCCGACTGCCAAGGATCTAACCAATCATTCAACATGGCTGGGGTCTCGGGAGTTTACCTCTTATGCTTCAAATCCGAGTGTAACTGGCTGTTAGCGTTAGGAAATCATTCGTGGGAAAGACATCTTACCCGCAAAATCCCATGTTTCGCCGTCCCAACCATAATCCCCCCATAACCTATCACTCATAATCATCTGGCGCGCTTGGTTGATCCATGCGTAGGACCTCGCCGTGATGATTGATGATAATGCGAAAACCTAGCATGCCCATCATGTTTCGGGCTTGTTCTGGAATGCCTTGAGCAATGATCTGGTCCATGTCGATGTTACGCACGGAAGCATCGATCGCGGCCTTTGTAAACAAGTCATCCCGTCCCAAGAACTTCAGCGCCTGTTCTACCGCTAGATCCTTATTGTCCTGAAGTTGCTCGATGAAAACACCGAGAACCTGCCGGTCAACCTCCTCAGCGTCAATATGACGGTGAAATCCGTTGTCATCTACGATGTAAAAGGCATCGGATCCGACGAAGGCTACCTCGACCGGTAGCTCTCTTTCGTCGTATATTAGTCCTTTGAACAAAGCATCACGAGACATGCTCTTACACAGCCTTTTTGATAATGATTGTACATTGCTAGCTCGATGATACTGTGCTCATGGCGATTGGCAAGCAATCATATACATATATAACACTCCGCCTCTATGGTGGACTGGCGTCCCACACTTTTCGATACCATTTTGGACAACTACTCCATTACCGCCAGGATGACAAGCTCTTTGAGTTGGGTTTAGCCGCACATGAAAGCAATCTCATGCTCCCTCGCAAGGAGGTACCCTTATGGTATAATCAATGAGTTTGGCTGACATGACTCATTTTTCAGTGTAAGAGTTGAAGAGTAATCCTCTTCGTTTTATGGTGTTTTGAAGCGAAATTTATTGATGATCGGCGATTCCGGCGAACGAAATAGCTATTCTTGGAAAAGCGATTCGGTCACCCGATCCTGGGCCTCCGATTGCCCTCAATTATCAGTAGAATACAAGGAAGCAAGCATTGTTAAGACCGCTCGACTGGCTACTCGGTCTGCTATCACTTGACATTGGGATAGACTTGGGTACGGCCAATACTCTGGTCAGCATTCGCGATCGGGGAATTGTTATCAACGAGCCGTCGTGGGTGGCGATTAACAAGAGAACGCGCCGCCCGTTAGCCATCGGGGCCGAAGCCCGAGAGATGGTAGGCCGTACGCCAGCGGATATCGTTGCTATCCGGCCTCTGCGCGACGGTGTTATCTCGGAGTTCGAGATAACCGAGGCCATGCTCAAGTATTTCATTGACAAGGCGCACGAGCAGATGATTGTGCCGTTTCCTCGACCTCGGGTAGTCGTAGGCGTCCCCAGTGGCGTTACCGAGGTAGAGAAGCGGGCTGTCTACGATGCAACCATATCAGCCGGAGCCAGAGAAGCATATCTTATTGAAGAACCGATGGCCGCCGCAATTGGCGCCGGTCTCCCCATCATCGAATCCAGGGGTAGCATGATCGTTGACATTGGCGGCGGAACAACGGAGGTTGCCGTTTTTGCCATGGGGGGCATCGTGGTTAGCCGGTCAATCCGCGTCGCCGGTGATGAGATGGATGAAGACATCATGCAGTATGCTCGGAATAAGTACAATCTACTGATTGGCGAGCGCATGGCCGAACGCACCAAGATCGGAATCGGATCGGCTTTTCCTTTGCCGGAAGAGAGAACCATGGCTCTTCGAGGTCGGAATTTAATCAATGGTCTTCCCCAATCGGTTGAGATCAGCAGCATTGAACTGCGCGAGGCGATGTCGCCATCCATCAACATCATCGTCGATACCGTGCGCGATACGCTGGACGATACTCCACCTGAGCTCATCGCCGATCTGATGGAATCCGGAGTGTGCCTAGCTGGTGGTGGCGCCCAGATACAAGGGTTGGCAGAACGCATCGAAGACATCGTAAAGATGCGTGTTTGGATCGCTGAAGATTCGATGACTTGTGTAGCACGCGGTGCCGGTCTAGTACTTGAAGACCTGGATAATTTTAAGCGCGTGTTGGTTGGACTTGATCGCGGAAGCACCCATCATTAGCCAATCTAGAGTAGGCTCGAAGCATGGAAGATCTCGGCAAAGCCTTAAGATAATAACCGCTGCGGCTGATTGCCCATCATCGCTCCCCCTCGAAAAACCTACTCATTACTGCTTATGAACCTTAACGAAACACAGTCAAGGATACGCGTGGTAACGCTCGCTATTTTGGTGGGAGCGACGATCCTCTTAATCGTGCTGGACACTACCGGAAGCCTAGACGGTGTATTTAGCTTCTTCGAAGATCCCATCTCGGGTGTATTGGGCTGGACATCGACACGGACCGATGCAATCGTCGATACGGTCACCGGTTCTGACGACATCCAGGATGCCAGAGCCCAAATTCTTGCCCTTCAGTCCCAGGTGGATTCTCTCCAGCGAGAGAATGAGCAGTTGCGTGAGATTGAAGGTGAGTTCGTTCTCCTGCAAGACCTCTTCAACAGGGCGCGCGAATCGCCTGAGTTTCAACGACTGACCACTTCCATCATAGGCTACGATACCAGTCCCTTATTTCGGAGCATCATCATCGATAAAGGAGCGAATGACGGCGTGCACGTTGGCATGCCGGTTGAAAGTGCGCGAGGGCTCGTCGGTCAGATTTATCGTACATCAGGCCATTCGGCCATGGTTATCCTCATTTCGGACAATATTAGCAGCGTCCCGGCTCGTCTTGGAACTTCCCGGGCCACAGGAATCGTGCGCGGTGGCGGTCTCGGCGGCGCCATGACCATGGACTGGATCGATCTAGAATCCCAGATTGATCCGGGAGAAGTGGTGCTGACCTCGGGTCTAGGGGGAAGATTTCCCGAAGACATGGTTATCGGCCGGATCATCGAGGTAGAAAGGCATGAGGCAGATCTATTCCAACGGGCGATCATCCAACCGGTCGTTGACTTTGATTCCCTGGAAATGGTATTTGTGATCACCGATTTTCGGGCCGTTGATAACAGCATCTTCGATTCGATTCCAGACGATCTCACATCAGGCCCATGAACGCAACCATTTACCTGGCCATTCCTTTAATGTTGATCCTGTTGGTGATACAAGTTACGGTCTCACCCCATATCGAACTCCTTGGCGTGGCCCCACAGCTTCTATTCCTTGTATCCATCGTCTTGGGTCTTTTTTACGGTCTCCAGCAGGGTCTCATCTTGGCTTTCATCGCCGGAATTCTCTTTGACCTGTATTCAGCCGGCCCGATGGGCGCCAGCTCCTTGGCCCTAATGGCTGCCGTCTCCGCCGCTGTCTTTGCGCAGCGACGACTTCCAGAGAATCGAATCCTCGTTCCGGCCGCCCTTGGTGCGTTAGCCTCTCTCGTCTTCTGGTTTGTTTACATTCTGCTTCTACGCATCCTGGTACCGTTTATGATCGATTCGCTCGATTTCCTAAGCATCGCCGGTTTGGCGGGTAGCTCTCGAGCCCAGGGTTTAATCGGGCAGGTTGCCCAGAACTACGGTCTTGGCGGATCGATGGGCAACCTAGTATTAAGGTCGACCATCGTCCATAGCCTGCTGATGGTGCCTATTTATTTGGCGCTCTCTGCTCTAGGCAAACTCACCGGACCGAAACGTGTGGAACTATAGGAGGTAGGACTCTAGGTAATTGTACTGGTAACTTATCAGTCAACCCTAAATCCTTTCAGATATGTCGCGAATTGGCTGGGAACGTATAGAAGATATCGAAGAGCCGCACGAGGATACGGGTGTCCGAGGCCGTCTATATCTGCTGCGCTTTGTCATCATCCTCGTCCTCGCCCTACTTCTCTACCGCGTCTATTGGCTTCAACGTACGCAGGGGACCGAATTGCAGACGCTAGCCGAAGAGAATCAATTAGCGCGGATCCGTATCGACTCCCCTCGCGGCGTCATGTTTGATCGTCATGGCAATCCGCTGGCGATAAACGAGCCCAGCTTCAACGTGACTATCACGCCAGCCTTTCTCCCCGATAACCCCGCTGAGCGAGAGGCTATCTTCGAACGGTTATCGTTTCTAACCGGGGTGCCAGTAACCAATACCGTGCAGCAGCGTTCGCTATTGGAGTCGGCCGACCCAGCCTTAATCAGTACTTATGGCCGTTTAGCCGATCTTTACGACGCACCCTTCGAGGAAACGTTGGATGCTACCGGCATCGTACCATCATTGCCAGATAGTATTCAGGGGATCGTGGACAGATATAGCTTTGCGCCTTACCTACCGGCTCCAATCACGACCAACATCCCGATAACCCTTGCCTATAGAATTGAACAAGAAAGTATTTTTCTCCCCGGTGTCCGGGTCATTGAGGAGCCAATAAGGTTGTATCCTAGCGGCGAACTTACCTCGCACATTATCGGTTACATGGGTCCGATCCCTAATGAGAACTGGCTCGACCTCGGGTACGAGCGTGACGACCGTGTTGGCTGGGCTGGTCTTGAATCGTCAATGGAGATTGAACTCTCGGGTTCTAAGGGAGAGCGGCAGATTGAGCAGGATTGGACGGGACGCGAGTTACGCCAGCTAGGCTCAACCATCGAACCGCAAGCGGGTCTCAACCTCCACTTGACGCTTGACCTGGATTTGCAGGAAGAAGCCTTCAATATCCTGCAGGATATGATGCAGCAAAGACGAGAGACACTTGATCCTTTCACCGGCGACAAGGTCGAGGTCGAACAGGGTGTGGTAATTGCCCTGGATCCAAACACAGGCGAGATTTTGGCCATGGTCAATATCCCCACTTTCGATAACAATCTCTTCGCTACTGAAGTCCCGGTCGAGTATTATCTTGGTCTAGCCCGAAATGACTACACGCCCCTGGTTAACCATGCCATAAGCGGCCAATATCCACCCGGCTCCGTCTTCAAATTGGTCCCGGCTTCCGGTGCGTTGCAGGAAGGTGTCGTCTCCCCCAATCGATTGCTCTTCGACCCTGGCGAAATAACTATCCCCAACCGATTCGCTCCTAATGACCCTGGACGGGCGCAGACCTTCGTCTGCTGGTTCAGCGAGGGACACGAATACATGAACATGGTTTCAGGTATCGCTAACTCCTGTGACGTCTATTTCTATAAGATAAGCGGAGGGTTTAATCAGGATGGGGAGCTAGTCGAAGGCTTGGGTGTGGACCGGCTTCACGAGTATGCCGACCAGTTTGGCTTCGGGCGGGTCCAGGGAATCGAGCTGCCTCTCGAAGCACCTGGCAATAATCCAAGCCAGGCCTGGAAAAGACAGACTCAAGGTGAGCCTTGGTCGACCGGTGATGACTATAACATGGGTATCGGGCAAGGATTTGTTACCGCGACCCCGTTGCAGATAGCCCAAATGGCAGCCGTAGTGGCAAGCGGGGGTTTCCTCTACCGGCCGACCGTCATCCACCACATCACCGATGAAAATGGTGACGTGGTCCAACCCTTCGAGCCCGAGGTGCTTAGTTCGGTCGATGTAAACCGCCAGTGGTTGGATGTCGTCGCCGAAGGATTGCGGCAGGTAAATCAGGAAGGTGGTACAGGTACGTCATACGTCGAATGGCTGGACGAATTTGGGATAACTTCCGCGGGCAAAACAGGTACGGCCGAATACTGTGACAATATCGCCATTAAACGCCGTTGGTGCAAGGAAGGACAGATATTACCAACCCAT
This sequence comes from Promineifilaceae bacterium (SeqCode), assembly GCA_049650305.1. Lineage (GTDB taxonomy): Bacteria > Chloroflexota > Anaerolineae > Promineifilales > Promineifilaceae > UBA11865. The sequence goes on from JBARZW010000035.1 coordinate 16,943, forward strand.
TCCTGGTATGTGGGCTATGCCCCATATGAGAACCCAGAAATTGTTGTGGTCGCCTTCATCTTCAATGGAGGCGAGGGATCCCAATGGGCCGGTCCTGTTGTCCGGGACGTTATGGCGGCTTATTTCGGCGTAGACCAGTACGCGCCAGTAGCTGAGCCCGAATCCGACAGTCCATTGGAGGCGGAGGTGCCAGAGCTTGAATCACCCGACGAGCCGGCTCAGCAAAGGCCTTGATCAAATAGGATTGAGGTTACACTGATTAACAAGAAATCCGGCACATTATCCTCGGTAAACCCCCGTCGTTCTCCTTGCTCTTCAGCCTATTACGCTTTGCACCATACTGTGCTATCATCAATCCATGTCTCATATCCTGCTGGTTCGTCATGGCCAAAACGAATGGGTGAGTAAGAAGAGATTGGCTGGGTGGACACCGGCGGTTCATCTTGACGAACAAGGCAAGGATGAAGTCAGCCGTCTGGCCGAACGCTTAGCCCATTTGCCGATAAGAGCCATCTATAGCAGCCCATTGGAACGTTGCCTGGAGACGGCCGCAGTGATCGCCTCGCCTCTTAAACTTGAAACAATCGAGTTGGAAGATATCGGCGAGGTTCGGTACGGGAAATGGGAAGGGAAAAAGATAAAGAAGCTGGCAAAGAAACGTTCATGGTTCGCGGTGCAGCATTACCCCAGTCGTTTTCGATTTCCAAATGGAGAGGCGCTACGGTACGTTCAACAACGAGCTGTCGATGCCATTGAAACACTGGCTCACAGGCACGATAAGGAGATGATTGTAGTCGTATCGCACGCCGACGTGATAAAGTTGCTCCTGGCCCATTATCTGGGCATGCACATCGATCTTTTCCAGCGAATCGGCTTGTCCCCGGCCTCGGTCAGTGTGTTAGCTCTCTCGGAAAATGGACCGGTACGCATCCTTCGCATGAACGACAGCGGGCCGATAAAATCACCGGAGAAACACGAGAAGAAAGAATCCGCATTGTCAGAAAACGACGGCGAACTTACAGAGTCTTCCGAAAATGCAGGATAAAATTCGAGAATTCAATGATCAGGTGGTTTTCTTACAGATGAATACAGGCACGTTCAACTGAACGGGGCATGCGCGATTCGCTCCATTATAACATAGACATAATCGCCATTCCGAGATCACTACGGCTACGAAGGATAGCTCCTAGATATGGCTCAACATATCGAACTCAATCCGGTTTCACATCTAACAATCGGCACCGTTGGCCCACCTGGACAAAGAGTGTTTTACTTTCAAGGAAGTAAAGGCCCAGACCTTATTTCGCTGATCATCGAAAAACAGCAGGCCTCGATGCTGGCTTCTAGCGTGGAGACTATACTGGAGGAGCTAAGTGAGGAATCATCCAAGGATGAAGATCAGGAGTCAGTTTGGACCGATATGCGGCTTCACGAGCCAGTAGAGCCGCTGTTCCGGGTTGGCAATATTGGTCTGGGCTACAACGAAGAGAATCGCCGGGTTGCCATTGTGGCCTACGAGCTCGTCGATGAAGAGGAAGAACCTAACGTGGTAAGTTTCTGGGCATCGCGAGACCAGGTTCAAGCCTTGGTGAAACACGCCATGGATGTCGTCAGGGCCGGAAGGCCAATCTGTGGAAATTGTGGCAAACCCATGGATGCTGGGGGGCACTTCTGCCCGAACCGAAACGGACATGCTCACTGATTTTACAGTGACAGATGGTGGATGACTACGCGGCTTCATGCGTCAACCAATAGCTCAGCCGGACCAGAATCCTACATCTTCCAGAACCGATCTATGGTAGAAAACGGAAGCGCGAAAGCCATTTTAGAGCTTTTGGAACGTGGTCGGTTGGAAATGGAAGGCTTGGTTCCATGGGGATCAAATTACACATTTCTCGTACACGTATGTCACGAGCAGGAGCAGGTCGAGGCTATTTATAAACCGAACAGGGGAGAACAACCGCTTTGGGATTTTGCTCGTGGCTCCTTGAGCCAGCGTGAACGGGCGGCCTATGTGGTCAGCGAGGCGGTTCATTGGCACCTGGTTCCACCAACGATCTTGCGTGAAGGCCCTCATGGCTGGGGTTCTGTACAATATTTCGTCGAACATGATTCCCAACATCACTATCTCACGCTTCAAGGCCATTTCCAAGATCAGGTTAGACGAATTGCCCTATTTGATGTTTTGATAAACAACGCTGACCGGAAAAGTGGTCATGTGCTTTTAGGTCATGATGACAGGTTATGGGCAATCGATCATGGCGTTTGTTTTCATGCAGAAAACAAGCTGAGGAGCGTTATATGGGAGTTTGCTGGAGAGCCTCTGCCAGATTCGTTGATCTCTGATCTAAAAACTCTTCATTCTTGGTTCTCTTCCCACGAAGAAACAGGCCGCCAGGAACTAAACACGCTACTTAGTGAACCAGAGCTGGATGCTCTTGGTCTGAGGTTAGATAATCTCATCGAGTCGCGAAGATTTCCAACTCCTGGATCGGGTCGCTACTACCCTTGGCCTCTGATCTAATTGTCAACGTCTCGGTTGAATTCTCGGCCAAGAAGGTCAATCGCCAAATCAAGCAACCATGGTGGATATCGAAAGTCAGATTGATAAGGCAATAGAGCTTCTGGCTCGTTCGCAGCGCGTTGTCGCCTTGACTGGTGCCGGTATAAGCACGCCGTCCGGCATTCCCGATTTCCGCAGCCCAGGATCGGGATTATGGCGCAATGTGAATCCGATGGAAGTCGCGTCGATTTACTCCTTTAGACATCACCCTGAGGCTTTCTACGGCTGGATTCATCCATTTGCTAAGCTCACCATCGAAGCCGAGGTCAATCCCGCCCATATTGCGCTGGCACAGCTGGAAAAATGTGGTCGCCTACAAGGAGTGATTACACAAAACATCGACATGCTTCACAGCAAAGCTGGTTCCAATAACGTCTATGAACTCCATGGACACATGCGAGAAATGACGTGCCTTTGCTGCTACTCAGTTTACTCATCCGGTCCTTTTATGGAAGCCTTCATCGCCAATGGCGATTTACCCTACTGTGATAGTTGCGGCGGTATCCTTAAGCCCAATCTGATACTCCTCGGCGAGCAATTGCCAATGAATGTGGTAATCCAAGCCAGGCAGCTTATTGCGACTAGTGATGTCATGATCGTGATAGGATCATCGTTGCAAACCTCGCCGGCTGGTGATCTTCCATTTTCGGCGAGTGAAGCGGGGAGTCGCCTGATCATTGTGAATTACGAGCCAACTCCCGCTGATTATTTGGCTGATGTAGTCATCCGTGCTAATGTTATTGATGTCCTACCAAAATTAGTCGCGCCATTTGTCGACAGTGAATCTTGCCGGTGATGAAATAATGGGAGACAGGGTGCCACAGCAACTCGACACGATCCAGAGATCACGCTTAGAGCGGTTACTGGAGATCAGCATCACCATCAGCTCAACGCTTGATATTAAAAATCTGCTTGAAATCGTCCTTCATGCCGTCACAGATCTAACCGATTGCGAGGCTTCCTCTATCCTCTTTTTGGATGCGGTGAATGGGCACCTCTACTTCGCCGCCGCTTCTGGGCCGAACCCACCAAATGACGACACCATCGTACCCACGGACGACAGTATTGCGGGCTGGGTATTGCGTAATGCCAGACCTTTAGTGTTGGACGACGTCAAAGGAGATGAGAGGTTTTTCGCTGATATCGATCAACTGACCGATTTCGAGACCCGGAACTTGGCCGCTGTCCCACTCCTAACTAAGCGTGAGGCGATAGGGGCCTTGGAGGCTGTCAATAAGCACGATTCGGACGGCTTTGATGACCAAGATATAGCAATGCTACAGGCGCTAGCCGCTCAGGCTTCGGTCTCAATAGAGAACGCCCGGCTATTTCAGCAAACCGACCTGATCGCCGAATTCATGCATGAACTGAAGACTCCGCTGATGGCACTAACTGCAGCGAGCGAGATTCTTGCCAAAGGAAACAATGGCCTTACGGCGAAACAGCGCGAGCTGCTAGATATGGTCGAACATGAAACGGCACATCTATCCCAGATGGCCCAGGAGTTTTTGGACCTGGCCCGCCTCGAATCTGGTCGTACTCACTTCGTTCATGAGAACATTGATATACCTACCTTGGTCTCCGACATCGTTCGACTGCAGGAACCTCAGGCGATGGCCCGCAACATCAAAATCAGAACCATTATTCCGGCCGATCTACCCACGATCAACGGAGATTCCAGCCGTATGAAGCAGGTTCTTCTAAATCTCACCAATAACGCTATCAAGTACAACAAAGATAATGGCCTTGTCACCATCGAACTGAAGGCTCTAGATGGCGGTCTCGTGGTTGAAGTCACTGATACCGGACCTGGAATACCGGCGGAGAATCTGCCGCACCTCTTCGAACGCTTCTACCGGGTTCCTGACGCGGAGGGCTTTACCGAAGGAACTGGTTTAGGACTGACTATCGCCCAGCGCATTGTGGAAGAACATGGGGGCAGAATTGAGGTCGAGAGCGTAATGGGAGAAGGCAGCAGCTTTTATTGCTACCTCCCGGAAGCCATATAACCTCGATTAATCGACCCATCTCCCCGAGAGCGGCGAATCAGAAATGATCAGCTCTGTCGCGATGCTTACAGCCTAGAAAAAGACTGCTACCTAAACTTGATCTTTGTTCGACAACACCAGCTAAGATAAAATCGTATCGAGATCTTCGATTCATTTTTCCATAAAGAAGCGCTATTTAGTCGGTCGCTGTATCGCAGTTGAATGATCAGCTAGTTGGCCGGGAATACGCTTAACACTACCCGCCACGTGGTAATTACCATGTGGGTGAGAGAGATATACGGATGAACAAGGAAAAAGTAATTATTATTGGATCTGGTCCTGCCGGATTGACAGCAGCCATTTACGCGGCCCGGGCAACATTAGATCCGTTAGTCATTGTCGGGAACCAGCTGGGTGGCCAGATTTCTATTACAGCCGAGGTGGAAAACTATCCTGGCTTTCCAGGGCCCGACCTGACCGGTCCCGATCTTGTCGATCGTATGTACCGGCAAGCGGAACGCTTTGGCTCTCGATTCGAATACGACGAAGTCGTCGACGTCGATTTCAGCAAGGGCTCACCCTTTCCTGTCAGAACAAACTCAAACGAATACGAAGCAAAATCCGTAATCGTCACCGCCGGTGCTTCACCACGTAGATTGGGGGTGCCGGGTGAGGATGATTTCATCGGTCGGGGGGTGAGTTTTTGTGCAACCTGTGACGGTTTCTTCTTCCGCGGCCGGGATGTGGTGGTCGTCGGGGGGGGTGATAGCGCGTTGGAGGAAGGACTGTTTCTCACCAAATTTGCGAACAAGGTCAATATCATCCACCGCCGCGATGAGCTACGCGCCGGCCCTACCCTAGAAAGGCGAGCGCGGGCTAACGAGAAGATTGATTTTATTTTTGACAGCGTTGTCGATGAGGTGATCGGAAACGGCATGGTGACCGGTGTACAAACATCCAATCTTAAGACCGGTGAGACCAGCCAGCTCAGCACCGACGGTGTGTTCATTTACATTGGGCACTATCCTAACAGCAAGTTCTTAGAGGGACATTTGGCCATGGACGAACACGGGTACGTCATCGCTGATGAGAAAATGCGAACCAGCGTCGAAGGCGTCTTCGCCGCTGGCGAGATTCAGGACTCCTATTTCAGGCAGATAGCTACCTCTGTCGGACAGGGTTGTGCTGCGGCCATCCAATGTGAGAAATGGCTTAGCGAACGTGAGTAGGTCGAACTGATAGTGGAGGGTTGGTAATGTTTGGCCGGTCGAGATCTCAGGCTTGGTTCGACCAGCATCCAAACAACAACTAGATGTATCGCACAATACTTGCCCGTGTTTACTATATGTGGGGGAGTCTACACCGTAATTTCGGCAATCAGCGCAGCTTCAATCGCGAACATAGGTCGGCCGTTCATCGCTTTACGCAGGCCTATGAAATGGATCCTTCTTTGCGGAAGGCGCGTCTCGATCGGGGGATTATTTTCTACCGCGAGATGGGTATGTTAGACGAAGCGATGGATGACTTCGATGCTTTACTGGATGAGGATCCTACCTACTCGCCAGCCCTGTTGAACCGGGCTATGGTTTACCAGGAGCGTGGTTTTTATACCGAGGCCTTGAACGACCTTGAAAGCTACCTCGATCTACCCATAGAGGACGAGGAATACTGGCAAATTGCATCTCGGACGGCAGACCTCCTGAAAGAAGTAGTAGCTGAAGTGTCTAACAGTGAATCCGACCAGAATGTCACCGAGTAGTCGCTTCTGATTCCGGATAGAACGTTCCGGCAGCCAGGTTCCAGCACCACCTCCGCTTTCCTCCCCGAAAAAACGCCCTCGTTGAAACGTCTGGGGCGTCTAATAGCGTATCATTGGAACAGATCGTGACGCCAGTTCTAGCATCCGGCCTTATACCGGTAGAATCATCGAGCCCTGTTCCAGATCTGGCTCGCCTCCAGTCAAAAATCCTGACAAAGCGGACTCGGCCTCGTCAATTCCATGGCGTACCAGTCTCCAGACCTGTCGTTGCTTCCTGAAGATCTTCCAGCGTGGTAATCGGGGAGACACGGTCCAGAAAATCGCGCAGCGTCGTACTGTTATCCCGGAGAGCCAACAAGGCCGGCCCGATGGGATTATTACCCTGCTCACCGGGCGTATCCGCGTAGGCGCCGTAAAAGGCGAAAAATGCCTGGTTCAGCTTGCGAATGCGATATCCATTGTCCCACAGGAACTGACGACGTTCCTCCATGTAATCCTCGGCCTCCTCCACCTTTCCTGCGGCAAGAAGCTCGTCAACCCCGATTCTGGTGATCCTCATCTCACCGTCGAAGTCAAAGGCGTCTGGGTCCTTTTCAATCTCAGTTGATGGATCAGAGACAGGTGGCGGTGGGGGCACGAGTTCAGGATAGAAGCGTTCGATAACCAACCGGCCTACTTCCTCTCCGACAATCGAGGCAACCGTTTCATTTATTGTCCGCAGTTCAGGGCTGGCGGCGTAATTAAGGCCGACCGGGTGGAGGGTCAGCCAGTGATGGGCCCACTCATGCGCTACGACATCCGCCAGGAAGTTGATGTTCGTTGTTTCAACGATCATCGCCGGATAGATGCCGAGCCCGCCAATGGATACCACCAGGGCCGATCGATCCGTTCCATCATAAACGGCTTCCTCGATCTCCTCCCGCGAATTTACCGTGAGCCCATGTTCCAATGGGATGTTATGGATCTGACGTATCTCGTCACGCGGAGAGACTATCAGGACATAGGGTAGCGACGTCATATGCATTTCAACCGGTGGCCAGGCTGCTCCCAGCAGTCCGAATCCCTGGTCGACAAGCAGGGCCGCAATCTGCTCCTGGACGATGGCTTCCACCATGGGCTGCCTTAATGCCAGAATCTCACGTTTTTCATCCACCTGGCGTTGTTGTTCTGCCGTTTCTACTATTGGGTCATTCACCGTAGGATCGGCATAGACGTCATTTACGATGGATTCCAGCCGGCGTGCTTCTCCAAGCAGCTCCAGGTATTCGATGACCGTCTCTTTGCGTTGTTCTTCGTCTAGAAAGGTTTGACCGCCGGCCAGGACCGCCTCCACCTTCGTAGACAAAGCCCCAACTTCCCATACCAGGAAATCGAAGTGGCGCTGGCCGAGTATGGCGTTTATCTTGTGCCGTTCGTCCTGAAACTCTGGCCACTCAGGCGCTATTAGGACGATTAGGACAAGGACCAGGACGAGTATTTTTATGGCGGCGAAAAGGCGTTTCCGCTTCATCGTAGTCTTTTCTTCTTTCTGTCTTTTGTGTCTTTTCCTTAATTACCCTTTCCCGTTATTATAGTCACTGAATTCAAAAAGGAACTTAAAACAACATTATGCGTTTCTTAATAACAGGTGGAGCTGGATTCCTTGGTTCCGCGTTGGCTAACCAATTGGTCTCTGAGGGTCATGACGTCCGAGTCCTGGATGATCTGAGTAGTGGCGATCGCGACGCCCTTGGCTCTTCCGTGCACTTCACGCGGGGCGACGTCAATGATATCCCATTGCTTTGGACAATGCTCCAGGATGTAGATTGCGTCTATCACCTGGCGGCTCGCGTTTCCGTCGCCCAGTCCGTGCTTTATCCACGGGATTACAACCATGTCAATGTCGGGGGAACGGTCAGCTTGATGGAGGCCATGCGAGATGCCGGAATCCGCCGGGTAGTGCTAGCCTCATCCGGGGCGATATACGGCCAACAGCCCCACCAGCCTGTCCGAGAGGTTGACCCTCCCAGACCTGATTCGCCCTACGCGGTTAGCAAGTGGGCTTCCGAGAATTACGTCCATACGATCGGCCGCCTATGGGGGATTGAGACCGTAGCCCTCCGGATTTTTAACGCCTTCGGTCCCGGGCAGCAGTTGCCCGTATCCCATGCCCCGATCGTCCCCTGCTTCTTAAACGCCGTTTTAACCGGTGGATCTATCGTCATTTTTGGAGATGGCGAACAGAGCCGTGATTTTGTATACGTCGATGATGTCGTCCACGCTTTATTGAGCGCAGCCTCCGCCAAAGATGTAAACCGGAAGGTCATAAATATCGGGAGTGGGATCGAGACGAGAGTAACCGATCTGGCCTTGATGATCGAAAAGGTCACCGGGCGCAGGGCGGAGCGAGTCTGGAATCGTGAAAAAACCGGCGGCGTCAGCAGGCTTGTCGCGGATATCGCGATGGCAAGGGAATATCTGGGATTTCAACCAAATACTTCCTTTGAAGATGCCTTGCGCCTTACGCTAGATATCGATCCAAGGTTTGGCCAGGTCTGAATGACATAGTCTGATATTCTGTCCGCATCCTCGGCATGCGCTAGCTGACACGCCGCGCTCTGTCCCTCGAGATGCAAAAACGCCAAGAGAAGATGCTATCTCTTGGCGTTCCAGGTGCCCTGGAGAGGACTCGAACCTCCACGCCCAAAAGGGCATAGGCCCTCAACCTACCGCGTATGCCAATTCCGCCACCAGGGCATTTACAAACAAATTATAGCCACAGACATGCGCCTGTCAACGCGATCTCGATTAGAACAATGGCTCTCTAGCATCTTGTAGATATGAGGTGATAGCTCGTCTGGCGAGCGATTTAATCGCATCCAAAAGGTCCGGATTCACCCCAGACAGGCTATAGGGGCTTTGGGTTGGAATATCCAGGTTCAGCGTAAATCTGTGTTCTGATAGGCTTGGCTGGTTTGTAAGAAAAAGGTGAGAGCCTTGACACCACGACATCGGTTTTGCGTACCCTATTTGTGAACGCTTAACCGAGGTAACACGATCCTAGAATCCGGAACGATTCCGTTGATAACCAACTCTAATGCACATTCTACAAAATAGTCTGCTAAACCCCTTGACTTTTTGATCTCAACTATGCTAGACTGCACGATTGGTTTCTACCGTAGCGTACTTTACGAAGAGTGCCTCCGGCGAGCCGATTATTTTTATGGGAGAGAGATAGGAATTTAATGAGCACACTTACAAGTCCATTCGACGAAAAGGAGATGATTGGTACGCTGCTGACTAATGCGTCAGCTCGCGGATATATTACGTACGATCAGATTTTGGAGGTTCTTCCAGAAATCGAGAACAATCTAACTTTGTTGGAGTTGATTCTGGAGGAGGTTCAGTCAGCCGGTGTACAGGTCTATGACAGCGATGAAGAGGCCAAGCAAGCTGCTTCCGGCCACATGCTCGGTATGGCCAATGTCCCCTATTATCCGGTAGAACCCCATGCGGCGCCGCTATTTGACTTAAGCAACGTTCCAATTGACGACTCTGTCGGCCTCTACTTCCGGGAGATGGGGCAGCAAGGATTGCTGTCAGCAGAGGAAGAGGTCCAGCTTGCCAAAGAGATCGAAGCAGGTCGTGAAGCAGAGACTTTGCTTGAAAATAACGAGCTGACCGATGAAAAATGGTTAGAGCTGAACGGTGCAAAAGAAATCGGCGAAGCAGCTCGGGCTCATCTCATCCGGGCTAACACCCGGTTGGTTGTCAGCATTGCCAAGAAATACCGCGGTCGCGGTCTGCAATTCCTGGATTTAATTCAAGAGGGAAACGTAGGGCTGATGAAGGCCGTTGAGAAGTACGATTATCGCCGTGGTAATCGATTCAGCACCTATGCTACCTGGTGGATTCGCCAGGCCGTCACGCGAGCCCTGGCAAATCATGGACGTACGATTCGAATTCCCGCGCACCTTGGTGGACGGATCAGCAAACTTTACCAGATCGCCCAGGAATTAGAACAAGAACTCGGACGGCAGCCTTCTGCGGAGGAGATCGCCGAGAACATGGATCTCCCGGCCGAACGGGTCCGGTGGATGTTGCGTACCAGCCGCCAACCGGTCCACTTAGAACGGCCGGTCGGCGACGAATCCGACGCCGAGTTGGGTGACTTCATCGAAGATATCGAGCTTCCCCAGCCTGCTGAGACGGTAGCCAATAACATGCTGACCGAAGAGATCGGCGAGTTACTGGATCAACTGACTCCGCGCGAGGCCCGAATTTTGCGGCTTCGATACGGACTCCAGGATGGAGAATCCCGTACCTTGAAGGAAGTTGGTGAGATGTTTGGCCTTTCGCGCGAGCGTATTCGCCAGCTGGAGAAAGAAGCTCTGCGGAAGTTGCGACACCCCAATTTCGCCGGTCATCTCCGCCAATACCTTCACTGACGGTAAGCAAGGGTAATATGCAATTCATTACAGTAACAGTGAGGAGGATTCTCGGTGCGGACGACTATCGTCCTTATCGGAGTGCGCCTACCGGTCTTTGATTATGTAAACTACTATGTAGTATGAAGGCCACGGGTACACCTCCCCGTGGCCTTTTTTTTGTTCTAGCAACCTCAACCGCGAAAGATGTGAGAAGTATGTTTTTCCAGTAACTGTCACATCAAGAGGCGGCATCTAGTATAATCGGAACCTGACATGGCGATAATAACAACTTCCAACCTTGGTCAATCATTCGGTGCTTTCGATGTTTTCGAGAACATCTCGGTTAGCGTACCTAACGATGGCAAGATAGGTCTGGTTGGCCCAAATGGCATAGGCAAAACAACCCTTCTTCTCATCCTGGCAGGACAGGTCGAACCTTCTACCGGTGACGTGTATAGGGCACGCGGAAAGCGGATTGGTTACCTGCCGCAGGAATCTGCCCAAGCTTTCGCTGGGGTGACACATTCCGTCTCGGATGAGATGATGATGATATTCGACGACCTGCGATCCCAAGAAACCCGCCTGAGAGAGATGGAAGATGAGATGTCTAACGGGAAGGCTTCTTCCGATCTATTGGAGCAATACGGATCGCTGCTGGAACAGTTTGAACACGCCGGTGGCTACGACTTCGAGCAGCGTGTCAGGCAGGTGCTTCAGGGGTTAGGGTTCGATAAACAAGCCAGGAATATGGAGATGGGCCACCTAAGTGGAGGTCAGAAGACACGGGCTCTACTGGCTCGACTTCTCCTGCTTAAACCAGATCTGTTGATCTTGGACGAGCCTACGAATCACTTGGATGTCGAAGCGATCGAATGGCTCGAGGGAATGCTGAAAACGTGGGACGGGGCGATCCTTGTCGTTAGTCATGATCGCTATTTCCTGGATACCGTTATCAACACAGTATGGGAAATGGGCACCAGCATAATCGAAACCTACCGGGGTAATTACTCGGCCTACGTGCAGCAACGCCAAGAGCGATGGGAACGGAGAGAAGAGGAGTTCAAAACTTTTAAAGAGCGCATGGCGAAGGAGCTGGATTTCGTGCGGCGATACATCGCCGGTCAGAATACGCAGATGGCCAAGGGTAAATTGAAGCGCATCGGTCGCCAGATAAGAGCTGTCGAAATTCACGGGATCGAAGCGCTGAATAGTACGAAGTGGAGCCGGCTTGGCGTGGCAAGTGTCGATTGGGACGTGGCTACCGCTACCCAGCATTTCCGTGAATTAAAATCGCCTTCGAGCCGGCCACCGAATCTTGGTCTGGATCTAAAAGCCGGTCTCCGGAGTGGACAGATCATTCTTCGGGCTAGTGACCTAACTATTGGCTTTCCAGAGAAATTCCTATTTTCGACCGAGAATCTGGAGCTGCACCGGCTGGAATGCGCGGCCTTGCTTGGACCCAATGGAACCGGAAAGACCACCTTCTTGCGCACCATACAGGGCGAGATTGAACCCCTTTCTGGGGAAGTGAAACTGGGCGCCAGCTTGGAGATAGGATACTTTGCCCAGGCGCACGAGCAACTTAATCCAGATAATAGCGTCATTGACGAGCTGATGCGCCACCATCCTATGCTGATCAGCGAAGCCCGCAGCTTTCTGGGACGCTACCTCTTTGGTGGTGATGATGCCTTCAAACTGGTGAGTTCCCTGAGCGGTGGCGAACGAGGCCGGCTGGCGATGGCTTTACTGGCCTTGGAGGGAGCGAATTTTCTACTGCTCGATGAGCCGACGAACCACCTGGATATCACGGCCCAGGAGCTGTTGCAGGAGGTATTAGAGCGCTTTCAAGGCACGATCTTGCTGGTCACTCACGACCGCTATCTAGTAGACAGACTTGCGACCCAGATCTGGCACCTGGAAGACGGCCGCCTGCGGGTATTCAAAGGATCCTACGCGAGATACGTCGTCGATCGAGAACGACGTCTGGAAGAAACAAGGGAAAGTGATGCTCGTGCCTTGGTCGGAAAACGACGGCAAACTCGTAGCGCCAAGACCAGCAAGAACGAGGCTGCCAGGCAAGCGGCGCGACTGACCCAATTGGAAGCCGCTATCGCCAACCAGGAAACCATGCTCGAGGCGTTGACTCTCCAGCTACAGGAGGTCAGCGAAGCGGAGGCTTTTGACAATTTGAGGAGCATAAGCATAGAATACAGCGCGGCACAGAGCCATCTCGAAGAGCTCATGTTGGAATGGGAGAAACTGGCAGGTGAGCACACGCTGGCCCGATAAATACATCGTTGGATTGACTGGCAATATCGCCACCGGGAAGTCGGCCGTCATGGAGATGGCCGCCAGCCAGGGTGCGCTGGCGATTGATGCCGACCAAATCGTCCACTATCTGTTGGAGAACGACCTCGAGGTGCAGGATACCATCGAAGCCGCCTTCGGCTCCGCTGTACGCAACCCCGACAAGTCTATTAACCGGGGCAGAGTGGGGGCTATCGTCTTCGGGAGCGAGGGAAAGCTATCGATCCTGGAAAGCATCATCCACCCGGCCGTGCGCAGGACGCTTCTCAACATTATCACCGAAAGCGAGGAGCACATCGTTTTCATCGAAGCCATCAAACTTCTCGAGAGCAGCCTGGCTAAAGAGTGTGATCAGATCTGGGTGACCCGCTGTCCCAGGGAGGTGCAGATCGAGCGCCTCGTCACTTACCGGGGCATGGACGAGGAGACGGCCGCCCTGCGTGTGTCGTCTCAAGCGCACCAGGACGAGAAAATTGCGGCCGCGGATGTGGTCATCGATACTGCGGGATCCATGGACGAGACGGCCGAGTTTTTTAAAATGGCCTGGGAGCGGATGCTCAGGATCGTCCCGGGTCCGGTCGCCATATGGCAGCAGAAGCATGCAGCTGCGGGAAACAGTACCCGGGTCGACGCTTCCGCGTACCTCGGTAAACATGATACGGAATCGAAATCAAGCGCTGACGTACTCGCAAGGCCGGACTTAGGAACAAAACCGGCTATTGATACCACCCTTACGCAGAAAGCGACTTTTCTATTGAACGGCGTCACCGTCCATAGGGCCACGCCTTCAGACGTACCAGATATCCTCTGGCTCATCCGTCGCACATCGGGAAGCGCGGTTAGGACAAAGCGCCGGGAATTATTAATGTCCCTCGGCGAACGCGGGTATCTCATCGGCCGGAAGGACGGCGAAATCAGCGCCCTCGCCGGCTGGAGCAGTGAGAACCTGGTCGGGACCATCGACCTGATTATCATCAATCCGCCAGAAGCGGCCTGTCACACGGGGGCCGCCATCTTACAGGAGATAGAGGATACGGCTAATGCCCTGATATGCGAGGTTATCCTCGCCTTTCCACCGACGGATCCTCCGGCTGAAATTCATAGGCTATTTACGGAGCGAGGTTATATCGATGTCCAACCTGGCAGCTTGCCCAGGGCCTGGCTAGCCGCTGTCGAGGAGTCCCAACCCCCTGACACATTGATCTTGATGAAGATCTTACGCGACACAAGGGCCGTTGGACCTGTTTAACGAAGGAATTGTGAAAACGATTGACGAAAGTTTCTAGTTAGAATGGACATGTCAAAGGCAACCCATAAACCAGGAGTGAATATTAAGATCTCCCTGCGTCGAGAAATAACTGAGCAATCGAGTCTGACCCATGGCTGCTATCAGACTCGACTGGATGGGTAAACTGTCGTGGTAATTCCCCGTTCCTGGCATATAATCGAGAGTTGTTATGGAATCAATCAAGAATTGGATTAAGACACACCCCAATATCACCGCCTGGATAGTACTCGCCCTTGGCATGGTCGCCATCCTCGTCTGGGAAGCTAGTGACGTGGGATTAGAGACCAACCAGTGGTTCTGGCTTATCGTCGTCACCATCCTTGTAGCCGGCGCTTGTATATGGATCATCAGCTGGGGAGACGATGAAGAAGAAGAGGAAGCCCAACTCGCGCAGGCTATGGAGGGCGAGAGTGTAGCCTCTGAGGTCGAGTCCGAACAGTAAAAGCCAAAACTGGACGGGCATTGGACACCCGGCAAGGGTGCTGAAAGCGCTATACTTGCCACATCCGCGATCCGTGGCCACCTCGACCGTTCCCCATTTTTGTACCCGAAAACAAACCCACTCAACCACACCCCATTAATATGAATCAAGGATCAACCAGCTCGCCGACAATGGAAGAAGTAGACGCCCTAAGGGATGCGTTGCGGGATCTCTTCTCTATCTACAGTTATACGATCGACAAGCCGGCGCGCGGCAACGTTAGATTCCAAGGACACTTTCTATGTGAACTGGAGGAGTGCTTCGATGAATTACGCCAGCGATTCGAAGGGATTGGCTTCACGCCTCTTGTCAGGGAAGAAGGGGGTGAGATCGCCCTCACCGCCATACCCACCGTTTTCGACCCCCCACCCTCGAATTGGCGAATCAACCTCGTTCTGGTCCTGCTAACGATCTTCTCCACGCTACTCGTCGCCACGGCGGCCGAGATAGCCAACCAAGCCGAAACCGAGCTAGGC
>JBARZW010000036.1:0-7611 GCA_049650305.1 Promineifilaceae bacterium (SeqCode)
GCCATGAATGCCTTGATCTCTGAGAGCGAACGCAAACCTCCGGCCGCGCCATATTCAGTCACGCAAAGAGCGCCCATGGCGTTGGCCAAGTTAGCGGAATCTTCCAAAGACCAACCCATATATATCCCGGCGATAAGACCGGCATTGAAGCAATCTCCGGCCCCGGTTGCGTCAACACTATCCACTTCATAAGCTGGGATGTGAAACGATTCTCCCGTACTCGTGGACAACATGCATCCTTCGTCTGCTAATTTCACTACCACGGTTCGCATACCATATTTGAGGAGCTCGGCCGCGGCCTCATTTGGGCCAACACAGCCAGTCATGGCCTGTACTTCGACTAAGCTTGGTAGGAAGTAATCGACGTAGGGCAGAGCAGGTTCCAACAATTGCAGCCATTGACCTGAATAATCCCAGGCCGTATCTAGACAAGTGATCGCACCTGAGCGACTCGCTTCTCTGAGTAAATCAGCCAGCGGCTTGCCGTCTAGTCCTGGCATTACGAATGCACCGGCTACATGAACAACCGACGCCGCGTTGACCACTTCAAAGTCAATGTCCTCAGTGGTAAAACCCGCGTTTGCGCCGATGTAATGAACAAACCGCCTATCGCCATCTGGATCTACCATTACCATGGTCGCAGATGTATTGACCTCCGCATCCTTCTTCACGAACTTTGTCCCAACGGTTCGTCTATCAAGGTCATCTATCAGGAAACCGCCAAGGGGATCGTTCCCGACTTTGCCGATAATCTCCACTTCCAGGTCAAGTTCCGATAATGCGACAGCCGTGTTTATCGCACCTCCGCCAGGGTAAAGACCCATTTCGTTGACCAAGACAAGTCCGCCCGCACCAGGCAAATGCTCCAATGGACCGCCGATTAAGTCGGCGACCATGACCCCGATGCAGACTATTGGCCCGTCTTTAGACATCGCAATCCAGGGGCGTCGGACGTTCTATATCGTTTCCGTCGATCATAAATTTGGCGAGAATCATGGTGTCAGAATAGGTTCATTCAACAGTCAGTCAACCGCTGCGGCTATAGCCTCAAATTCCGGAGCGAGGACTGGGTATAAGGCGCGATATCGAGCGTAAAATTCTTCATAAGTAGGTGATTTACTCTCATCCGGTTCGGTAAGTCCAGTGATCTTGATCATTGTCTCACAAGCTTCAGGTACCGATCCAAATTGTCCTAGGCCAACGCCGGCTAAAATGGCGGCTCCAAATGCTGCTCCTTCCGTCGTGTTGACCGTCGCGAGTCTGACGCCTAAGACATCGGCCATAATTTGTCGCCACAAGGGGCTCTTTGCGCCCCCACCAGAGATGCGAACTTGCTCGATCTGTCCAAGGCCAGACTCCCGTATCAATTGGAAGTTATCTTTGATACCGAAAGCAACGCCTTCAAGTACTGAGCGGGTCAGATGGGCGCGATTATGCCGAACCGTAAGACCGACCCAGGCGCCGCGGGCCAGCGGATCGGGATATGGTGTTCGTTCGCCGGTCAGATATGGTAAAAATAGGAGCCCTTCACTGCCTGGCGGTACTTCATATGCCTCCATCACCAGATCGTCAAAGCTCATATCAGGGGCGAGTACGTCTCTGTGCCATTGCAAGCTGCCGGCTGCGCTGAGCATCACTCCCATGAAGTGCCAAAGACCAGGTACCGCATGACAGAAGGCATGTAGCCGGCCTTCGGGCTCAACTAATGGATGTTCTGTTGTGGCAAAAACGACCCCTGAGGTTCCCAGTGTAAGAGCAACAATACCAGGTTGGACGGCGCCCACGCCAACCGCTTGAGCAGCCTGGTCACCGCCACCGCCTACCACAGGTGTACCCTTTTTTAGACCGGTCTCATTGGCCGCCTCTTCGGTGATCCATCCAGTGGTATCGGTTCCCTCGAAGGTCTGGGGTACCATCTCCTGGGGAATATCAAGGGTCTCCAGTACCTCTTCTGACCACGTACGGGATTTGAGGTTGAATAATAGCGTACCCGATCCGCCCGCCCGATCCATCGCCATTTCACCGGTTAACCTGTACCGGATGTATCCCTTCGGCAACAAAATATGCCGGGCTTCTGCCCATACCTGGGGCTCTTCCTGTTGGACCCATAGGATTTTAGGAGCGGTGAAGCCGGTGAGGGCGTCGTTCCCGGTAATCTGAATGAGACGTCGCTTGCCTAGGCGACTGCGGATTTCATCACACTGAAGACCGGTACGCTGATCGTTCCAAAGCATAGCAGGGCGAAGAACGTCCCCCGTTTCATTAAGCAATACCAGTCCGTGCATTTGACCAGTTAGCCCGATAGCAAGGATCTCGCTCGCTTGGGATCCAGATTTCCTCAGGACTTCTCGGATACTTCTCTTGGCGCCGTCCCACCAATCGAGAGGATTCTGTTCCGACCAAAGCGGTTGAGGAGTCGACAATCTCAGTGGCGATGTAGCGCTAGCCACAACTCGCCCAGTTTCGTCGATGAGCAGGGCCTTTGCTCCCGTCGTAGATATGTCGATACCCAGGAGCAACATCTTCGTTATCTCGTTCCCAACAGCAGATCAACGGTCAGCTGATCGAGTCGCTCATAGGCCAACCCTCTGCTCCCCATGGACTGGCGATCAAAGTCCTGGTCCTTCAGGGCTGCGGCCTTCGCAGGTGAATAACTACCCTTAAACGCCTCCATAGAACCATCGTCAACGTTGATCTCATGGAGCAATGCCTGGATTTCGGTATCGGCGTTCCAGCAAGCGGCTTTGTCCTTTAATATCAAGTAAGTTCTCATGCAGCCGCGAGCAAAGGATTTGACGCCATCGCAGTCCTCTGTTCGGTAGGCGTGGGCGTCAAAGTGTCGGCTTCCCTGATAACCTACATCTTCGAGGAACTTCACGAGAAAGAAAGCGCTCTTTATGTTCACTGATCCAAATCGGAAATCCTGATCGTAACGACCAAAAGCCTGGTCATTAAGATCTATGTGGAACAGTTTTCCGGCATCCCAAGCCTGAGCTACGGCATGCATGAAATTAAGTCCAGCCATGTGTTCGTGGGCTAGCTCAGGGTTCACACCAACCATCTCGGGGTGGTCCAGCGTGGCAATGAAGCCCAGCATCGCCCCTGTTGTCGGCAGGTAAATATCCCCTCTGGGCTCGTTCGGTTTTGCCTCAAGCGCGAATTTAAGATCGTAACCATTGTCTTTAACGTATTCACAAAGGAAGTTCATCGCCTCTCTGGTGCGCTTGCCGGCTTCCAATGGATCTTTTGCGGCGTCAGTTTCCGTACCCTCGCGCCCTCCCCAGAATACGTAGATCTTCGCCCCTAATTCAACGCCCAAATCGATGGCATTCAAGGTCTTCTGCAGAGCATAAGCTCGTACCTTCGGATCGTTTGATGTAAAGGCTCCATCCTTGAATGAAGGATCGCTGAATAAGTTAGTCGTCGCCATCGGAACAACGAGGCCAGTGTCCGAAAGTGCATTTTTGAAATCGCGTACGATGCGATCCCTTTGCGCGCGAGTGGCATCGATTGGCACAAGATCGTTGTCGTGGAAGTTGACGCCGTAAGCACCAACTTCGGCTAACAGATGAACCAAATCGACCGGTGACATCGGTTGACGAACCGGTTCCCCAAATGGATCCCGTCCAATGCTGCCCACAGTCCATAGGCCAAATGTGAATTTCTGTTCGGGTGTTGGCTTAAATATGTCGGTCAACCTAACCACCTGATCCCAAGCCTGATTCGCCATCCGCCGGTGCAGCGAGCTCGTGGGCAGCTGGTTTTGGACGCACATGGCTCCACAGTATGAAACCTATGGTCGATGCCAACAATAGAAAGAACCCGACTCGAAAGAGTTCGAATACCCAGGGTTGGAAAATGAAAATTACGCCCAGCAAGATACCACCGATAAGTATTATCTCTATTGGACGATAGGATTTCTCCGAGATATTGTCACTCAGCCGGCTAGATACAAACCAGACTATAGTCATGAAGGCGAGTATGATGGAAGCGAAAATCAAGATGAAAGGGATGGCAGCAAGTATGACATTTTTGGCCAGCTGTTCATCTGTCGTATTGTTGTTGATCACCGGCAGGGCTATGAAACCAAGGATCAACAATATCACGGCCGCGATTGGCAAGCCTCTCGGGACACCAGAGCGGGTCTCTTCCGAATTCTCCATAGAAAGTTCCTCTGTAGGATAGAGTGACCGGAAAACCTACTCCGGCATTTCCGGTCACTTCACTAATACATGCGGCTAGTAATTAATGTCAACATGGCGACGCGCTTCAGCTGATTCCAGGATCGCATCGCACACCACCGCCGTCTTGAATCCATCCAAGAAGGTGGCGCCATGAGGTCCGACTTCCTTATCGTTCACGATGCAATCCAGCAGATGGGTGATTTCGTGGATGAAGGTATGTTCCCAACCGATGATATGGCCATGGGGCCACCAGTTTTCCCACCAGGGGTGATGACCTTCAGTAACCAAAACGTTATGAAATCCCTGGGTCTCCTTCGGCTTCTCGTCAACCCAAAAGACCTGCAATTCATTCATACGCTCCAGGTTGAAACGAACGCTGCCTTTTTCGGCATTGATCTCGAAGCAATTATAATTCTTGCGACCTCCAGCAAACCGCGTAGATTCCAAGGTGCCGATAGCCCCATTCTCGAATTCGACAGCTGCAACGAATGCATCGTCAACGTCCACGATCCCTGTGCCAGGACCTACTTCGAGCTCGCGTTCGGTGATGAATGTCTTGGTCATAGCGCTGACACTCTTAATTTCACCCACCAGATAATGGGCCAGATCCACAATATGCGCACCTAAATCTCCCAGAGCTCCACTGCCACAGATCGACTTATCCAAGCGCCATATCTTTGGTGTCCCGTAGTGGGGCATGATCCATTCCTGCAGATAGACAGCTCGCCAGTGGTAGATCTGACCTAGAGCGCCGCTGTCGATAAGATTTCGGATCTGGCGAATCGCCGGCACGAAGCGGTAATTGAAGGCAACCAGATTCTTGACGCCAGCCTTCTCAACTGCGTCTAACATGGTCTTGGATTCTTCGGCCGTCCGGGCGAGTGGTTTCTCACATAGAATGTGCTTTCCAGCCTGGGCGGCCGCGATGCATGGCTCAGCATGCGTATCATTCGGACCACCATTATCAAAAAGCTGGATGTCAGGATCATTAACCTGGTCCCTCCAGTCCGTGTAGTACTTTTGGTAGCCGAATCGCTTGGCTGCCGCGGCGACTGCAGCTTCATCACGACCGCTCACGGATACCAGCTTTGGAACCGCCGGCGGTGGATACATCATGTAGGGAATGGTCTTCAGCGCATTTGAATGGGCCTTGCCCATGAATGCATAACCGAGCATACCAACGCCAACTTCCGGAACCTCACCTTCTGCGGCCGTTCCGGCCATGGACGTAAAACCAGTTTCCTCACTCATTGCTATTTCTCCCTAGTCCTTTGATTGGAATGCGTCGTCGAACAGAACGTCAGAGGGAACCAGATCTAGTTTTCGAACAAGTTGAAGCGCTTCCGGCGCACCTTGATCGCGGTTCATGCCATTGTCTTCCCACTCAACAGAGTAGGGACCTTCGTATCCAACATCATTCAGGGCGCGGAAGATTCGCTCAAAGGGAACACCCCCGCGACCAGGAGAAACGAAATCCCAACCACGCCTGTGATCGCCAAATCCCAGGTGCGAAGCCAATATACCGTTCTGTCCATTGAGATTACGAATCGATTCTTTCACGTGCATGTGATAGATCCGGTCGGCAAATTCGTAAACGAAGGCCACAGGATCGACCATCTGCCAATAGAGGTGGCTGGGATCGTAGTTGATGCCGAACGCCTCCCGGTGACCGATCGCCTCCAATGCTTTCTTGGTCGTCCAAAAATCGTAGGCGATCTCTGATGGGTGGACTTCGAGCCCAAATTGGACGCCTACCTCGTCGAAGACATCCATTATGGGATTCCATCGATCGGCGAAGTCCTGGTAGCCATCCTCAATCATCTCGGGCGGTACGGGCGGAAAACCTGCCAACGTATGCCATATCTTGGATCCTGTAAAACCATTGACAACTGTTACCCCAAACTTAGCGGCGGCGCGTGCCGTGTCTTTAACTTCTTCGGCCGCTCGTTGGCGAACACCTTCAGGATCTCCATCACCCCATATGCGAGAGGGGATAATACTCTTGTGCCTTTCGTCAATGGGATAGTCTCCCACACACTGCCCTACCAGGTGAGTGCTAATGGCGAAGCACTGAAGGCTGTACTTCTCGAGAATATCCCGGCGACTTTGCACGTAACCTTCATCTTCCAGCGCTTTATCCACTTCAAAGTGATCACCCCAGCATGCGATCTCCAGGCCGTCATATCCAAAGGCGCTTGCCTTCTGAGCCATCACTTCGAATGGTAAGTCGGCCCACTGGCCGGTAAATAATGTAACTGGTCTTGACATTGCGTCCTCCTTGGAAAATTCACCCTAATGATATGGATTTGTAAACTTCAGCGGCCTGACCTTTTATCTCAAAACGACTTAAGGCTCGGCCGCTGCTTTTTAACTTACAGCGATAGATTCTTGAAACTCCTAGCCTGGCTTTCGATCGCCGGTTCGGTGGCCAGCCGTTCAATACTGGATGCGCCGAAAAACCCGCCAATGCCCTCGGTGTGGTCGAAGATATACTGGGCATCTTGCGGCTCCGCTATCGGACCGCCATGACAAAGAACCAGGATATCTGGATTTACTTCCTTAGCGGCATCATGCATCGCCTGTACTCGCTTCGCGGACTCATCCAGGTCAAGAGCCGTCTCGGCCCCAATCGAGCCCTTCGTGGTCAAGCCCATATGAGGTACAAGCACATCAGCCCCGGCGTCTGCCATCTGTCTCGCTTCTTCCGGCGTAAAGACGTACGGGCAGGTCAACATTTCGAGTTCGCGAGCTTGCCGGACCATCTCTACCTCAAGGGAATAGCTCATACCTGTTTCTTCCAAATTCGATCGCATTAGACCATCGAAGAGTCCAACAGTGGGGAAATTCTGAACGCCGTCGAAGCCCATCTCCTTGAGCTGGTGCAAGAATACCGGCATCAGGCGAAATGGGTCTGTCCCGCATACTCCTGCTAGCACCATGGTGTCTTTGACCACAGGCAATACCTCACCGGCCATTTCCACTACAATCGCATTGGCGTCTCCGTAAGGCAACAGGCCGGCTAAACTTCCTCTACCGGCCATCCTGTATCGCCCTGAGTTATAGATAATGATCAGGTCGACACCGCCTTTCTCAGCGAATTTGGCCGAGATGCCCGTACCCGCCCCAGCACCTATGATGGGCTTTCCTTCGGCAACATTCTGGTTCAAGCGCTTAAGCGCTTCATCTCTGGGGATAAAAGGCATTTTCGCAATCCTCTTTCAAATTTGTCTCCGGACAACGGCCCGTTGGTTTACGAGGAGCTATCACGCTTCTAGCTCAAGAACTGCAACAACTTACTGGCGGCGGCATCAGCGAAAGCGTCGTCGTTGATGTTGTTGTCCATTTCGTAGACCTTGATGCCCGGATTGGCGTGTTTCTTAATCGCTTCAAATAGTGCTGTATTAGCATCAGGCCACCAGAATTCACC
>JBARZW010000037.1:0-35947 GCA_049650305.1 Promineifilaceae bacterium (SeqCode)
GCGGTCGCGGGGCTGTCGTGGGACTCCAGCCTGGGCTGTCGTCGGACTCCAGCCTTGGAGATGCTGAGCATCAGGAAATGGTTTGCATTAAGGCGGTGACCATCGCCAGACCATGGTCGAGCTCGTCCTGGTTGATGGTGTGCCCGAGTCCGGGATAGAGACGCATGGTTACATCTCCTCCTAATTCGCCGAGCACGCGAGCTGTTTCCTCAACCCGTTCTTTGGGGATGTGGAAATCAGCATCGCTGCAACCGAGAAATAGCGGTGTGCCGTCCAGTGATCCCACGTATTCTCGGGGCGCGCCCTCAGGACCGATCAGGCCGCCGCTATACCCGAGTACCCCACCGAATCGTCCCGCGTTTCGGGCCACGTATTCCAATCCCAGGCAGGCTCCTTGGGAAAATCCGGCGATTAGGATCCGGTCTCGAGAGATACTGGCGGATACCACGTCATCGACCAACCGGCCGACGAGGGCGAGGCCCGATGATAGGCCCGGTTCGTTTTTTGGAATCGGAGCCAGAAAACTATATGGATACCAGGTGGAGCCGGCCGCTTGTGGAGCCAGGTAGGCCATATCTGGATGTTCCAGCTCATAAGCGAGCATGAGGATATCCTCGGCCGTCGCCCCTCGACCGTGCAGCAAGATCATCGCCGCTCGCGCCTCGCTCAAAGGCTTGCCTTCGCGGATGACCGGTTGATTCTGATGGGGGTCGCCGGGCGACGAGGAGTCACCGGGTGTCATGGAGTCGCCGGTTGTCATGGTGATGCCGGGTGTCTTCTAGACACCGGTTGTCTTCCAGACACCTTGGCGACGGCGGGCTGGGTGGCGGTCAAGGGAGCGAGTCCCCCTTCAATGTCCTGTCTCCCGTCTTCCAGCCAGGGCGGAAGTTTCAGGTCCTGGCCCAACGACTCCTTGTCCTCGTCGAAAAGAAAGCCGGGTCCCGCCGTGGCCAGCTCGACGATGTGCCCGTCGGGATCATTGGTGTAGATGCTCTTGAAATAAACGCGGTCCATCACCGGCGACACACGGTGACCGGCCTGCAGGAGTCTCTCGCGAAATCGTAGCTGGGTCTCTTCGTCTGGAACGGCGAAGGCGTAGTGATGGGTCTGTCCGGCGCCCATGCGCACCCGGCGGTAACGGCTATCGCCAGGATCGCGTTCGAAGTAGGTGATCAACGTGCCGGGTCGGCCGTCACCGCTGCCCCAATACCAGTGGGCTGAGGTGGGATCATCGAAATTGGAGGTCATCTTTACGCGATGCAACCCAAGCAGGCCGCTAAAGAATGCATGGGTTCTCTCGATATCCGTGCCGATGGCCGTGATGTGATGCATTCCCTGGTCGAGAGCCATGTCCTCCATGATCGCAGGCACTGGTTCGGGCCAGGTGATCGCCTGAATCGTGTTTTCATCCCGGTTGCGAACCACCATCTCGGACGGCGGCTCCCGGAACTCCTCTCCGAGATTTCCGGGTTCCTCGTCGATGGTCCAGCCAGGTCCCTCGGTGGCGATTTCGAGGATCACGCCGTCTGGATCGCGGAAGTAGATGGAGGTGAAATAGTGCCGGTCGTATGGGCCGTCAACAGACAACCCCAGGTCAACGAGTCGCCGTTTCCACTTGAGCAGGCCGTCATAGCTAGACACAGTCAGGGCGTAATGGTGCGTGCCGCCGATTCCGGGGCGGCCACCGGCCGCCCTTGGCCATTCGAAGTAAGTGATGGCCGTGCCCGGACGGCCGATCTCGTCGCCGAAATAGAGGTGGTAACTGCCCGGATCGTCGAAGTTGACGGTCTTCTTGACCAGGCGCAGACCAAGAACGCCCGTGTAGAAGTCCACTGTTCGCTGGGCATCGTTGCAGACAAGGGTGATGTGATGAAGACCCTGAATGCTCATACATTGCTCCTTAGGGAAAAAGACGACAGCGCACTGTAGCTTGAAGTCAGGCCTGATTAGTGTGTGCTTAAGAGTTGTTATTATAGCCTATACCGGAGTTTCGCTGAGAACGCTGGAGTAATCAGTGGTCGCGCCTACGTTCCTGTTGGGGAAGATGAAGATAACTCCCCACCGTCTACGATGTTACTCTTGATACTTGACAGAGGACCGGTGAATCAATATGCTGGAAATGTCAACTGGGGCTATCCCATGGAGCCGGCGTCAGGCCCAGATGATGATGGGGATAGCTCTCATAGATTCGGCGAGGGCTGGACAACGGGCCAGACACGCAGGGAGAAAGGGCGATGCAGATGAAGATCAGACCGGAAAATGTACGTTGGTACTGGTGGCTGGGGGGAATGCCATTGGCGCTGATGTTATTTGCCTGTGGGCTGTTGTCTGGGGAAACGATATCGGTTGAGGGTCTGACGGTCACGGATGTCGACAAGCTCGATCTTCCGCCATCGCCGTTTGTTCAGGCCTACCTCTCTCCCGACGGCGAGCGTCTGGTCTGGCGTGATGGAAATGAGGTGTGCATCGGCGACGCATCGGCCGATGATGAGTTGTGCATCGAACCCGAAATTTCAATGGACGAGAGCTCTTTCACCTGGTCACCTGATGGTCGCTATCTCGCATTCACCGAGAATTTCGCGAGACATGTGCTGGAACCGGACCTCTGGCTGTTAGACGCCGGCACGGGCGACCTGACGAACCTCACGGACGATGGCGTTGAAGGCGGTTTCATAAATAGTGTGCAAGGATCCGGTAGAGGGTCCCTTTCACTTGACGTCTACCCAGAATGGTCCAGTGACAGCAAACAACTGTTCTTTATACGGGTTGAATCTACTGAACCCGGACAAGAAGAAGTGATGCTGTACTCGATTGATATCGACGATCAGGAGTTGGAATTGCTGGCGGAATGGGATCTTAGGAATGAAGAAGCATGGATGCCTGACAGAGTTGCCTGGTCCTCTGATGGCGGGCTTATCGCCTATTCAAAGTCGCGGGGCCCTGTGTCAGGACTGTGGGTGGCAGCACTGGAAGATGGGGAGATGGATCCAGATCGCGTGTTCCGCCTGCCCTGGGGCATTGATGATCCGGATCTGGGCGAGCAAGATTACCTGGTAGAAGATCTGGCCTTCTCAGACGATGGCGACTATTTGCTGGTGAGTATGATGAACTTCACAGGGCTTGGTGGAATCCAGAGCAGGGTGATAGATCTGAGAGACGGCAAGAACCGGCTAATAGAGAAACCTGAGATGACGCTGGGGGCGTGGGCGCCTTCCGGGGCGGCGCTGGCATATACAGTTTTTGACCCGCGTGATCCCGATGAAGCAGGCCTCTATCTAGTCCAGGAACCGGGCGAGGAGGGGGAACGGATCTACAGCGGAAGGTTCGCACCGCCACGAATCGGGGGCAGCATTATGGACTGGGCTGAAAACAATACAATTCTGGGATTCGACCCGGAGGAAATGAACTACGTCTTGCTGAAACTGGGCGATGAGTAGGCACAGCTATTCCGAGAGCCAATAGAGCTGGCAAACTAATCGGGACTGGGATGGAGGTCCAAGGACTAAACTAATAGACGATATTCGGAGCGAACTCGTCCAGGAAGCCGGGCGGGATGCGCATGGGCCGGCCGGAGGCCAATTCCACCCAAACCCACAGCACGTGGGCCCGGGCCAAGAGTTCACCGTTGCCGACCTGCTTAATCGTGTAGTGGCGAACGGCCGTAGCCCGCCTGGGATCTGAAACCCAGGTAGAGACCTCGAGCTCGTCGCCAAGGAAAGCGGGAAGACGGTATTCGATCCGGTAGCGGCGGGCGATGATGCCGAAGCCGGCCTCCATCATGCGGGTCATGGGCCAGCCGTAGGCGGCAGCCACTTCCACGCCGCAATCCTCGATATAGGCCATATAGGCGGCGTTGTTGACGTGCCCGGCCCCATCAATATCACGCCAGCGGACCGGCCGGCGCATGGTGAACACCCCTGGCGGCGGATCCGGCGCCTTGGGAAAGCGTTCGCGTGCGGGGATCTCCTCCGGTGGTCCGCCGGGCCAGTAGGCGGCGACGATCTCCGGCGGCACGGTTATCGGGCGCAAGGAAACGGCATCGAGGAATACCCAGTCGGTGATCGCCCGGGCCACTAATTCCCCAGAGGCCACGTCATACAGGTCGTAGGACCGGCGACTACGGATGCGTCGGAAATCAGAGACCCAGGTCTTGATGTTCACCGAGTCACCGTAGGCCAGCGACCGCAGGTAGGTGATGTCCGACTCTCGCACAAACCACACGCGGTTCAAGGCTTGGTAACGGGCCACGTCGTATCCAGCGGCGGCCGAAGCTTCGAAGGCCGCCTCCTGCATGTAGCGCAGGTAGTTGGCGTGGTTGAGGTGCCCGTAGGCGTCACACTCGTAATGTCGTACGCGGAAGGTGGACTCGTGGGTGTGGGGCATGGGATTTTAATTTGTGATTAACGATTAACGATTGACGATTAAAGATAAACGATCCGCGATTGCCGAATGACGTGATAAGAATACTGCCGGCCTGGTTCTTTCTCTATATACCATTAGAAATTGTGGGCAATAAATATAACAGTGGTGATCGAAAATGGATGCATGTCTGATTGTAGATGGCAAGGCGTCATTTGATCAAGGTAATAGTCTATTCAATCCGGGCATGCTACCGGTTGGTAATAGCAGCGGTTCGCATTATAGTTCAACCTCCGACTCATCGTCATTCTTGGGGCCTACTCTGAACCGCGGTTCCTGAACCCACCAGTGCAAGGCTGCGAAGGAGATCAAGGCGATGACGGCGCTCAGACCAAACAGCAACGAGTAGCCGTTTAAGGCCAGCCAGGCCCCAAACAAGGGTCCTATCATACTCACCACGCCTACGCTGGTGTTGGTCAGGCCGGCATAGGTCGGCCGCTTCTCCGCGGGACTGAATTCCATCACCACCAAAATGCCGGAGACGATGACCGCCCCCTGCATAATCCCTAATAAGAAGAACACCAAGAAATACCAGTCGGCAGAAGGGGCCAGCCAGGCCAGGCCGAAGGCCAGGAAGGTGACCAGGGCGCCGATCTCCAGAGACAGCTTATGCCCATGCCTGTCGGCAAGTAAGCCAAGAAATAGATTGCCGACCATCTGGCCGGCCAGAAAGACGGCCGTATAGATGCCCACCGTTCCGTCGGCCACCTCCCAGCGGCGAATGGCGGCCACGGTAACGAAAGTGATGCCCATCCCGCTCAAGGCCAGTAAGAGACGGGCGACAAGAAAATGGCGGAAATTCTCGTCCAGCCGCACGATGGCCGGCAACTCGGACCAGAATTGGCGTGAGCTCTTTTTTGGGGCGGAGACTTTTTGAACCGGTTCGCGGGTCAAGGAAAGGGCGAACCAGCTGAAAGTGATGAATAATGCGGCAAGAAAAAAACTGATGACGAAATTTAGCGGATATTCAAAACCCGCAAGAAGCCTGACGCTGAAAACGGCCGCCAGCGATCCGATCAGAGCGCCAACGAAAAACGATATTCCCATGAACCGACCACGGCGCTGGACGGGGAAACAGCGAGCGATCAGATCCTGCCAGGCGGTGGCGACCAGTCCGGCCCCAAAGCCATTCCAGGCGTAACCCACCATGAATACGATCAGGGCCAGGGTTGGATTCCGGGCGGCGATAACGGCCGACAAGACGATGAGCCACATGGGTAGTCGTTCGGTGAAGAATCCGAGGTTGACGATCACCGGTTTTTTGCGGGCCAATCGCTCGATGGAGTTGGCCGTAAAGACCTGGGGAAGGAACCAGGAGCCCTGGGCGATGAGGGCCGCCACGCCGATGGCGATGGGGCTGTCGGTTAATTTGCTGATGAATAGAGGCACCACGGTGGCGAAGGAGATGAAGCTCAGCCCGAACCAGAAGCTCGACACATCCGCCAGATTGACGGCGAAATTCCAGTTATAGTTTTGGTCCCGCTCGGCGCTCACTTCGGCATCCGTGCGGACAGGAACCGGTTTATCGAGCTGTAAAAGCCAGCGTAAAATGGGTTTCGTTCTAGTCGATCGCTGCATTAATTTTTCGACGGTAGCGGGACTTGATCCATCATGGTTACTGACGCGGCTAATTGTAGACGGAATCCGGCTAATACTGAAACTTGCTCAGAGTACTGAGCTTGGCCGAACGAAGTTCGGCGTGGAGGCTTGTCCGGAGGACGGCTGAGAGGACGGGCCACAAGAGTGGCCTTGGCTTGTTCGTTCGGCATGAAGGCTCGACCGGAGGACGGCTGAGAGGACGGGCCACAAGAGTGGCCTTGGCTTGTTCGTTCGGCGTGAAGGCTTGACCGGAGGACGGCTGAGAGGACGGGTCACAAGAGTGGCCTTGGCTTGGGCGAACTTCGTTCGCCGTCTGGGTTTGCTAAGTGAACCTCAGCTTGGCTTAGCTTTTGGGGGAAGGGGGCTTTACGTGCTAATATATCCAAATCATGCACGAACAGGAGAGGTCAGAGTTGCTGGATCTCCTCGGGCGATCACCTCTGTTCAAGGGGGCGGAAACGGCCGAGCTTGAGGCGGCGTTAGCGGTAGCCCGGCGATCCAAATTGGAGCGGGGCGAGTTCTTCTTTCACCAGGGCGAGCCAGCCGAACACTTCTATGTCATCATCGAAGGACAGGTGCGGCTGAGCCAGTTGACGGCCGAAGGCCACCAGGTCATCATCCATTTTATGGGACCGGGTGACGGTATGGGGATCATCGTCGCCCTGAGCGGGACCCCTTTTCCTCTCTCTGCCGAAGCAGTGACTGATTGTTACGCGCTGAAGTGGGACTACGACACAACCATCGAGCTGATGGCCAACTCGCCGAAGTTGGCCATGAATGGGTTGAGGTTGGTTGGTCGCCGGTTCCAGGAGTTACAGGAGCGCTATCTAGAACTGTCCACCGAGCGAGTGGAGAGGAGGGTGGCTCGAGCTATGCTGAGGTTGGCTCGACAGACAGGGAAGCGGGTGGACAAAGGGGTGTTGCTGGATATTCAAATCTCCCGCCGGGATCTGGGGGAAATGACGGGCACCACGCTGTATACCGTGAGCCGCATCATGAGTGGCTGGGAGCAAGCGGGATTGATCGAAACAGGGCGGGAGCGAATCATCATTGTTCAGCCCCACGAGTTGGTGTCCATCGCAGAGGATTTGCCATCGAAAGAAGGGGGCTAGGGGCTGGGGACTGGGCCAGAGGACTGGCCTTGGCCGAGAGGAACTCGGCTGGGGACTGGGGGTTAGGGATCAGGGATCGGTTGCAGGTTGGCTCAGCAAGGCTGAACTCGGGCCAACTTTGTTGGCCTCTGGTCGCTGGTTCTTGGTTGGGTTACATTGACTGTTTGTGACCAATGATAACGAATAACTACTAGTCGAGTTCCTCTCTGCCGGACACTTGCCACCATCCACTTGCTACTTGCAACCCCAGGAGTTCCTCTCGGCCAGCTAGCGGGCATCCGTTTCTCCTTATTTGCGCTGGCGCAAAGACGAAGCCTTTCTGATCCTCTACACTACCAATAGTGCCCTGAGGCGCGCACAGATCAGTTCTTTTCCCGCGTGTCTAATTTATTTAGTGGCTTGGCCTGCTGAGAGGACTCAGCTTAGCCGAACTCCGTTCGGCATGGTTGAGCGATAGGACCGGCCTTGGGCGGGCTCATTCGTTCAGGATTTGCCGGCGATTGTAGGAGGATAAGAAATGGAACGAGAGAAGATTAAAAAGTATAGGTTGTGGATCTTCGCCGCCCTCATCATAGTTCTGATCGCTGTCTTGGCGGTTTCCTGTAAAAACGACGAAGAAGGTCAGGATGCGGACAGCGATTCGGCAGCAGTGGCGGAAGCCCTCTCGGGGGACGCCGCCAGCATCGCCGAGGCGCGGAACTTAACGCCTGATGACATCACCGCCGCGCTCAAGACCTACACCCCGTCAGGTGTATACGACGAATACGTCATGTTCGCCTCGGGCGGCCATTCAGGCCAGGTGTTCGTTATCGGCATGCCCTCTATGCGCATCTTGAAGACCATCGCCGTCTTCACCCCAGAGCCGTGGCAGGGCTATGGTTATGGCGAGGTGGGTACCATGGAATTGCTGGAGTCAGGAAACATCGGCGACCACGAGCTCACCTGGGCTGACACCCACCATCCCGCCTTGAGCGAGACGGGGGGCGAGTACGACGGCGAATGGTTGTTCATCAACGACAAGGCCAACGCCCGCGTAGCCACTATTGACCTGAGGGACTTCGAGACCAAGCAGATCGTCAAGAATCCCATCGCCTTGAATGATCACGGCAGCACGATGGTTACACCAGACAGCGAATGGGTCATCGAAGGTGGGCAATACGCCGCTCCACTCGGGTGGGAGTACTCCTCTCTCGAGAACTACGCCGAAGATTACCGGGGCATGGTTACGTTTTGGAAATTTGACCGCGAGAGTGGCCGGATCAATCCAGATGAATCCTTCGCCATGGAGCTGCCGCCGTACTGGCAGGATCTGTGCGACGCAGGTAAATTGGTGAGTGACGGCTGGATCTTCTGTAACTCCTTTAATTCGGAAATGGCTACCGGCGGCGTCGAGTCCGGTAATCCCCCCTTTGAGGCGGGCGCCTCCCAGAACGACATGGACCTCATGCACATCATCAACCTGGACAAGGCAGTCCAAGTGGCAGCCGCCGGTAACACGGTGGATGTGAACGGGTTCCCGGTCGTTCCCCTGGGGACCTCCATCGAAGAGGGATTGCTATACTTCGCTCCCGAGCCCAAGAGCCCCCACGGGGTTGACATCTCGCCCGGTGGCGAGTACATGGTCGTCTCGGGCAAGTTGGATCCGCACGTTACCATTTACAGCTTCGACAAGATTATGAGTGCTATTGACGCCGGTAACTGGGAGACCGACGATTACGGCGTACCCATCTTGGACTTCGACGACGTTGTCGAAGCGCAAGTCGAAGTTGGCCTTGGCCCGTTGCACAGCCAATTTGACAACCAGGGCTATGCCTACACCAGCCTCTTCCTGGAGCCGGCCGTGGCTCGATGGTCGCTAGGCGGTGACTACGCCGTGTTGAATGATGATCCCGAGTGGTCTCTGGTATCCAAGATCAGCGTGCACTATAACGTCGGACATATAGCCACAGCCGAGGGCGACACCGTAAGTCCCGACGGCAAGTACCTGGTTTCTCTAAATAAATGGGCCATCGACCGCTTCCTGAATGTGGGTCCCCTGCTGCCGCAGAATTTCCAGTTGATTGACATCGCCCAACCAGGCGACAACCTGCAGCTGTTGTACGACATGCCCTTCCCCGATGGCGAGCCCCATTACGCCCAGATCATAAAGGCCGATAAGCTGGATCCGTGGGAGGTCTACCCGGAGATCGGTTGGAACCCGCACACCCAGTCACCTGACCCGAATGGCACTCAGTTGGGCGAGGAACGCATCGTGCGTGACGGCAACGAGGTTGAGATCTTTATGACCGCCGTACGCAGTCACTTCACACCTGAGCACGTTGAGATCCAGCAAGGCGACCACGTCGTATGGCACATCACCAACGTCGAGAGGACATATGACGCAACCCACGGATTTTCCATCCCGATATACAATATCAATCTAAGCCTCGAACCGGGCGAGACGGGCACCTTCGAGTTTACCGCCGATGAAGATGGTGTATTCTCATACTACTGTACCGAATTCTGTTCAGCGTTACACTTGGAGATGACTGGCTATATGTTGGTCGAACCCTAATCGCAAGAGGTAGGGCGGACCGGGGCTACCCTGGTCCGCCTTTTGTCACAGCGTAACTGATAAAGGGTAATAAATAATGTCTGATACCTGGCAAGAGATAGTTGGTCCGCGACCGTCGGCCGAAGACCGTGAAAAGAATAGATTGGATTACCTGCTACCGACATTGTTCATGGGCCTGGCCGCCATCCTGCTGATTATTTCTATCTTCTTACCGTATTGGAATATGGAACTTGAAGCGCCCCAATATCCGAAGGGTCTTTTCGTCCACGCCTATGTGAACCGGTTAGAAGGCGACGTACAGGAGATCGACGGACTAAACCACTATATCGGTATGCGCCCCTTGGAAGAGGCCGCCCAGTTGGAACGTTCGTTGAGCGTCGTTCTGATCGCGGTAACCGCTCTACTGGTGGTGGCAACGGTTTTCATTCACACCAAGTGGACTGTGTTGCTTGCCCTTCCGGCCGTGCTGTATCCAGCGATCTTCTTGATCGATCTGTATCTCTGGATGCGGAATTTCGGGCAAAACCTGGATCCGACGGCCGCCCTGAGTAATTTCATCGAGCCGTTCACGCCGCCGATACTTGGCGAAGGTTTGATCGGGCAATTCAAAACCATCGCCTCGGTGGACACCGGCTGGTATTTGGCCGCCCTGGCCTCAATCCTGGTGCTTGTAGGCCTGTACTTCCACCGCCGGGCTTACAAGCCTTTGGTCGATGGTCGAGAGGACTCGGCTTAGGCCGAGCGAAGCTCAGCTTGGGCCGAGAGGACTCGGGCCGAGAGGACTCGGCTTAGGCAAGTAAGCAATTATTGATTCATTGATATGAGAAGAATTAAATTACTCATCTTTTTTAGCCTGATGGTGGCGCCTATTTTGGTGCTGTCCATGCCGGCGTTGGCCCAGGGTGAAGGTCGCGTTGTGACCGCTCGCGGGAGTTTCAGCTCTCTGACCGAGGCCTTGGTCCAGGCAGATGAGGGTGAGATTATCGAGGTGTTTGGAGGCATTTACCCTGAATCCCTGGTCATTGACAAGTCAGTCACCCTGATCGGCCACGATTGGCCGGTGATCGACGGCGGTGGTTCCGGCACGGTCATCAAGCTGGTCGCGCCTGACATCACGGTGCGTGGATTCGTCATTGCCGGAAGCGGGCACTCTCTGCAACAGGAGAACTCTGGAATCGCCGTTGAAGCGCCTGGGGCCATCATCGAGGACAATCGCCTGGAAGACACCTTGTTCGGCGTTTACCTGCGTGAAGCGGACGGCGGCGTCATTCGAAATAATGTGATTAGCAGCAAGGATCTAGACGTACCTCGCCGTGGGGATCCGATCCGCGTTTGGTTTAGCAATGGGGTCACGATCGAGAATAACAGGATAAGCAAGGGCCGTGACGTCGTACTCTGGTACTCAGAAAACCTCATTGTTAGGAATAATCAAGTTGCAGACGGCCGTTACGGATTGCATTTCATGTACTGTGACGATGCCGTCATCGAAAACAACCTTTTGACCGACAATTCAGTCGGCACATTTATGATGTATAGCCGGCGGCTCCAACTGCTCAACAACACGATCACCGGCAATCGCGGGCCGAGTGGTTTTGGTGTGGGATTGAAAGATATGGATGACGCGGTGATAGTGAACAATATGTTCCTGGACAATCGCATCGGCGCACACCTGGACAACTCACCGCGAGAACGGGACAGCATTGGACGGTTTGAGGGGAACGTATTCGCCTATAACGACATCGGCGTGAACCTGATGCCCTCGGTGCGCAACAATATTTTCACGGGAAATAGCTTTGTCGATAACGAACAACAAGTAGGCATCGCCGGCGGTAGCGGCGGTCGATACCAGCAAAATGACTGGACCGTTGACGGCCGGGGCAATTACTGGAGCGATTACGTCGGCTACGATGCTAACGCCGATGGGTTGGGCGATGTCGCCTATAAATCTGAGCGGCTATTTGAAAATCTGATGGATCGAGACAGCTCACTACGACTGTTCATTTACAGCCCGGTCGAACAGGCGGTCGACTTCGCAGCTCGCGCCGTGCCCTTTGTAAAGCCGCAGCCGAAGATGGTGGACGAAGCGCCGCTGATGCAGCCTGAAGTGCCAGCTGGCCTGCCTCTGAAAGAGGAGGGGGACAAGGCGACCATGTGGATCGCTTCCCTGGGACTCTTGCTAATGGCGGCGGCTATCCTGGTTTTTGGTTCAATCAATAGATTTAGGCCACCTAATTGGAAATCCTGGTTCCGGGGAAAGCAAAATATCTCCGGCGACCAGTTACCGGTATCCCACAATCGGGGTTGATTTATGGTTCAAGTTAAGGATCTGACAAAACGATTTGGTTCGCTGACGGCCGTCGACCAGCTATCATTTGAGGTCGAAGCGGGCGAATCGGTAGCTCTTTGGGGGGAGAACGGCGCCGGAAAGACGACTGCCCTCCGTTGCCTGCTCGGGGTGATCCCCTACGACGGTGACGTGCACCTGGCAGAATTTGACCTTGCCCGGCAGGGTAAGGATGCGCGACGCCTCATGGGTTTTGTTCCCCAAGAGATTAGTTTCCACGACGATATGACGGTCCAGGAGACGCTACTCTTTTATGCCCGGATAAAGAGGACGGACACTGAATCAGAACAGTCCATCGACCTGCTGGAGCGATTAGGCTTGGTGACTTATTTGCCAAAACGGGTGCGAGACCTTTCGGGTGGGACGAAGCAACGGCTGGCCCTGGTCATCGCCCTTTTGGCCGACCCGCCACTTCTTATCCTGGATGAACCCACGGCCAACCTGGACATAAAAGCAAGGGAGAAATTTCTATCCTTATTGGCCGATTTGAAGAACGAGGGAAAAACCCTCATCTTCTCCTCCCACCGCCTGGAGGAAGTTGTCGCCTTGGCTGACAGGGTCTTGGTTCTCGAAGCTGGGAAGTTGGTGGCTGATTGCCCCCCGGCCGAGTTGAGCAGCCGCCTGGATACCAGGGCGATGCTTAAGCTGCATTTTGACGGCGACGGGTGGATCCGGCAGGCCCTGGAAACATTGTCGGGGCATGGGTATAACGCCGAACCCAACGGTACAGGAATTTGGGTTCAGGTTGTCCCGCTGGAGAAGGCTAAACCCATCTCCCTGCTGGCCAAAGCCGGGATCCCGGTGTCGGATTTTCAACTGGAACGAGAGGTGCGGGGAACCGGGCCCAGTGGACAGGGTGGCTGAGAGGACTCATCTGGGAAGAAGGATGAAATAGCGGACATGGATGTTGGAAATGTGTTGATACTGGCCCAGAAGGAGTTGAAGGACGCCCGGCGAAACCGCTGGTTCCTCCTGTATACTCTGGCATTCACCGGCCTAGCCCTGGCCCTGGCCTGGCTCGCGCTCTCCGGTATTGGGAATCAAGGATTGGCAGGATTCGGTCGCACCGGCGCCAGCCTCATAAACCTGGTCTTGTTAATCGTACCTCTGATGGGTCTGACCCTAGGCGCCCTCAGCCTGGCCGGGGAGCGGGAACGGGGGACGATGTTATACATGCTTACCCAACCAATCTCCCAGGCAGAGCTGCTCATGGGGAAATTCGTCGGCTTGGCCCTGTCCATCCTGGTAGCCCTGGTGATAGGCTTTGGACTTAGCGGCCTGCTAATCGCCTGGCAGGGTGGGACGACTCAGGCCGCCCAATTCTTGGAATTGGTACTTCTGGCCTTCGGTCTGGCCTTGGTTTCTCTGAGTATCGGCTTTCTCATCTCGGCTACAACGGGAAAAAGCGCGACGGCCGTCGGCGTGGCTTTGTTTCTGTGGCTCGTTCTCGTTTTCTTTGGCGACCTGGGATTGATGGGCACAGCCATCGTGTTGCGACTTGACATCGACCAGCTCTTCACCATGGCTTTACTCAATCCATTACAGATCTTCAAGATGGCCGCTATCCTTGCCATTCGCAGCAACTTGGAGGTTCTTGGACCCGCCGGTACGTATGCGGTACGTACTTATGGCTCCCAACTAATGACTTTCCTGCTGGCAATCCTGGCAATATGGGCGATCCTCCCTCTGGCTGGCACATACCTGGTCTTTCGAAAGAGGGGGGTCCTATGACAATCAGAAGCGTATTCCTTGGTGTAGTGCTGGCGGTGTTGAGCTTAATCTTGCTTGCAGCCTGCGGCGGCGGACCGGACCTCGATGAGCCGCCTGATATCCGCTATGGTGAAGATGTTTGTGATCGATGCTTGATGATCATCAACGAAGCCCGATACGCGGCCGCCTATGTGAAACCGGACGGAGAAGCACGGCTTTTTGACGATATTGGCGGTATGGTAGCCTCCATCGATGAGGCAGCCGAAGATGTAGCCGTCTTCTGGGTGCATGACTATGACACCGAGGAGTGGTTGAAGGCCGACGAAGCATTTTACGTCGAAAGTGATGACCTGGTAACTCCGATGGGTTTTGGAATCATCGCCTTCGCCGATCCGAATCGGGCCGAAGAATGGGCCGCGGAGCAGGCGGGAACAGTCCGTTCCTATTCCGAATTGTTCGAGTAAAATCAGAAGAGATAATTATTGCCTGCATGGCATACAGTTCATAACCTAGGAGAACCAGAAATGCGTAAGTTAATCCTTGTTCTAAGCGTTGCATTTATCGTGGCACTGATGTTGACAGCCTGTGGTGGGGATGGTGGTGCGGAGGATGAGCCGGTCGCCAGCGCGGGCGACGCCGTCGCCGGCGAGGATCTCTTCCTGGTCTGCGCAGGATGTCACGGCCCTGACGCCAAGGGACTTCCGAATAACGGCAAGGACCTGACCACGAGTGCTTTCTTGAAAGACCTCACAGACGATGAATTTGTTGCATTCATCAAGACTGGCAGGTCTATTAGTGATCCGGAGAACACAACCGGCGTCGATATGCCACCAAAGGGCGGCAACCCGGCCTTTAGCGAAGAGGATTTGGTCAACATCGTCGCCTATGTAAGAACGCTCGCGGAGTAAAGAGCGCTTTCCTATAGTTCCCAGACCTCCGCTAGCCAACTATCATCTTTGGGAAGCGTAATGGCTTCTGGCGATTTGAGCTTCCTTCTATTCCGGGAGCTAGCGACAATCGCCTTGCTGTTACCATGAAATTAGTGGATATAGATAATGGCAACACCGATGCCGACAACTGATATGACAGTTGCCGAAATTCTGGAGAAATGGCCGGGAACGGTTTCCGTTTTTCAGAAATTCAAAACGGCCTGCGTAGGCTGCACAATGGCCCAATTTGATACAATGGTCGACGTGGCCCGGATCTACGAAATCGAGCTATCGGGGATCATGGCGACGTTGCAGAATTTCGTGGCCGAGGAAGAGAAAGATCCGGACTCGTCAGAGCATGGCGACGTTGAGGTGATGTGAGAGATGGCAGAAGAAAACGCAAACGGAGAAGGGCTGGGGGACAGCTTGGAGGAAGAAAGTGCATCGCACCCTGGCGGTACAACGCACTGGCTGGATGAATATACCTATATAAA
Organism: Promineifilaceae bacterium (SeqCode); assembly: GCA_049650305.1. Classification (GTDB taxonomy): domain Bacteria; phylum Chloroflexota; class Anaerolineae; order Promineifilales; family Promineifilaceae; genus UBA11865. The sequence goes on from JBARZW010000037.1 coordinate 15,162, forward strand.
CGATTTAGAGGCGCTCATACCACAGGTAGCGGAAGATACGATCATCAGCCGCACGTTTCTTGATGGCGAGAACGTTAAGGGCATTCTTTTTGGCTTTGCGGCCGGTCAAGAGCTCAGCGAACACACTGCCTCGCGTCCGGCCATTTTGCACTTTCTGAGTGGCGAAGCCGAGTTGTCGCTGGGCCCTGATACCTCGGTCGCCAAACCAGGAACCTGGGTGCATATGCCCGCCCATCTGTCCCACAGCATCGTAGCCCGGACGCCAGTGGTCATGATCTTACTTCTGGTCCGCTGATACTGAACAGCTCCTTCGAGCTGGCCAAACTGCGTTGCCGATATCCTACCAGACATGGAAGATACCCCGGATGAATTCTGACGCGAAGTTTCGCCTACCGTTGATGGCTGTTGTGTTGCTGACTTTGTTGGCGGCTCTGTGGGCCGGTTTATACCGAATCGGTTGGGTCTTGCCTGCTCTTCGACCGGGTCTGCCCATGGCTCACGGTCCGTTGATGATCTCAGGTCTTCTTGGGACCGTCATCGCCCTGGAAAGAGCTATTGCTATCCGGGAGAGGTGGACCTACGTCGGACCGGTTCTAACCGCCCTGGGCGCGATCGTCTTGATCATTGATGGCTTTAATCAACTGGGATCAATTCTGATTGCCCTCGGCAGCCTCGCCTTTTTGATCGTCTCGCTCGTCATGGTTTACCGTGTTCCCGCCTTCTACACGGCGACGATGGCCATGGGTGCGGCCGCCTGGTTTATCGGGAATACTCTTTGGTTAGCCGGTTGGGCTATTTCAGAGATAGTCTACTGGTGGGCCGGTTTTCTGATATTAACCATTGTTGGAGAGCGACTGGAACTAAGCCGTGTGGCTCGTCCGGGCAGGCTTGGCCATATACTCTTTGCCGTGGCCTTGGGTATAACGGTCGCCGGACTCATATTGTCCATTATTGATTATTCGGCCGGTGTGCGATTGGCGAGTTTGGGATTTGTCGCCCTGGCCTTATGGTTGTTCGCCTTTGATATAGCCCGTCGCACTGTTCGTCGATCAGGGCTGACCCGTTTCATCGCCGTGAATCTCTTGCTGGGATATGGTTGGCTGGTCATAGGCGGTCTACTGGGCATGCGCTATGCTGGGGTGATAGCCGGACCCACCTACGACGCCATGCTCCATGCCCTCTTTCTGGGCTTCGTCCTTAGCCTGATCTTCGCCCACGCCCCGATCATCGTGCCGGCAGTCTCTGGAGTTAACGTACCCTACCATAAGTTTTTCTACGGACCGGTCGTATTACTACACTTGAGCCTGGCCATGCGGATCATCGGCGATCTAAACCTGTGGCGCTCTACACGGCTGTGGGGTGGGTTGTTGAACGTGGTTGCCGTGCTCGGGTTCTTATTGTTACTGGCTGCATTTGCCTTGAGAGAGAGGAGGGCGAAGAGGAAGAGCCTCGCCACACCTCCTTCTACTGATACGCGATAACGTCTTATCATGGAGAAACGCTCCAACGCTAGACCGGAGAATGGCCGGATCTTTCGCAAACAAGTGGTAATCCCGACCGAGCACGGTTCCTGGTCGTGGTTCTTGGTACCCTATTTTGTGGGTGTTCTCGTAGCCCAGGAATGGAACCTGGCTGCGGCCCTGGCCCTGATCGGGGGATTGGCGGGTTTCTTGGTCCGCCAGCCGGCTATATCCTGGATGCGTATCCGTTCCGGACGCGGCCGAAAAGCGGATATAAATCTCGCCGCTGGCTGGACCATCGGCTTGAGCCTGGTGGCAGTCCTATCCTTTGTTGGGCTTTTGTACTTGGGACGAGCCATGCTTCTCTGGTTGCTCTTGCCGATGGCTTTCATCTTCATCTTGTACCTGGTCGCCTCCCGGCAACGCAGAGCGACTGTCAGGTCTTTGTGGATGGAAGCAGCCGGGGCGACTGGCCTGGCCGCTTCAGCTCCAGCGGCCTATGTCGCCGCCACCGGTACGCTAGATGGGACGGCCTGGGCTCTTTGGGGGCTGATGGCCGGGCAGAATATGCTGGGTGTCCTTTATGTGAGATTGCGTATAGCGGACACACACGGAAGGTCCATGAGCAGGTCGCCGGCGCTCTGGGGACATGTCGGCGTCTTGTTGGTCTTGATCCTAGCTGCGAGCCAAGAAACCATTCCCTGGTTGGCTGTGGTACCCTTTGCCGGCTATCTGGCGAGGGCGGCATGGGCCGTTGCCCGAGCGCGTCCTGTCGGCAATATCAAGCGCTTTGGTTTTACAGAGATTGGGGTCGAGATCTTGGGCGGCGCTCTGATTGTCGCCGGTTATTGGTTGTCTTAAGTCCGCACCAAGTCAGTACCCGTTTTTTGCACGACAAATGAGCGATACCCGGTTCGCTAACTGCTTGGAGATAAACCGAAACAAGGTCCACCCTAAATGACGACGCAAGACTCAAGCCCGAGAACTTCCTGGATATGGAAAGCAGCCCTGGTCTGCTTTATCATAGCCGGCGGAACGGGAAGCTTGATGCGCTTCGGCATGATCTATGGCTACCCGGCGGGACTGCAATTCGTCAACGTGCGTCACGCTCACTCGCACCTGATGTACTTTGGTTGGGTGACTCCGGCATTGATGGGCCTGATCGCCGCCTGGTTGCCCCGGATCAGCGGCCGGCGGCCCTCAAAGCGCTTCCGGTGGGTGATGGGGGCGACGATCCTCGTAGCCTTGCTGGCCTATGTGGCTTTCATTCAATATGGGTACCAGGTGGCCGAGATTGGCGAGCGGCGCCTGCCCCTCTCGGTGATGGCGGCGACCCTCAACATGCTGGCCTGGTATGCCTTTGGGATCCTCTACTACAGGGCTACAAAAGGTGTGCCCCGCGGCCGGGCCCTCCGACTCTGGGATGCGGCCCTGATATTCATGGTATTAGCCTCGCTGGGAGCATGGGGCGTGGCCGTGGTTAGCCGGCTGGGCGTCGAAGATCCGTTCTGGTCGGTGGCGATGACCCATATGTTCCTGGATCTTTTCTCTGAAGGTTGGATGGTCTTGGCTGTATTGGGTCTCGCCCATGCATTCCGGCCAGCAGGGAGCCTGACCGACGCTCAGGAGCGGAGATCGCGCTGGGGCGAGAACCTTATCGTGATTGGGCTGCCGCTGGTCTTTCTGCTGGCGATGCCGGTTAACCTGGTGCCGGCCGAAGTGAGGTTTATCGCCAGTCTGGGCGGGATACTGGTTATCGCCGGATTGCTGATTAGTGTCTGGACCCTCTGGCCGGCCGTCTCTTCTTCCTGGACTAGCTGGCGGGTGCCGTTGGCGCTGCTAGCCCTGAAAACGCTGGTCGGCCTGGGCATGATCCTGCCCGCAGCAGCCCTCTGGGCGCAGCGGAACGGCCTGCGCGTCCTGTATCTCCATTTGCTGCTATTAGGGTTTGTCACGCTGGGCCTGGCTGTCGCGGCGCGGGAAACCTGGGGGAGGGCGGCCGTCCCAGGGCAGCGCTGGCTGGTGGCGACGGTTTTGACCCTGTTGCTGACGCTTCTGCCGCTGACAGGTCTATGGCCCGAGGCCTTGACCGGCCGTTGGGTGTTGCAGTTGGCGGCCTGGGCCTCGCTGGGGCCCGTGATCGCCGTCGCCGGTATGCTAGTGGCCTTGATCGTGCGGGAGCGGCCGGCCGGACTCGATGCTACCGACACGGCGATGTAGATAAACCAAACGATATATCAAGAAAGCAGCCAAGGAGCCTGGTAGAAGCACCATCCTTTAAACGAAAAAGAAATATCAGAAAAATAATACCACATGGCGGTAATGGCGATTGACGATTGTTGTTATGCGGAATTATTCAGAACGTGATCAAGTCGTTCAAAGATAATACATCCGAGAAGGTCTTCAGGCGCCAATACACGCGCAAGCTACCACGAGAAATACAACGGGTAGCATTGCGACGGTTAACTTACCTGCACGCGGCTAAGGATCTGCGCGATCTAGCGGTTCCACCTTCTAATCGACTTGAAAAACTTAGCGGTGATCGAAAGGGCCAATATGGCATACGAATCAGCGATCGGTGGCGAATCTGTTTTCTTTGGAAGGGCGGAGACGCTTACGATGTCGAGATCAATGATTATCATTAGAGGTAATTACGATGGGTGATAAGAGAATGACCCCGGTGCATCCGGGTGAAATACTGGTTGAAGATTTCATGAAGCCTATGGGGCTCAGCCAGTACCGGCTTTCGAAGGAAATGAGTGTATACCCCCGGAAAATAAACGAGATCGTTCACGGGAAAAGGGCCATCACGGCCGACACGGCCCTACGGCTGGCCCGGTTTTTCGGGACCTCGGCCGAGGTTTGGATGAACATGCAGGCATTCTACGATCTTGAAATTGCCCGAGACCGGCTTGAAGATCGAATCGAGCGTGAAGTAACACCCCACGTTGCCGAGGGCAGGTTGGCTAGCTGAACTTCACAAATCAGCTACGTTTGCTCGTTTCCGTGCCTGACGTAGTCGAACGACACACCGGTCGAGGTCTCACTGAAACTAGAAACTGTGAAGGGACCTGTGACGCGCCCAGCAAACTAGGGGGGTGGTGCAGACAATTCGGCATAATTCTACCCCGATCGGTTATTAGGTTTCTTCATAGTAACCATCTCCTTGTCTCTGACCGGCGCTGACGGGTGGTGTCATGATCGGAAATGTGTTATCATTTAAGCAATAATGTAAGCATAATGTAAATCGAGCGAAGAAGATGGTGAGAACCCAGATTCAGTTAACAGAGGAACAGTCTCGAATCCTGAAACGGATGGCCTTGGACCGTGACGTATCCATGGCAGAACTGATCCGGCAAAGTGTTGATCAATTCGTAGGATCGAGTGGCGAGCTCGCTCCCGAGCAGATACGCCAGCGCGCGTTGTCTGTTATTGGTATTGGTTTCTCAGGCGTCACCGATCTAGGCCAGGAGCATGACCATTATCTGGATGAGGTGTACGGAGATAGCGACGCATGAGAGTGTTTGTCGACACTTCTGCTTTCCTGGCGGTACTCGATGCCGATGAAAGAAACCACCACGACGCCTCACGTTTGTGGGAACACCTAATACGCGACAAGGTAGAGTTGATCTGTACGAACTACGTACTTGTTGAGACCTTTGCCCTGGTACAGCGTCACCTGGGCAGGCCTGTCGTCAGCGTCTTTCAAGATCGCGTCGTGCCCTGGTTAGACACAATCTGGATCGACGAGTCGCTGCATGAGATAGGGCTAACCGCACTGCTTATCGCGAACAGACGGAGACTGAGCCTGGTAGACTGCGTCAGCTTCGAGGTAGCCAGAAAGTACAGGGTCGACGCCGTATTCGCCTTTGACCAGCATTTCGAGGAGCAGGGATTCAATCAAGTTTCTCTGCCTTGAAATCCTTGACCAGGATGGGCAGGGCGTCACAGATAGGGATTAGTTATTCGTGTAGCGATCATTCGTGAGCCACGACTGAACTGATTCCGCAGCTAGGTTAAGGGTAAGGAAGGTGAGGGACCGTCTTATTCTGTAAGCAGCTCAGGCCCACAGCCTGGGTGCTAATCGGCCGGCATCGCTATTTCACAGCCAGCGGTTTCCTCTGACCGTATTGCCTTAGCAAGATGGCTGCTGGCAGAAATACAAGCACACCAAGAACGCCGCCTATCCAGTAGGGCAGCGTGGCGCTAGCGGCGAAGATGACGCCGGCAATGGCGGTGCTTACGATCGTCGATAGACTGATCGACGATTGGTAAATACCGAGGACGCCGCCGCGAAGTTTATCGTCGACGGTGCCTGTGGACAGAGATTGAAGGGAAGGCATCATGACGCCGCTGCCCATAGCATAGAACACGGCCCCGATCCCACCCAGCCAAGGGGAGAGGACAACGGCGAATACGAAGGAGCCGATTACGCGGCCCAGGTTGCCGAAGATGATCAGGCGGTATTCCCCAAAACGTCTTAGAGCAGGCCTGAGTAGGAAGGCCTGGGTGATGAACTGGCTCAGACCAAATACCGCCAGTATCAGGCCGATGCCAATCGTGACAGCTTTAGTGCTGTAATCTTTGAATAGAACGGCGTCCCCGTAGAGAGCGAAAGTGGACTGGAGAAGTCCAAGGCCGAACTGAGCCAGGAAGACGATGACCAAGATCAACATGAGAGGGGCGTTCTTCAAGACATCCACGATGCGAACGCCTTCTTTCTTGAAGTTACGGTTTGCTTCCTGCTGTTCTGGGGATAGCGTCTCTTCCAGGGTCATCCTGGTGAGGACGACGACCAGCATGGCGGCGCCGGCGGCAAACAGGTAGGGAACGCGAGGGCCAAAGGCCGCAGCCAGGAGACTTCCCAATGCCGGTCCGACGACGAAACCGATGCCAAATACGGCGAAAATATAGCCCAGGGCCTCTGTACGCCTTTCCCGAGGTGTGATGTCGGTCACATAGGCCTGAGCAACGATGATATTACCACCGGTTATACCATCCAGAACTCGGGCTAAGAAGAGGAAAAACACGTTCGGCGCCAAGGCCAGCATCACGAAGCTGACGGCCGTCCCTATCTGGCTGATGATGAGGATGGGAACGCGTCCGCGCGTATCGGACTGCCGTCCGAGGATCGGTCCGGCAATAAACTGGGCGGCGAAAAATGAGGTGGACAGCAGGGTGATAACCTGGGGCGACATCGCGAAGGCATCTTTCGCATAGAGCGGCAAGATGGGCAAGATCATCGCCGTGCCCAGCATCTGAACGAACACGATCATCAGGATCGTGAACAGCCGCCGGTCCATGTTCCTAGGATTCAAAATCGCTCTCTTTTCATGAAAACGGCGCCGTACGGCATATCATTAACGACCGGCGCCGGATTGGAATTATTCTGTTCGCTGCGAACAACTCAAGGGTGTGATGTGCTCGATCGGACAGGTTGGCAATTGTATACTAGCTTGCCCGGATGCCAAGCCGTTCGGATATAGGTGACTATCACTTCCGAAGTGACTATCACTTCCGAAGTGACCATCACTTCCGAAGTGACAATCATTTTTCAGAATCCGTATCCAATTCCGATAGATCTCCTCGAATATCTCGCCTGGGGAGAGCTAAAACGAATGGATAGCCGGGGGATATAGATGCCTTGGTCGAACGAGCTTTTCGACAGGCGGCGTTGAGGGAATGGGTAAAGGACAAGCTAAAGCAGATTAGCCCGTCGCTCTCAGGAGGTCATCGGCGGCGATTTTGCAAAGCCCGGACGGTGACCGTCATGCCGGAGATTGGGCTATGGACAAGTTGGGCCCCTCCCTGGATCTGGCCGCCACTTTCCGAATCGAGAAACTTATCCAGTGGTTGAAAGAGAAGTATACTATCACTAAGGTGTATACAAACGGGGGTGTGATGATGTCACGAACTGTATTCGATAGAGAGTTACAGCAGCTGGTGGACAGAATGCTGGCCTTGGGCAGCCAAGTCGGAAGCAACATCATCGATGCCGTTGATGGCTTGCAACAGCGGGACATGGTTGGGGCTCAAAAACTGGTTGCCGCCGATGAGGATATCAACAGCCGTCGAATAGCCATCATGGGTGACGCCTTGACGCTGATAGCGACCCAACAGCCAATGGCGGGTGATATGCGTCTCATCGCTGGCATAATAGAGATCACTGGCGAGCTGGAACGCATCAACGATTACGTGAAGGGAATAGCCAGGAACAGTCTCTTGTTAGGACCGGGACCGCTACCAGATGCGTTGGCGGAAATCCCGCGGATGGCCCAGATAACGAGCGAAATGCTCGAACGAGCCTTGGATGCCGCTGGTCGGCGCGATGTCGAGCTAGCTCGATCCATTCCGAAACGGGATGACGAAGTAGATGCTCTATTCAACCAGATATACCGGAATCTCCTCACCTATGCCATGGAAAATCCAAGTTCCATAGAGCAGATCAATAACTTAGAGTGGGTGGCCCATAATTTAGAGCGAGCGGCCGACCGGGTTACTAATATCTGCGAATGGGTAGTCTATGCGGTTGTTGGGGAGTATGTGGAGATGGACTCAGAGGTTGAGGCACCTCCGTCGTTAGATTGGTGAATCGATGTCAAAATCACGGGTCTTATTTCTTTGCACAGGCAATTCTTGCCGCAGCCAAATGGCGGAGGGGTTGGTCAAGCATTACCTGAAGAAAAAATGGAAGGCCTACTCGGCCGGGACCAGGCCTACCGGCAGCCTTCACCCGCTGGCAATCAAGGTTATGGCCGAGATAGGAATCGACATATCCGGATACAGTTCAAAGTCGATTGAGAAATTTCGCAAGAAGCGTCTGGATCTGGTCATCACAGTTTGTGACAGCGCGGCTGAAGAATGCTCGGCCTGGTTAGGAAAGGGCGAGGTAGCGCACATAAGTTTTCCAGATCCAGCCAAAGCTACCGGCACAGAAGAGGAGAAGATGCGCCTATTCCGCGCCGTGCGGGATGACATGCACCGGCGCGTCTTTTACTTTTTAACCAAGGGACGGATTTTAGAACCAGGGGTGATCGATACCACGTTCGAGACGTAATCCTCTTCCTCTCTTCGGCATACCCCCTGGAAACATAAAAGTGGGAGAAAGCGTTCGCTCTCTCCCACTTTATTCTCTACCCCCGCATTTATTTTGTGATCAGGGCAAGTTACTGATCCGCTGCATCCAGAAGCGCACTATGGCATCGCCGGTTCCTTCATAATATTCGACCACGATGGTGTGTACACCCGCCGAGATGGGTCGCTCTACCGTGTACGTTTCCTGCCCGGTGCTTTGGTGCCATTCGTCAATAACCTTTACGCCATTCATATATACCCTGACGCCATCGTCCGACTGGGCTGAGAGCCGGTAGATTCCTGGATTGTACTCGTTTGAACGGGTCCAGCGCACAGAGAAGTTGTCGTTGGGAATACCCGTTCCCGGGCTTCCAGAACCCCAATTGAAGTCTATTGCTGTATCCGTGCGCACGAAGACCGGGGTGACTGTCGCATCTGGCTCGATGATCACGTCGAAGTATTCGCCTGTCCAATCAGGGTAGGGGCTAGCGACCTGTTCCCACCAGACCTCGATGGTGGCCTGGTCGATTCGCTCGTAATATTCGACACGGACCACGTGTTGGCCAGAGGTGAGCTCAACATCACCACTCACTTCGCGTAGTGAGCCGTCTCGCCAGTCGTTGACCACTAAGGCGCCATCGACATAGATGCGAACGCCATCGTCAACTCGGGCATGGAAAACGTAAGTCCCTTCACTGAAGTATAGGCCTTGGATCCAGCGCACCGAGAAATTATCGGCCGGGATGCCTGAAGCCGGACTTCCTGATCCCCAGCTGAAGTTGATTGAGACGTCGTTTCTGGTCACCGTCGGAGCGCCGTTTAAGTCGGCATTGGTGAAATAAGCCCCGCGCCAGTTCGGATAGGCGCCATCGAGCTCCCACCAGAACTGGATCTGGGCGTCGCCCAGGTTCTCGTAATACTCCACGCGAATGGTATGCACCCCGGAGGATAGTGAAAGTGCTGCGCTGTAGATAGTGGCTGTCGCATCGTGCCACTGGTCGATGATCAGCTGGTTGTCTACCCAAACGCGGACGCCGTCGTCCGGATGGACGATGAAGCGGTATGTGCCGGCATTGAAGCCGGCTTCTCGGGTCCAGCGCACCGAGAAGTTATCGGCCGGGATGCCTGAAGCCGGGCTTCCAGTCCCCCAATTGAAGAAGATCTCTTGATCGTTGCGGGCCACCGTTGGAGAGCCACTTAAAGTCATGTTGTTGAAATATTCTCCCCGCCAGGCAGGGGAAGTGGAGCTGATGAGCTCCCACCAGAATTGTATCTGGGCCGTGCCGATGTCTTCGTAGTAATCCACCCGCAAGGTATGGTTGCCAGAAGATACCGTTCGATCGGCGGTGAAGATGGTGTTCGACGCAGTATGCCACTGGTTTATAATCAATTGACCGTCCAGGTAGACGCGCACGCCATCGTCGCTGAAGGCGCTAAAACGATAGCTTCCTGCGGAGAGATTCACCGTCCGGTCCCACCTGACCGAGAAGTGGTCGGCGGGGATGCTTGGATCGGGAGAGCCAGTACCCCAGTCAAAGAGGATATTGGCATCCGTCCTAAAGACCGTAGGCCCGCCGGACAGGTTCTGATTAGCGAAGTATTTGCCTGCCCAGATGTTGGCTAGAGGCGTTGGTATCGGCGTGCTGGTCAAAAACGGGGTAGGCTGAGGTGTAAAGGTGACCGGCGGTGGTGGGATATACCGGGTCCGGGTGGGCACAGGCAATCGCGTCGTGGTGTTGGTAGGCGTCGGCTGGGGGGTAAGGGTTGCGGCGGCCGTGGCCGTCGCCGCGATACTGGTCGCCGTCTCGGCCATCGTGGTCGCCGTCATCTCACTTCCGCTGATAGTCGCCGTCGGGGTGATGGGCCAGGTTATCGGGGTATAGGTCGCCGCTAGCTCAAGGACCGAAGTGCCCTCAGAAGGGCTTTCGGACGTCCCTTGGGGCTCAGGGCTGATTCCCGCGACCGGTACACCGGCCGTCGGCATCAACGTCGGCAGCCCATCCTGCTGCGGTTCGGAATCTCCCCCCGCGCCGAAAAAAAGGACTAGGCAGAGGATCACGGCTACCAGAAGCACACCGGCGAGTACGATAACCAGCCAAATTGGGATGCTGGCTAGAAATCCCTGTCCGCCTTCAGATTTCGCTTCGCTTTCCATAGCGATCCATCCTCTTAATCAAACCAGCTTATGAGGCTGAACAAGACGATACTTGACGACTACATCGTATCATACTTGCAAACCAAAGCGGCCGGTAAACGGCACTATCCGGCCGAGTGCGAAATTTATTTTACATAAATACATAACCAGTGGCAAGACGATTAGCCCAAACGGGCCATGCGAATAGCAGGAAAGTGCCATAGGCAACTATCTAAGCGGGCGTTCATACGCCAGCCACCATCTCTTCAGAATAATATCCTTTGGAGCCCTGGCAATGGGGATTTTGGGGGATGCGAGGTAAAATAGACAGGTTGGCTAGGACGCGACGCTGAATTGATGACGTTTGTCAGCCTCCGTAGCGCGTTCTGTCACTCCCCGCGGGCTTTTAACAGGCCTAGAATGGGGCCTAATAAATCAACTATACGATTGGAGGATAATCGAATGACTGACAAGGGTGCGCCCGCCGAAGCGAAGGCGCCAGTAGGAGAAGTACAACTGGACACAGAAGGTGAACAAAAATACGTCTACCTGTTCAGCGAGGTAGAAGAAGCCGAACAATACAAGGGCGGCGATTGGGAGGCCGTACGCGGTCTACTAGGAGGAAAAGGAGCTAACCTGGCCGAGATGACTCGACTGGGAGTTCCCGTTCCGCCAGGATTCACAGTAACGACTGAGGCATGTAACGCTTATCAGGAAAGCGGTGACCGGTTCCCTGGAGGTATGTGGCAGCAGGAACTTGATGCCATGAAGACCATCGAACAAGCTACCGGGAAGAAGTTTGGCGATCCGCAAAATCCACTACTCGTATCGGCTCGATCGGGAGCGAAGTTCTCGATGCCCGGCATGATGGATACGGTCCTAAATATCGGGCTAAACGACGAAGTGGCCCAGGGAATGATCGCCCGGAACAGCGATCCGAGGTTCATCTATGACAGTTACCGCCGGCTGGTCCAGATGTTTGGTTCGGTAGTGCTCGGGGTAGACGACGAAGTTTTCGAGAGGGTAATAACTGAACAGCGCGAGAAATATGGGGTGAAGTCAGATCCAGAGCTGCCGGCCGAAGCCTGGCAGGCGGTCACTGAGCGATTCAAGAAGTTGGTCCATCGTCACACAGGCATAGAGTTCCCAACCGAGCCAATTGAGCAACTGAGGATGGCCACTGAAGCCGTTTTCAAGTCTTGGAACGGAAAACGAGCCGTCGATTACCGTAATGCGGCCGGCATCGCTCACGATTTGGGCACAGCGGTCAACATCCAGACCATGGTATTCGGCAATATGGGCGAGGACTCGGCCACAGGTGTGGCCATGTCTCGCAACGCCTCAACAGGTGAACGCGAGATCGAAGGCGACTACCTGATCAACGCCCAAGGCGAGGATGTGGTCGCCGGAATCCGGGTGACCGAGCCGTTGGAAAATATGCGGGCCGTCATGCCGGAAGCGTACAAGCAATTCGAAGATATCTCGGCCAGGTTGGAAGGCCATTATCGGAACATGCAGGATCTGGAGTTCACCATCGAGAATGGCAAACTGTGGCTTTTGCAAACGCGGGACGGTAAGAGAACGGCTCAGGCGGAAGTAAGAATCGCCGTGGAAATGGTCGAGGAAGGGCTTATTTCGAAGAAAGAGGCCGTGGGCCGGGTGCATCCGGACCAGGTTGATTTCTTCTTGCATCCACAACTCGACGATGAGGCTCGCAAAGAGCACAAGCCGATCGCCCAAGGGCTCAACGTTTCCCCCGGCGCGGCCGTCGGTGTGGTCGCTTTCGACGCGGACACGGCCGAACGGTGGGTCAAGGAAGAGGGCAAGAAGGTGATCATGGTCAGGCCCGAAACCAAACCAGACGACGTCCATGGGATGTTGGCTGCTGAAGGTATCCTGACTAGTCGCGGCGGCCGCACCAGCCACGCCGCCTTGGTTGCTCGCCAATTCGGTAAGCCGGCCGTGGTCGGCGTCAGCGAACTGGAGATCGACCTGGTTAACAGGCAGATGGCCATTGAGGATCTGGTGGTCAAGGAAGGGGAGTGGGTGTCCCTTGACGGCACCAACGGCCTCGTCTATCACGGCAAGTTGAATACCGTCATTCCGGATTTCAACAACCCCTACCTTCTCAGGCTCTTGGAATGGGCGGACGAGATCCGCACCCTGGGTGTATGGGCAAACGCCGACTATCCCAGGGACGCCGAACGCGCCCTCCAATATGGCGCCGAAGGCATCGGCCTATGCCGGACGGAGCACATGTTTTTCGAGACTGAGCGGCTGCCCATCGTCCAACGTATGATCATGACCAGATCTGTTACTGAACGTAACGAGGCTATTGACCAATTACTGCCTATGCAACGGGGTGATTTCGAGGGTTTGTTCCGGGTTATGGACGGCCTTCCGGTCATCGTCCGGCTCATCGACCCGCCGCTGCATGAGTTCCTTCCTTCGTTCGAAGAACTCATCCAGGAGCTGGCCGACTTGAAGATCCGGTTGCAGCACTTTAACTCGATGAGCGAGATAGACAGCACGTTGCAGGAGATCAATGTCAAGCAAGAGTACCTTGATCGGGTTGTGGCCCTGCGCGAGATGAATCCGATGCTCGGTACCAGGGGCGTCCGACTGGGCATCCTGATCCCAGAGCTCACCCAGATGCAAGTGCGGGCTATTTTCGAAGCCGCTTGCGTCGTGGCCAAAGAGGGCGTGGACGTTCACCCCGAGGTGATGATCCCCCTGACGGCCCATGTCAACGAGTTGAAGACGCAGCAGTCTGCTCTCGAAGCCGTGGCCAAGGATGTGATGGAAGAACAGGGGATCGAGATCGACTACAAATTCGGGACGATGATCGAGATCCCGCGGGCCGCGCTTACGGCCGGTGAAATGGCCGAGTATGCCCAATTCTTCTCCTTCGGGACCAACGACCTGACCCAGACCGTGTTCGGCATCTCTCGCGACGACGCGGAGGCCGGATTCCTGGTGGACTATATCCAACAGGGTATCCTGCCGGAAAATCCCTTCGCCTCTATCGACCCTAACGGCGTCGGCAAGTTGATGGACATGGCCGTCCGAGACGGTCGTGCGACCCGGCCGGATATGGAAGTCGGCATCTGCGGCGAACACGGCGGCGACCCGAAGAGCATCGATCTCTGCCACCGGATCGGCCTGAATTACGTGAGTTGCTCACCTTTCCGCGTGCCCATCGCCCGGTTGGCGGCGGCCCATGCGGTTTTGAAGAACACTGACTAGGAGCAGGTATCTTCCGCCTAGTTGAAGGTGGCTGGCGGTGACGGATTCGCTATTGGCGAATTTGCCACAGCTGGCCACTTTTTTGTCACAATGCCGTCGTCAAACAGCGAGGGGGGTAAAGGAGGGATGTAATGCCAGAAAGCAGGTCGAGGGTCAAAGACTAAGCCAGAGGGTTCGCCGGTGGTCGGGCGAATATCTCGCCTGATTCCTTACTCCTGTATGGGGATGAGTGCTGGAAGGCGAGCCGAGTTTTCCCTCTACGCGTTCGGTGTGACGATCAGCTTTCAGAAACCAGCATAGACTCAATAATCTGCTGAAATACTTGAAGCGGCTGGGCTCCAACCAGTCGCTGGCCATTGATAAAGAACGATGGTGTGCCGGTCACACCAAACCGCTGACCTTCAGCCAAGTCGGAATTCACTGCATCGGCATATCGACCGCTATCCAGGCATTCGTCGAATTCTTCCTGGGCTATATCGATTTCACTGGCCAGGGATTTGAACAGTTCAACATGGCGGCCATTACCCGCCCATTCGTCCTGGTTTGCGAAGATCAGATCATGCATCTCCCAAAATGCTTCCTCGCCACCTAATTCACGAGCGCAGCGTGCGCTTTCGTGCGCTTTCTGTGCCTGCGGGTGACTGGAACGAATCGGGAAGTCTTTAAAGACGTAGCGCACCTTGCCGGCATCTATGTAGGATTGCAACTCAGGCATCGTGTTTTCGAAGTGGCGCAAGCAGAAAGGACATTGGAAATCGGAATATTCGATAATCGTTACCGGTGCATTGGGATCACCCTTGGCAGGGGCATCCCCCATGGGCACATCGACAGGTTGGGCAGCCAGAGCAGTCTCGGTAGCCCGCGCTTTGCCATCGTCAGGGCCAGGCTGCTGGGTAAAGGCCTCGGCCAGACGACCTTCTTCTGCCATAGAGAGCGCCGTCTGGAAAACCTGATAGGGCTGTGCGCCCACCACAGGGTAGCCATCGATATAGAAGGTAGGCGTACCATTCACACCTAAGGCACGTCCCTCAGCCATATCGGCCTGCACAGCTTCGGCGTGACGGCCGCTGTCCAGGCAGCTGCGCATTTCATCGTTTGCTATCCCTGCTTCGTCAGTCAGGCTCACAAGGATGTTATCCAAGTCAGGTTGGGGCTTGTCGGCCCATTGTTCTTGATTAATGAAGAAGACATCGTGCACTTCCCAGTATGTATCCCGGCCGCCGATCTCGCCCGCACATTGAGCTGCCTCATGTACTCTTTCGGCAACTGGATGAAGAGAAGGAATAGGGAAATCTTTGAAGACGTAATACACACGGCCGGTGTCGATATACTCCGCCTTAAGCTGCGGCCAGGTTTGTTGGAAGTTGCGCAAGCAAAAGGGGCATTGATAATCAGAAAACTCGACGATCGTCACTGGAGCATTGGGATCTCCCATGGTCGTCAATGTCTCTGAGGCGATGCTTGCCGGGGTTGGGGCAAAGGGTGCCAAACTGGGTGCGTCGTCGGCATTAGTGCGAACGATTGAGGTAGCTATGGCCTTTTCGCCGCTGGCAACCATTTCAGATACCTCTGCCTCTGCCGTTAGCCTTCCGATTAGAAAACCGGCAAAACCAGAGAGCAGAACTGCCAGGATGATCCCAATCCAGGGCAACAGCCTTGAATTTGTTGGTTCATCCGTTTTCGGTGTTTCCTCGTCACTTGGACTCGGTATGCGCACTTGTTCCATTTGAGACCCCGTCTAGTCTTATTAACTCACTACGGCTTCTATCGCTTGACGCAAAATTGCTTCCTGCTGTGGTCCGAAAAAAAGCTCTGCTGTTCGACCATCGCCATCCAGAACCGCAAAAGATGGATGGCCACGTAGACCCCATTGGTTCTGTAGTATGGCGTTGGCTTCCTGAGCTGCATCCAGCCGAACAATTGATACCTTGCCCTCAAACTCCACTTCTAACCCATCCACGATGGGCATCATCTCCATTCAAGGGACTCAGTTATCAGTGTAGAACATGACCAGGGCCGGTCCATCTACTTGCAACGAAGGCTGGGTAGATTCGCTACTACAGGCCGACACGATTGACAGAAGCAACACCATCGATAGAAAAATGAACCACCTCTTCAAGTTATCCTCCCATTCATACCGTACTACTGTTGGATTGTTCTATTCACGCCCCCACTACAGGGAGCTCCAGGTTCCGGCCCGCCGCCGCGATACCTGTTTATGAATTGCTCCAGTCGTTCATCCGCGACGGAATCTGGCTCGAGCTGGACACCCCAGGCAGTGGCAATCACGTCGCTATCTAAGTCTGGATATGGACTTAATAACGTATTGGTTTCTCCACGCACCAGGTTCTGTAGGATAGCCACATCCTCGGCAGGTAAGTCTGGACTATAGGCGATCCAGACCGCTCCATGTTCCATTGAGTGCAAAGCCAGGCTCGTGTCCACAGGCTGGGTATAGATCCCGCAATTCTGAAACTGCGGGTTATGATCGCCGCCTACTGGCGGGCGGCCCGTGCTGGTGAACGTCGTTCCGGCATCATGGCCTCGCTCCTGGGCACCGAAATTTGAAGTGCCTTCAACCGGTCGGAGTTGGAGGAAGGCGAAAGTGCCCAGCGCCAAAATCACAGCTACAACGGATACGATAATCGTTAGTCGGCGCTTGCGTTTCTCTTGGGAGAGCTTCTGTTGACGCTCTTGCTTTCGGCTGATTCTATTGCTCTCGATCGACACGTTATACTCCAATTTCAGTCAGATCCGCTCTCTTGAGGAGTGTCGCGTTTAGGGCAACGATAATCGAGGAGCCACTCATGGCCAGTGCGCCGATTTCCGGCCGCAAGGTAATACCAGCCCAGGCCAAGGCCCCAGCAGCAATAGGAATGGCCGTCAGGTTGTAGCCAGCCGCCCAGCCCAGATTCTGTTTCATTTTACGCAAAGTGGCCCGGCTGATCTCGATGGCCATCACAACATCGGCCGGATTGGATTTCATCAGAACGACATCGGCTGTCTCAACAGCAACATCCGTCCCAGCACCAATGGCGAAACCCACGTCTGCCTGGGCCAGAGCCGGGGCGTCGTTGATGCCGTCTCCCACCATCCCTACCTTCTTGCCTTCCGTCTGGAGCTCCTTAACTTTGGCTGCCTTATCGCCGGGCAGCACCTCGGCAATGACTGTCTCGATGCCTAATTCCTCGGCCACTTGCCTGGCCGTAGCCACATTGTCGCCGGTCAGCATCACTGGTTCAATATCCAGCTCTCGCAGTTTCCTTATCGTAGCCTGAGCCGAAGGGCGGATGGCGTCAGCAATGGCGATAAGCCCAGCCGCTTCTCCATCCACGGCTATGTGTACGACAGTGCGGCCGGCACTGGCCATTTCTGCCGCCTTATCTCCCAGCCCATTCAGGGCAATGCCTTCTCTGTCCATCAGACGACGATTGCCGATCAAGACAGAACGGCCGTCGACCTGTGCCCGAAGACCGTGACCGGGGATAGCTTCGAAGTTTTCTGCCTTGACATTGCTCACTCCGCGTTCGTCGGCCGATTTCACGATCGCTTCCGCAAGAGGGTGTTCGGAACCGCTTTCAGCTGCTGCGGCCAAGCGGAGCAGATCCTCTTCACTGAACGGATTCCCAGCGACCACTAGGTCCACAACCTGAGGCTCGCCCATCGTCAGGGTGCCGGTCTTGTCAAACACTACCACGTCCAGGTGAGCAGGGCCTTCCAGCGCTTCGGCATCCTTGAACAGAATGCCATGATCGGCGCCCAGGCCGGTGCCTACCATCACCGCTGTTGGAGTAGCCAATCCCAGCGCATCCGGGCAGGTAATCACTACCACCGTGATGGCAAATGTCATGGCGACGACCAGGTCGGCGCCAACCACGAGGTACCAGATCAGGAAAGTAAGTAATCCGCCGATTACGGCCACAAGCACCAGGTAATGGGCCGCCCGGTCGGCCAGCCGCTGTGCCGGTGCTTTGCTGCTCTGGGCACTCTGCACCAACTTCACGATCTGCGACAGGGTTGTATCTGCACCCACTTTTGTGGCCCGGAATTTAAAACTGCCGGTTTGGTTGATGGTAGCACTGATGACGGTGTCTCCCACCTCTTTTTTAACCGGCCGGCTTTCACCCGTGATAGCACTCTCGTTGACGTTGGAGCGCCCCTCTACTACTTCCCCATCCACAGGGATTTTGTCTCCCGGCCGGATTACAAGAGTGTCGCCAACCTTCACATCATCGGTCGGTATTTCAATTTCCTGCCCATCACGTTCTACACGGGCCATTGGCGGCGCCAGTGTGAGCAACTTCTCAATAGCCTGATTGGTACCTGATCGGGCGCGCATTTCCATCCAGTGGCCAAACAATACGAAAGTGACCAGCATCGCGGCCGCCTCGTAGAAGACCTCGCCTTCAAATAGAAATGTCGCGGCCACGCTGAAAATATAGCCGGCCAATACACTTAGACTGACCAGCACGCTCATATTCAGAACGCCGGCTTTCAAGCCATTGCGGGCGCCGACGAAGAAGGGCTTTCCTCCGTAGATGACGACCACAGTGGTTAGTATGAAAGCGAACACCTCTGGTCTCATCCCAAATGGGAGAGGAAAGTCGATATCGAAGAGGCGGGTGAAAAGGGATGAGTATAGAAAGATAGGGATGGTGAGCACCAGCGAAACCAGGAAGCGGTTACGCATATCACGAGCCATGTCGGCCATCGTCATGCCTGCATGGCCGCCATGGGCTGAGTGGTCCATTGCCTCGGTAGCATCATGGTCGTTGGCCATTTCGTGACCGGCGTGTTCATCCGCGGCGTGTTCCATGGCGGCATGGTCCTGCCTGGTTTCAGCCGGCATACTATGAACCACGTGCCCGCCGTGATGCAAGGGCAGAGATTCGCCATGGCAACGCAATCCGCAATCGTCGATAATGGCTTCAAGATCCTCCAGTGCTACTGCCAGTTCGTCGTAATGGACGGTGGTGGTGCCGTTGACCGCATTCGTGTGTGCATGGTGGACGCCCGGCAAAGCTTGTAGTTTTTGTTCGACGCCTTGGGCGCACAAGGGATCCTTCATTGTACAAACCTGCAGCACTGTTTCGATCATCAGATTACTCCGTATGGTACAAGACACCAGATATTTGAGCGTTCGATTGGCTCACTGGTTTTGCTCTCGAATTGTTTGTTCCCATTGAAGCCCGCGAATATCCTCAGGCCAGGCGCTCTTGATGTAAGTCAGAACAGCCTTTATTTCTTCTTCTGTCAGACTAGCACCGAAGGCGGGCATGTTGCTGGAACCGCCGATATTATCTGGAAGACGGGTTCCACCCAATTCGATCGACTCAATGAGAACCCTATCGCCATGGTGCCAGGTGTGACCACTGATATCGTGCGGTGGGGAGCGATAAGAGTTGTCTTCGTTCTGCTGCTGCCAATCCGCTTCTCCCTCTAGGTTTTCCCCATGACACTCGGCGCAGTTTTCAGCATACACTTCTTGCCCCACGGCAATCTCGTTTGGGACAAGGGTTGATAGTGGCGGGATCTCTGGGGCTGGCGTCCCAGCTAGCTCTGAGATGGAAGACAATCTGGGCATAATTGGCCCGGTCTGCGCCTCCGAAGACAGATTGGATTCACCAGCCGAACCCTGACAACCAGCCAGAAAAAAGGAAATACCGGCGAAACCAAGTGTCATCAACAAATGTTGCATTATTGTATCGTTACTTCCCAGCCAGAATACACCAGCCGACCTGTGTGATAGTAGGAAATTCACGCGTTGAGGAACAGCGCGATATGGCTAAAAGAGAGTAGGCTCTTTGGCGGGGTGATAACAGAAACGGGCAGCCTGATGACCACCCGTTTCGTAAATGGGAACTTGCTCAGCTTGAGTTCAGGCCGTGATCCTATTTCGGTTAAGCCTTTGAAACCATTAGTGCCTGTGACCCAAACACCAACGGTGACGCTGATTTCGCAATAGGTTTTTTGCCAAGTTTTGCTAGTAGTCCGACGTGCTCTAACGGTGGCAAGCGTAATAATCTATAGTCCCGTCTTCGTCTAAGTCGAGTCCAGCATACTCGCCCCCACCTTCTTGCGGGCAAGGTTGACCGTTATATAGGTCCGCACGAATGAGCAACTCGGTGCCGAGGAATTCATCGCCTTCAACGGTGAAGACCTTCACCGGAATCGCGCTTGGGCCTTCGGCCGGATTTTTCTTCATACAGTGTACCCAATTGTGGGGCCCCGTATTGAAACACGTCCAACCTGCATCCTCAAGTTGTGACGCTGTGTGACCTGCCGCGCCGACAGTAGCCACAGCAACCATCATCAACAAGAGCGCAAACATAATACTGACATATTTAAGCTTCATTTCCATAATCTCCTTGTTCTGTACTAACTTGTTTTCTGATAAGGGTTTGGCCTGACACCATGACAAGCTCCCATCTCGCCGGTAATTCTATGCCCCTGTGCATTGGCAAGAACACTCGGCTCGTCAATAATAATTGGGAAGAGCCTTAAACAACAGAGCCGAATGGCGTAGGCTGGCTAGGCCATTTGACGGGAATACACATAAACTCCTTACTTGTGTGGCCCCACCGTTATTATCCAAACGAACAGCATCCCCACACGACCTGAACATCCATAGATCGCGTGGAGCCACCGCGTACCAAAAGGAGGTTCGGTATGATTACTCTGATAATGTACGCACGTAGCTGATGACCTGCCAGCGCTGTTCTTCCGTCAGCCAGCTTTCCCAGGGCGGCATGTGTGAGTTAAACGGTTCTAAATATCCACCTTTGCTTACTCTCCAAAAAAGGTAGCCATCGCTCAAGTCATGCATCATCTCGCTATCGCTCAGGTTAGCCGGTTTCGGGTCCAGACCAACC
>JBARZW010000038.1:0-6401 GCA_049650305.1 Promineifilaceae bacterium (SeqCode)
CACTTTTTCACAGCTATGGGATGTCACTTTGCATGAATGCCTGCGTCCTCTCTGGTGGGACCATGATCCTTGTTCCGGATCCTCGAGATACAGCCGACATCGTCAAAACAATCGATAAATACCGGCCGAGTTATTTCCCAGGTGTTCCTGCCATGTACGTCGCTATCAATAACTTCCCCAAACTTAAGAAATACAACCTGGATTCGATCAAAGCCTGTGCGAGTGGCGCAGCCCCCTTGCCGCCCGATGTTCAACAGCGTTATCAGGAGCTAACGGGTGCTCGCCTTTCTGAAGGTTATGGCTTGAGCGAAGCATCACCGGCGACCCACGGCAATCCGGCCTACGGGGATAATCGGATAGGTACCGTTGGCTTGCCCTGGCCAGATACAGAGGCGAAGATCGTCGACGGATTAACTGGAGAGACGCTCGTTCCAGTCGGCGAAGTAGGCGAACTCTGTATCCGTGGACCTCAGGTAATGAAGGGCTATTGGAACATGCTTTCAGAAACAGCCATCGCCCTGCGCCCCGATCCGGACGGTGGAGATCCCTGGCTCTTCACCGGTGATATGGCCACCATGGACGAAGATGGCTACTTTCGGATTGTCGAACGAAAGAAGGACATGATTCTTGGAGCAGGCGGGTTAAACATCTATCCGCGTGAGGTTGAAGACGTCCTCTACAAGAATCCCAAGGTGTTGGAAGCGGCCGTTGTTGGGATTCCAGTTAAAGAAAAGGGCGAAAGGGTCAAGGCCTATATCGTGCTGAAATCCGGCGAGTCGGCCGACGAGCTGGAGATTCAAGATCATTGCCGTGAGAACCTGGCCCCGCATAAAGTTCCCAAGTATATTGAGTTTCGCGATTCTTTGCCGAAGACGCTGGTAGGCAAAGTATTGCGTCGGGAGCTGCTCGAAGAGGAACTGGCGAAGGAAAATTCCGACCTTGGCCATAACCATTGAGGTTGACATAACGGAGGCTGGGAATTCACCAAACTGGCCGGTGTTTCAGTTGTCAGAGACAGGAACATTTGTCATTTAGTGTAGAAATGGAATTGCTCAAGGTAACATCCATCCAGGCCCCTAACTCTGACCCGATGTGCGAGGAGATTACCCGTTATCTGGCAGCGAAACTCGGAGTACCGGCTGAATATGTGAGTGGTATTCCCTGGCAGCAGAGAGAGCGGCTAATCGACCGTGGCGATGTTCATGTCGGCTGGATATGCGGTCTTCCTTACATCTGGAAGGCCGACACACCAAACCCAAATGTAGAACTACTGGCGGCGGCCGTCATGGAGGGCGACCGTTACCAAGGAAGGCCGGTCTATTTCTCAGATGTCGTCGTTCGCCGGGAAAGCCCATTTCGTTCTTTCTCCGACTTGCGAGGCGCTCGATGGGCATTCAATGAGCCAAACTCCCATTCAGGCTATAACGTTGTTCGCTATCACCTAGCCACTCTGGCCGAATTTTCTGGCTACTTTGGGCAGGTGATCGAGTCCGGCTCCCACCAGCGTTCGCTGGAGATGATCCTTGACGGCCGAATCGATGCATCAGCTATCGACAGCACTGTTCTGGAGATGGAAATAACCGGGCGTCCTGATCTGCGCGAGCGGATTCGGATCGTCGAGATTCTAGGCCCCAGTCCAATTCCTCCTTGGGTGGTCACCCGGGATCTGCCCGACTCCCTCAGAGATTCGCTGCGTACTGTTTTCCTTGAGATGCACCAGGATGAAGCGGGAAGGGCCATACTCCGAGAAGGCATGATCGCCCGCTTCGTACCGGTTTCCGACCAGAACTACGATCCTATTAGGGAAATGGAACGCATCGCACAGACCGTAACACAACTTTAGACATTCCGTGTTTGTTCTCCTCAGGATACAGTTGAAGCGGGCAAATAGGGGAGCGAGGGAGGCTTTGACCCGTAAGTGTATAGGCAAGCAGCCCACCTAGCGGAAACGGTTGAACTCCTCCCTGTCGATTCGGGCTTCGACAAGTACCGGCCGATTCAACGCCAGCGCCTGACCCAACACCGCGGATGGAGATTCCTGTCCTTCAATTAGTCCATATTCCAGACCAAACGAGTTTGCCAATGAACGAAAATCCACGCGGTCGAATTCAGTTCCGTGAACAGGTACATCGTTGCGCAGTTGTTTCAAACGGATGAGTGATAGCGCATCGTCGACGATAACCAGGATGACCAGAGGTTGTCGTTGCCTGGCGATTGTCGCCAGCTCGCCAGCGTACATAAGAAGCGCGCCATCGCCAACCACCGCCACAACCTTTGTGTCCGGCTCCTCAAGCTTAATCGCCAATGCCCCGGGCAGGGCATAACCCATAGCAGACAAGCCATTGGCTACGAAGAGGCTTTTCGGTTTGTCGGTTTTCCACTGCTGAAGAAAAACCAGCTTGAAAACGCCGACGTCGACTGTAACCGTCCCGTCCTCCGGTAACGCGCTTCTCAGCCCATCGATCAGCTCTCCAACGCGGACGGTTCCAACGCTCGAGGAGAAGTCAGCGGCATACAATTCAAGCGCGATCGCCCTTCGGAGATCTGCTATCTGATTGTGGATGTTAGCTTCCCTCGGATTCGATAGCTCGCTCCTAGTGGCGAGGTGGATAAGCGCCTTTTTGAGGTTTCCATTAACAGCTATCACCGGATTAAGGGCTGGATCATCCGCGCCGGATAGGTTGATATTGACAACCGGCGTATCCAACTCCCAGGTGGAGGTTACGAAGTCAACACTGTCCAGCCCTACGCCAAGAATCACGTCAACCTCGGCCAGATACTGGCGCAATGGTCCATCGCCGTAAGCCGAGAAACAGCCGGCAAATAGCGGGTGGCTTTCGGGGAAATGACCTTTAGCCTTTGGCGTTACGGCAACCGGCGTCCCCCATGCTTCGGCCAATTCAACTAACTCAGCCTGCGCGCTGCCCGCTTCGACGCCAATACCGGTAATGATCATCTTCTGAGGGGCTTGCAGAAGATATCTTTCAGCGCGGGCAAGAGCGACATCGTCAAGCCTGGAAGATAATGGTCGAGCCACCAGTCTGGGCGCACCGGAGACTGAAGAGGATGCCATGTCTGGAGCTATGGCGATATGGACGGCGCCCATCGGTGGAGAAAGAGCCAGATTCCATGCCTTCTCCAGATCGGCGGCGACTGATTCTGGATTGAGCGCGAAGCTATCTTTGACCACGCCTCCGAAGAGACGAGGAAGGTCTATCTTCATGTGTCTAACTCGGGGATACCAAGCTGTGTCAATCTCGGCCGTTATCGCCAGCATTGGAGAGCGTTCGAGAGTCGCCGCAGCGGCCGGCGCGACGAGGTTGACGGCTCCCGGCCCCACCGTCGAGAGGCAAACTCCTGGCCGGTCGGTTAACTGCCCGGTCACACCGGCGGCAAAGCCTGCCGCGGCTTCATGATGGAACAAAACAAACTCTAGCCCCGCTTTCCGAAGCGCCTCGATGAATAATACATTCTCTCCGCCTGGCAGCCCGAAAATCCGGCTCACGCCGTTTACTGTGAGGAACTGGGCGACATATTCAGCTAAGTTCATATTCGAAATTGCGGTTGCACTTTATGCTATTGGTCGCTGTTATGGTACGTAATTATAACCGGAGCACTATGCTGACGAGTAAGGAGATCATAACCAGGCCGATAATAAACGGATCATAGTCACCTCTAGTCATTGGTTGGGGCCGGGAAAGCCCGGGTGAGTAGGCCCTGACTTCCGCCGATAAAGCGATCTCTTCAGCGCGACGCAAAGCGCTGGCCACGATGGTTACAAGTAACAACCGGGATCCACGCCACCATTGGCGGCGCAATCCTCCGCGCATGGACAAACTGCGCCAGGCGCATTGACTGGATCGCCGGAGCGCAGGAAGCATATTTACAGCGACGCCCATGGAAAATCCCAGTCCAGACAAGCCCACCCGTTCGAACATGCCGGCCACTTCTGTGATGTCGACTGAGGTCGAGAATCCATCGACCGCGACGATGACTACCAGGGCCCGGAGGACCATTTGCATTCCGGTGACAAACCCTGTCGTTGACAGTTGCAGCCCAAGAACGGTGAGATCTGGCTCACCTACCCAAAGAAGATTCGGCAGCATTACCAACAGAGTAAATAGGAACCACCGCCAACGAAACAGTCTCTTGATCGAAGCCGGGTACAGCAACCCGTTGATCAACAAGGCTATTCCGGCAGCCGCCAAGAGCCACTCCGTTTGTGCCAGAATCACGAGCAAGAGAGACCAGGCGAACAGGGCTAACCTTCCAGGAGTCCCTAATTTTGATTTGGTCACTCTTTCCGAATAGTCGATGTTCACTTTCTAGCCATTCATGCAACCATGTCGATGATCAAAGTGCCGATCTGGCCTGGTATTCCGAGTCAAACGATCACTTTGAACCCCACAATCACCGCTTTAAGCTATCAACGAATGATCTTAATCTCTACCAGGTGGCGGGGATTAAGTTTCCCTTCCTGGTCGGGTAATACCATGCGGAAGGTGCCGTCATCTTCCGTCAGAGCCCCATCTCCCCTCGCATAGGCTACCAACGTGTCAGACAGGTTTACCAGGTCAAGACCATAGTTGGCAGTGAAACCGTCTTCAGCCGATGCCTTGACGGCCGAGATCTTGGCGGGATCATAGCCTGCATCTATCAGCAAGGCAGCCAGCGGAACTCCGACATAGGATACCCCGCCGAAGACGGCCTGCTCAGCAGCAAGCTCTTCAAGATCTTCGACAGAATAAAGCTGTTCGTTGGTTCCGTCGGTCACCAACAGCGACTCCACGTCACCGCCGCCACTATCACCGCTACAGCCAACTACCGCTGCCAGACAAAATATTAAGATGATCGCTCTGGTTACCATCACTGTTACTCCTAGCAATTGACCCTTCTAATAAGTTGGGGCCTTATTGAGAAAGATCAACTGACCGAATATGGTCAAGATCCTCGTATTTATCTGCAATTTACCCCTGCCCGTGAGCTGTTTAGAAGAGCAAGGTAGAATCAATTATCGTCCTGTCAGTCACCCAGTGGCTGATAGGAGCCCTCCAATCTAGCCTTCAGCAAGGCGCCTGCGCTCCAGGCGAGGAGCCCGGCAAGCGCGCCGATAATGGCGTGGGCGATGATCAGGATAGTCAATATCCAGACCACCGCGTCAGAATCGATGCCAAATAGTTGGCTGCCGCGATCGATCAAGTCAAGCCAGATGATGAATATATCCCGGCCGAAAAGGACAAGGCCCGTGAGAAACGGCTGGCCGAGCGTCCAGGTTACCCCAAGAGCCCCAGCGACAAGGAAGGACAAACGCGACGGCCGGCCGAAGACACTCAGTACGAGTTCGGCGATTGTGGCCTCGATGAGGATGCCGATCATTGGCCCCATAACGACGCTGCCAATACTGAAAAGCTTGAGGATCATCGCTACAACGCCGATGAAAAATGTCGATCCTCTTCGGGGTACGAACAACCGTCCAATCAGGGCGATAGTCAAACCAGCGGCGGCCAAAACAGCGCCGCTTAAGGGAATATTGAGAGCATGAACGACGGATCCGAGGCTCATCTCCACCACGCCCCAGAGCGTGCCAAATACAGTAAGTGTCACCAGTTCACGAGTGGTAAATTTCATAATCTATAATATTTGAAACTTTCGCTGCAATTGTCTCTCTCGAACCCTCCCGTCAAGGCGGATGCGGCCGGCTTCCAGCCAGATAACGCGACTGGCATAATGGTGAACCAACTTGTAGTCGTGTGTAATCAGCAATATGGTGATGCCTTGTTTGTTGAGCGTGGACAAGAAGTCCATAAGGCGTTGCAGATGGCCCCAATCCTGTCCCATCGTGGGCTCGTCTAGGATCAGCAGTCTCGGCCGGAGTGATAGGCATGCTGCGAGAGCTGTACGTTGCTGCTGACCGGCTGACAGGGCCAATGGACGCCTGTTTCGAATCGAAATAAGATCTGCCATTGACAAGGTCTGCTCGTGGCTGATCCGGCTGAAGCAACGGTAATTATTTGGCCCGAAAGATACCTCTTCATCTACCGAATCGGTAAAAAGCTGGTCCAACGGATCCTGAAAGAGGAGAGAGACATCTAAACCCAGACGCGGTTTCTTCCGGTCATCGTAGGCGATCCTTCCCGAGGTCGGCTTCAGAAGTCCGGCCGCGACCAACCCAAGGGTTGACTTTCCAGCGCCATTATCTCCAACAAGTGCTACGAACTCTCCCCCATATAAAGTCAGCGACACATTCGTAAGAACCGGATTTTCGCTGTATCCGGCACTCACCTCTTCGAGGTGCAAGAGTGGTATCGAACCGTCCTGGGGTTGTCCATTGGGCGAAAGCAAGGCCTCCCATGATTCCATCGGTCTTTCTACCGGACGGCGGAGCCCGAGTTTCTGAACCA
>JBARZW010000039.1:0-22643 GCA_049650305.1 Promineifilaceae bacterium (SeqCode)
AACATCTTCTACCGCTCTTTAAAGCCGGCCGGAGCGTTGGCGGCACCTAGTGAAGGCAGAGAAGAGGGTGTGGATGAGTGGACCGATTTCACCTGGAAACAGATTCTCGACTTCGATGCTTGTATCCGCTGCGGTCGTTGTCATGTCGTTTGCCCCGCTAATCTGAGTGGCTTAAGCCTTTCTCCAAGGGATCTTATGATCAAACTTAAGACCCACGTGCGGCGCCAAGGAAATGGACAGAAGCTACATGGTGATGTGATTTCACAAGAGGAACTATGGGCTTGCACGACTTGCATGGCTTGTGTCGAAATATGCCCGGTATTTACCGACCAGCTTACGTCAATTGTGGATATGCGCCGCCATCTGGTTCTAGAAGGGAGGGTCGACGACGAACTACAGGTCGCCCTTGCCAGTCTGGGTCGATATGGAAACTCATTCGGTAAATCGCCTCGCGGCCGCGCCAGGTGGGCTCGCCAGATTAAACCAAAACTCAAAGATGCTCGGGAAGAACCCGTCGAATACCTGTGGTTCTTAGGCGACTACGCTTCGTTCAGCCCGTCCCTCAAGGATATTACCCTGGCAACGGCCGAAGTGTTTGAGTCTATTGGGTTGGACTTTGGCATTTTGTATGAAGGCGAGCAAAACGCAGGAAACGATGTCCGGCGTGTTGGAGAGGAAGGCCTCTACGAAATGCTCGTCGAGAACAATACTGAGGTCTTGAGTGGCTGTGAATTTAAGGCGATCGTTACGACTGATCCGCACTCGTATAACACGCTCAAGAACGAATACCAAGCCGTTAACGGGCAAACGCCGGTATTACATTATTCCGAACTATTGGATCAGATGATTGGATCCGGAAAGATCAACTTTAGTAAAAAACTTGATTCCATCGTTACCTATCACGATCCCTGCTATCTCGGCCGTTACAACGGCGTGTATGATGAGCCGCGAAGGGTAATAGAGGCGACGGGTTGCCAGCTGGTTGAGATGCCTCGTTCCGGTGATCGAGCGCTCTGCTGCGGTGCTGGCGGCGGCCGGATTTGGATGGAAGAAGGCGATGTAATCGAGCGGCCAAGTGAGTCTCGCATCAGGGAAGCTGTTGAGCTCGATCGCGTGTCTAATTTCATCGTTGCCTGTCCTAAAGATGTAACCATGTATCGAGACGCCGTAAAAACCACGGGAAATGAAGAGCGACTTGTGGTGAAGGATCTGATCGAATTGGTTCAAGCCGCGCTCTGAGAGGAGGATTTGCCTCGCTAGTTATTAGAACGGAGCCCGAAAGCTATCAGGCGAGAATTTGTCAATGACACAAGCCCATGAAGATACTAGTGACGAAACCCCGCCGGGATCTGGTTCCAGCGATGGCATTCGGATGTCCATCGCCACAAAACTGGTTTTTAGCTTTCTCTTGGTCATCGTCGTTTCTGGGGCGATTTTCACTGGTGTTGGCATTTTGCTCATAAGCAACCACATCCAGGCGGACGCGCGCGAACAGGCGGTTAGCGATTTAGAATCTGCCCAGGAAGTGTATATTGATAGATTGGATCATTTGAAGAACGTGGTCGTAACAACGGCAAGTAATACCCGAATACAGGATGCCCTCACTTCCGGGAATATAGAACGGGTCGCTGACGAGTTGTTGGGGATTAGATTCCGTGAAGATCTCGACATTTTAACTGTCACAGACTCCGACGGAACCGTTTTGCTTCGAGCCAGTGACCTGGGGGCTTCTGGAGACAACATTCGCCATGAGGAGCTTGTTGAGACCGTCTTGTTAAGCGGGGACGCTGCGGCTTCAACTGTGACTATCTCGAACGATGATTTGCGTATGGAATCGCGCTTGCTCGCTGACAGAGCATCTCAAGCTTATGCAAATTTGCCCGATAGCGAGCGTTTCCAGGATGGAACAGAATCGGAAGTAATGATGATGGGAGCGGCTGCGCCCATCATCGACTATCAAGGCTCATTGATCGGTGTTGTTCAAGGTGGAAAGCTTCTGAACGAGGATCGCGATCTCATTTGCGGAATTAACAGGTCCGTATTCGATGGAGCAGAATACGAGGGAGAGCATGTGGGCTTTGTGACCATCTATCAAGATGACGTGGCCGTCCTTAACTGTCCGGCTGAAGGTGATTCGACAGAGTTGATCGGAACGCCTCTCACGGAAGAGGTATATGGCCAGGTCGTCGAGTTGGGGGAGTCTTGGGTTGGAAGAGACTATGTAGCCGATAGCACATATGTAACCGCCTACGAACCTATTCGTAATTCTGAAAACGAAATCATCGGGATTCTTCAGATCGGTAAATTGGAGCAGGTGTACCTCGATATAAGAAATCAGATCATAGTCGCATTTTTAGTGGTCACGCTGATCGGCGCCTTCATAGTTATGTTATTTGCCTACTTCATCGCAAAGAGGATCTCTGGACCGATCATGAAGCTTGTATCGGCTTCGAGCAACCTGGCCCGCGGGAATCTGGAAGCCCGGATTGAAACGTCTTCGATGTCGCACGACGAGTTAGAAGAAATGGCCATCGCCTTCAACACGATGGCTTCGGCTCTTCAAGAGCGTGATGAGCGGTTGAGGGAATTCGCAGCGACCAGGATCGGACGAGCTGAGAGACTTGCCATGATTGGAAAGCTGTCCGCCAACGTTGCCCACGAGCTTAACAATCCGCTTCAGGGGATAGTAACCTATTCTCATTTGCTTATTGAGAGGACGCCTGAAGAGCATCCTAGCATCGACTACATCCAGAAGATTGTTGTCCAGGCCAATCGTTGTCGAGACATCATTCGGGGATTGCTAGACTTCGCACGCCAGGGGGAAAACATCAAGACTTTGAACGATGTAAACATCGTCTTACAGGACAGCATATCCCTCCTGGAGGGTCAAGCCTTATTCCATAACATTGAAATCATCAAAGCATTCGACGCAAAGATGCCCCTGGCATTGATCGATCCTTCTCAGATCGAGAGAGTATTTATCAACATGATTATCAACGCCGCCGAGGCAATGGATGGCCAAGGACGGTTGACGCTAAAGACCTGGTCAGGTCCGTCCAGGGAATATGTCGTTGTGGAGATTGCCGATTCAGGTCATGGCATCTCCAAAGCCAATCTGAGGCGGATATTCGATCCATTTTTCACCACTAAAGAGGTCGGGCGAGGAACGGGCTTAGGATTGGCTATTAGTTACGGAATCATCAAAGACCATGGAGGGTCGATCTCTGTTGATAGCCGGGTAGGAAAGTTCACGACCTTTACCATCCGGTTTCCTGTGAAGGAGAATGTCGTTCTTCCGGATGGAATTGAACTTCCAGGAAGGGGCAAGGAATTGACTCTCCTTAGCGAGCTGTGATTTCGAACGATCAAGACTGACTTATGAGCGATAACTACAAGATTCTTATAATTGATGACGAGAAAGTTGTACTCGATTCCTGTACCGAGATCCTGAAAGGGAGTCAATATAAATTGGCTACCGCTTCCAACGGATCCCTCGGCTTGGAGATGATAAAAGAGTACCAACCAGATCTTGTCTTTGTTGACCTGAAGATGCCAGGAATGCCCGGGCTGGAGGTTTTAGAACACATCCAGACCGATCATCCTTCCATCGTGACTGTTGTTATCACCGGTTTTGCTACTATTGACTCTGCTGTGGATGCCATGAAACTCGGGGCTCATGACTTCTTGCCAAAACCATTTACGCCCAATGAATTTCGTTTGATCACCAGGAGAGCGCTTGAAAGGCGGAAACTTATTCTAGAGACCCATGCCTTGCGGAAGGAGAAAGAGATGCTTCGGGCGAATTTCGCCGCCATTGTTTCCCATGAGCTCAAATCACCGTTGAGCGCTGTTCAGCAAAATTTGTATGTCCTTAGCTCAGAGCTTTCGGACCTGGTTAACGACGATCAATTAAGTCGTATGGAACGCATGAAGTCTCGGATCACAGAATTGCTAGAGCTGATTCGAACCTGGCTTCGAGTGATATCCGTCGACATCGAGTCAATTAAGGAAGGCTTTGAAGAAGTCCATCTCGAACCCTTGATTACCACGGCAGTTGAGAGTGTCCAATCTCACGCGATAAGGAAAGATATCGATCTCCTTATTGAGGTCATTCAACCCTTAAGCCCGGTGATCGGCGACAGTGGAACGCTGACTGAGGTCCTGGTTAATATCTTGAACAACGCCGTTAAGTACTCCTACACAGGTAGCGAAATCCTAACCGAAGCAATGAACCAAAATGGCGAAGTCGTCATCTCGGTTAGGGATACAGGGATAGGGATATCAAACGAAGATCTACCGTTTATATTTAACGATTTTTACAGCGGCAAACACGGCCAACAAGAGGAAAAGGGTCATGGACTTGGTTTGGCTCTGAGCAGTCGAATTGTCGAGATTCATGGAGGTTCGATTACTGTGGATAGCGAGCTGGGGAAGGGCAGTATTTTCCGGGTTCGTCTACCCGCCCACCCAACCGAATCCACTATCAGAGAGCCGATAAAACCCGGTGTCGCTTCGAGTTAATTGTAAGGAGAACTATGATGAGTGAACAGAAAAGACTCTTGATGATCGACGACGATCCAGATTTCGTCTCGGGTATTAGGTCGATATTGGAAAGCGCCAACTACAAAGTCGACGTGGCCTACAACCCGAAGGATGGCTTTGAGGCGCTGGAGACCGATCCCCCAGATTTACTATTGCTCGACATCATGATGGGTCGAGGGGCGGAGGGGGTTATGCTGGCTCGCAAGATCGGAAAAGATCCCGTCTTGAGAGAAGTACCAATATTGATCATCACCGGCATTAGGGAACAGATCGCCTTTCTGTTTCCAGGTGAGCCAGTCCATCCGCGCTTCGTCCCCACGGACGAGATAATCGAGAAACCAGTTGATCCCGATTTCCTATTAGGAAGAGTTAGCGCTTTGCTGGAAGCATCGGAAAAGCGAAATGTAGAGGTCGAATAGCATAAGAACAATGATCTGTCATCAAGTCGGCCGAGATCGTCCGCTTCACTGAACAGTATGATGCGGATTCTCGAGGTATCGTCCCTTTGTCTTAAGGATCGAAACACGTACCCGACGTATCTATGGGAGGTATTTTATGGCGAATGAACTCTCCTTCAGCGATGAGATCTCTAACCTGTTATACGCAGCGGAAGGAAATCCAATCAACACTTGTATCCAATGTGGTACTTGCGCAGGAACATGTCCGGCGGTGGAGTATATGGAGCACACACCACGGGTCCTCATCGGCATGATCGGAGCTGATTTAAAGGATGAAGTGCTATCCAGCAACACCTACTGGTCTTGTTCCTCCTGCTACCACTGTACGGTGAGGTGCCCGGCGGGCATTGACATCACCGGATTAATGTACGGACTTAAACGCTACTCAATGTGGAAGGATCAATATAAGGAGGGATTGATCGGCCCATCATTTTCAGAAAGTTTCGTGAAGATGATCATGAGAACAGGAAGATCCTTCGAGCCAGTTCTAGCTCCGACTTACGTCACCAAGTATGGCACGAGAGAGATGCTTGAAGAGGCGAGGACTGCTTCGGCCTTGTTTTTCAAAGGCCGCATGCCCTTGCTCCCGAAGAAGATCAAAAGGCTCGACAACTTTCGACAAATGGTCAGAAGGATTATTCCCTTTGGAGGACCCTCATGACGCAATATGCTTATTATCCCGGCTGCTCACTAGAAAGCTTAGCGGTGAGCTATCACCTGTCGACTATGGAATCAGCCCGCGAGTTAGGCTTGGAGCTAAAAGAGCTCGAGGATTGGAACTGCTGTGGGGCGACAACCTACTTCCACGTGGATGAGTTATTCGCCCACACGTTGGTGGCCCGGAACATCGCCATCGCCGAAAAAGAAGGCCTTGATTTCGTCGCCCCTTGCAGTGGATGCTATAAGAACGCCTATTTCACCAACAAACACCTCCGGGAGGATCCAGACCTTGCCGATCATATTAACTTCGCCCTTGCTGCCGATAATCTTCACATCGATGGATCGACAAATGTCCGGCACCTAATCGAGATCTTTATCGACGACGTCGGCTACGAGGGGATCAAGGAAAAAGTTCAGAAACCTCTAAAAGGTTTAAGGGTCGCCCCTTATTACGGATGCCAGCTTGTCCGACCTAGGAAGGACGGCGAGGATGTCGAAAACCCTCAGTTCTTCGAAGAATTAATATCAGCTATTGGAGCCGATCCAGTCGACTACGCCTCTAAGACTCGGTGTTGTGGAGGTTCGCTAATCATTACTAATCGCAAGGCCGCGCTAGATATGGTTTATAGACTATTGCTGGACGCGACCAATCGTGAAACCGATGTAATCGCGACGATCTGCCCAATGTGCAACGTTAATCTGGAGGTCTACCAGAGGCAGGTTAACCGCGAATACAACACAAACTTTGCGATTCCCGCGATGTATTTCACACAGCTTATCGGATTGGCTTTGGGCGTTTCGCCAGACAGCCTTGGAATCGGTAAAGAACTGGTATCTATGGCGCCCTCCTTGTTGGCTTAAGACATGACCCTGAGACGACCACCCCAGGCTTTCAGAATCGGATGCTAAAGGAGGCAGAAACAGAGGCAATGAACCGGAAAGATGCCAGTTATTTAGAGAGAAATCACGGGGAATATCACCCGCGTTCGGGGAAACATACTTGTAAAGGAGAAGGACTATGAGCGAAAAGGTTGGAGTTTATATCTGCCATTGTGGCACCAATATCGCCAAAGTCGTGGACGTTGAGGAGGTGTCTCGCTGGGCTGGAGAACTGGAGAACGTGGAAGTTGCCCGCAACTACAAGTTCATGTGTTCTAGCTTGGGACAAGATCTTATTGAGGATGATATCAAGGAAAAGGGCCTGTCGAGAGTGGTGGTCGCCGCTTGCTCTCCCCACATGCACGAAAAAACATTTCGCTCCGCATGTGAACGGGCCGGCCTAAATCCCTTCCTCTGCGAGATGACTAATATTCGCGAGCACAACTCTTGGACTACAGACGACGAATTGGCAGCCACCCAGAAAGCCAAGGCATTGGTCAATGGATCGGTGAAGCGCGTGGTAAAACACGAGCCGCTGGAACATATACCGGTCGAGATCAATGCCAACACACTTGTCGTCGGTGGCGGCATTGCCGGTATAAGTG
The DNA here is from genome assembly GCA_049650305.1 of Promineifilaceae bacterium (SeqCode). GTDB lineage: Bacteria > Chloroflexota > Anaerolineae > Promineifilales > Promineifilaceae > UBA11865. Next base: position 7,145 of record JBARZW010000039.1, read on the forward strand.
CCGCCCTGGAGTTAGCCGACGCCGGGCGGCACGTGTATCTAGTTGAGCGGGAACCATCAATCGGCGGGCACATGGCCCAGCTGGACAAGACCTTTCCTACACTGGATTGTTCGGCCTGCATCCTAACGCCGAGAATGGTGGAGGTTGGCCAACATCCAAATATCACGCTGTTGACCTACAGCGAGGTAGAGAAGGTAGACGGATACCTGGGGAACTTCGTGGTCAACGTGCGGAAGAAAGCTCGCTATGTTAACGAAGAGCATTGTACTGGTTGCGGTATCTGCATCGAAAAATGTCCGTTCCAGGTCGATGATGACGTATTTGAAGCAGGTCTTGGGAAACGCAGAGTAATATACCGCCCATTCCCACAGGCTGTGCCCAAATACCCGGTAATCGACACGGAAAATTGTGTTTATTTCCAACGAGGCAAGTGCAAAGCCTGCCAGATCTTCTGCCCGACGATGCCCAATTCCATCGATTTCGAACAAGAAGATGAAATCATCCAGATGGAAGTCGGCAACATCATTGTAGCCACCGGCTTTGACCTCTTTGATGTCTCCAAGATTCCCCATTATGGATATGGAAGACTGGCCAATGTCTTTACGAGTCTAGAATTCGAACGCATGGTGAACGCTTCCGGTCCAACCAGCGGCAAGGTTGTCATGCGGGATATGGCCACCCAACCCGAAAGTGTGGCCATCATTCACTGTGTCGGCTCGAGGGATGAGAATTATCACGAGTATTGCTCAAAAGTATGTTGTATGTACTCGTTGAAGTTCGCGCACCTGATCCATGAGCGGCTGCCGGATGCCGAAGTCTACAATTGCTACATCGACATGCGCACCCCAGGCAAGGGTTACGAAGAATTCTACCGACGACTGCTGAAGGAAGGCACCCACTTTATACGGGGCAAGGTGGCAGATGTAACCGATGCTGTACGATATAAGGAAGAAGAGGGCAAGCTTATCGTTCAGGTAGAAGACACCCTCATAGGTAAACAACGTCGCATACCGGTTGACATGGTCATTCTCAGCCCGGCCATGGAGGCCCGCCATGATTCTCGGGAATTAACCCAGCTATTTAAGATGGGTTGTGATTTCGACGGATTCTTCGTGGAAAGACACCCGAAGTTGGATCCTGTAGCCACCATGACGGAAGGGATCTATATCGCCGGGGCATGCCAGGGTCCGAAAGACGTACCGGAATCAGTAGTTCAAGGTGCGGCAGCAGCAGCTCGTGTAGCCGGCCTCATTAACCTCGGTACGGTAATGGTTGAGCCTGTAAGGGCAAGCATTGTCGCGGAATCCTGTTCGGGCTGCCGGATATGCAACAACCTCTGCCCCTACAACGCGATTATCTTCCATGAAGAGCGCGAGGTTTCGGAGGTTATTACGGCCTTATGCCAGGGTTGTGGCACATGTGTAGCCGCGTGTCCAAGTGCTGCCATAACAGGCGCGCATTTCACCAATGACCAGATCTTCTCCCAGATTGAAGGTCTATTATGGGACGTTCAATCTGGTAATGGGCAGCAACGTGAACCAGAGTTGGTGCCGGCATAGAAGGAGACGGTGGTAATCATCAGAAGTGGTTGAAACTCACCGTCCGAATCCAATGACCCACGATATCTGGAACACATGGAGAGAACAATATGAGTGAACAATACGAACCTGTAATAGTTGGTTTTCTCTGCAACTGGTGCTCTTACCGGGCTGCAGACCTGGCCGGTACTTCCCGATTACATTACGCACCCAACATGCGGGCTATCCGCGTAATGTGTAGCGGCCGGGTTGACCCGCAATTCGTTTTAAAAGCCCTAAAAGAAGGGGCGGACGGGGTCTTGATCGCCGGCTGCCATCCCGGCGAGTGTCACTACGTCGAAGGAAATATCAAGGCACTCCGCCGCTTTATCCTACTAAAACAGGTGCTCCGCCAGCTCGGCGTAGAGGATGAGCGGGTCCAGCTCGTCTGGGCTTCGGCATCTGAAGGAATCATATTGGCAGAAGCCGTGGATCGCATGACCGAACAGCTTCGCGATCTTGGACCGCTTCGCTGGCAACAGAGCGTGCTTGGTCGTATTGGCCACGGCCTGACCGTTGGTATCGAAGCCGAACCGGCATACGAGGAGGTGTAAATATGGGAGAAAATGGAAAACCCACCTTAGCCATGTATTGGGCCGCAGCCTGCGGTGGCTGTGAGATCTCGGTCTTGAATATTCATGAGCACATTCTGACCGTAGATGAGGTCTTCGATATAGCCTTCTTCCCGTGCATCGCTGATTTCAAGACGGAACACGTAAAGAATTACCCTGACGGTTATATCGACGTTTGTTTGTTCAACGGGGCAATTCGCAATTCTGAGAATGAGGAAATGGCCCGCCTTCTACGGGAGAAAACAAAGGTGATGGTCGCCTACGGATCGTGCGCTTATGAAGGTTGCATTCCCGCCATGTCAAATCTGACATCGAAAGAAGCAACGTTCAATGCCGTGTACCTAGACAACCCATCCATCGACAATCCCAACGGCGTGCTTCCCCAACCGACCTATGAAGTACCCGAAGGAACGCTGGATATTCCGGAGTTCTATCACACCGTTAAATCACTAGATCAAGTGATTGATGTCGATTACTACATTCCCGGTTGCCCTCCGGAGCCACCTCAGATATGGGCGGTTCTGCAGGTTGTCGTAGGTGCGCTTACGGCAGGAGGCCCCCTACCCCCCGCTGGTTCGATCGTTGGTGCGGGAACTGTAGCCGTATGCGAGGAATGCCCTCTCACGAAGGGTGAAAAATCGATCGATCGCTTCTACCGGCCATACGAGATCATCCCTGATCTAGAAGTGTGCTTGCTGGAGCAGGGCCTCGTCTGCATGGGCCCGGCGACTCGCAGTGGTTGCGGATCTCTTTGCCCACAGGTCGGTATGGGTTGCCGCGGTTGCTACGGTCCGTTGCCAGGGGTCGACGACCAAGGAGCAAAGATGCTCTCGGCCATCGCCTCGGTCATCGGAGTAGGCGACCCGAAGATGGATGAGAAAGAACTAGAAGACAAGATACAAGCAGTAGTCGATACCATAGCTGACCCGGCCGGAACTTTCTACCGCTTCAGCATGGCCCATTCGCTGCTGCAACGTGCAAATGTCGGCGGCAACGGAAAAGGAGCATAGGAATGGAACGAATTACTATTGACCCAATCACCCGTCTAGAAGGGCATGGCAAGATCGAGATCTTCCTTGACGAGGAAGGAGAGGTTTCCAACGCATATCTCCAGATCCCGGAATTGCGCGGATTCGAGCAATTCTGCGTCGGCCGACCAGCCGAAGAGATGCCCCGCATAACCAATCGTATCTGCGGTGTATGTCCTGAGGCGCACCATATGGCGGCCACGAAGGCGCTGGATGCTCTCTTCAAGGTGGAGCCCTCATCGGCGGTGAAGAAAATCCGCGAGATGTTCTACGCCTCATTTTATTGCACCGATCACACGGTTCATTTCTACGCCCTTGGTGGCCCGGACTTTGTTCTTGGACCAGATTCTCCGCCAGCGGAGCGCAACATCCTGGGAGTCATTCACAAGGTTGGCGTAGATGTCGGAAAGCAGGTCATCGCTTGCCGCCGGCGAAACCATCATGTGATTAAAATGCTAGGTGGCCGAGGTATCCACCCCGTTGCCGGACTCCCGGGCGGGTGGAGCAAAGCGATCACAGAAGAAGAGCGTTTGGAGATAGAAGGGATCGCCAGCGAGAACATCGAGTTCGCCCAATTCAGCCTGCAAGTTTTTGCCGATATCGTCCTGGCAAACCAGGCTTACGTCGATCTCATCGTATCCGACGCTTTCACTCATCGAACCTACTATATGGGAACTGTTGACGAAAATAACCTTGTGAACTTCTATGATGGGATGATCCGAGTCGTCGATCCTGATGGTAAGGAATACATCAAATACGAAGCCAAGGATTACGCGCAGCATATTGCCGAGCGCGTAGAACCATGGACCTACCTGAAATTCCCCTATCTGAAGAACGTAGGCTGGAAAGGATTCGTCGACGGAAACGACAGCGGGGTTTATTGCGCGACACCGCTCTCTCGACTGAACGCTGCCGATGGCATGGCTACTCCCTTGGCCCAGGAGCACTACGAGAAAATGTATGAAACCCTGGGCAGCAAGAAGATTAACGGCCGGTACCAGCCAGTACATCACCGTTTGGCAACCCATTGGGCGCGTCTGATCGAATTGCTATACGCGGCCGAACGCATGTCGGAATTAGCAAAAGATCCCGAAATTATCGATCCGAACGTGAGAATTGTCGTAACCAATACTCCCACCGAAGGGATTGGAAGTGTCGAGGCGCCTCGAGGCACGCTGACCCATCACTACCAGACGGACGAGGACGGAATTCTTACCAAGGTCAACTTGATCGTCGGGACAACCAACAACTACGCCCCGATTTCAATGTCGGTGAAGAAGGCAGCCCAAAGTTTGATCACCAAGGGAACAACGATCACCGAGGGCCTATTGAATACGATCGAGATGGCATTCCGCAATTACGATCCCTGCATGTCGTGCGCGACGCATTCACTGCCGGGTCAAATGCCTTTGGAAGTAACCATTCGTGATCTCGATGGAAATGTAGTGGAGAAACTTAGCCAGTACGTCGAATGAAAACACTGGTAGTTGGTCTTGGCAATCCCATTCTCACCGACGACGGCGTCGGAGTAAAAGTGGCCTATGAGGTCAAAAAGGCGATCATGGCTGCTTCGCGGGACGACATAGACGTTATCGAGGCGAGCGCCGGAGGACTGCGTTTGATGGAGCTTATGATCGGCTACGATCGACTAGTACTGATCGATGCCTTTTCCGTGGCCAACGGGCGACAGCCAGGCAAGATTCATCGCCTGACTCTCGATGATCTACGGGATATCAGCCCAACTCAACATAGCTCATCTGCCCATGACACGACCTTTGTGACAGCACTCGAAATGGGCAGAACCATCGGACTTAAACTACCGACAATGATCAGCATCTATGGCATCGAGGTGGAGAATCTATATGAATTCGGCGATGAGCCAACTCCAGCGGTGGCCGCGGCTATACCGGAAGCTGCCGCGGCCGTATTGTCCGAACTACACATCAACTAACGGTTTGGTCCGAATCACTCGTTCTGGAGAGTGGGAAAGAGAACGCGAAACTGGAGGTTTCATACATAACAGACACAGAATCTGATCCCGGGTGATCGACAAACCTTCATCCGCTATCCGGGAGATGGCGATTGTAAAAGCCTTTCAGTTAACCGGAGAGCTAGCGGATTTAGTAGACAACAATAAATAACCCTTAAACATGAAATTGGAGCTTTGACTTATGGTCTCACCAGAACTACTCCGTCGCTATCCTTTCTTTTCCGGCCTGAGCCATGATTATTTGATGAAACTGGCCAAGATGTCGGAAGAAATCGCAGCAGATGCGGGTCACTACTTCTTTCACGAGGATGATGATCTCGATAAATTCTATCTCACACTTGAAGGCGCGGTGGCCATCGTTATCGAGCTGCCGGAGAAAGATGTACTACATAAAGTCTCGGATCAGTTTCTTCGAGAGCTCAAAACGAAGGACGTGATCGTTAGTACCGTCGGATCTGGCGATATCTTCGGCTGGTCCGGCCTTATTTCTCCTTTCCGGGCGACAGCAGGCGCAAAAGCCGTAACCGATTGCCGTGTAGTTGCTGTTCGAATCCAAGACTTGCGCGATCTGTTTGAAAAGGACTGCGAATTTGGCCTCGTCATGACCCTGAAGGCCGCCCAGATCATTCGAGAGCGATTGCGGGATTTGCGAACGGAGACCCTTTCCTTCATCGTCGAGTAATCGGAACGACATTGGAGATTTTCAAGCGTCCGCCCATGACGATAGTTAGATAAACGGCGGGCGAGTAACAGTTCGATCGTCTTCAGTCTGTTATTCCAGACAACTCATGATCTGCCGCCAGGAATTCCCCCTGGATGGTTGGCAGACGATGAAGTCATCCTCAAGGGCGAACAACTATCAGCATCGGTGGCGACTATCTGGCCGACCACGCACTCGAGCTGCAGGTGCAAGGTAGCGACTCCTCATAAGTGGATACGTTTGCGCCTGCTCGTATCCGACTCTACAATCTCTCGACATTGCGCAGAAAATTAGGCGAGGGATTAGTCGCGACAATCCACTCATTTCCATCGAACAACGATAGGATTTCCCTCTTTCCTTTCGCTGCTGGGCGGTTCATCCCTCTGATTCCGTATCTACCGAGTGATCTCAGTCACGCGATGTCGGTGACGAAATGCACTAATCGCCCTGTTAAAGGAATGCTATCATCCCATAATCAGATTCGAAGTTACGGGTTGGCCAATTATGCACGAACTCATGGTTACTGAAAGCATTCTCGAAATCACCTTGCGCCACGCAGAAAAGGCCGGTGATGTACGAGTGACCGATCTGTACTTGGTGATCGGTGAGCTTGCCTCGGTGATCGATGATTCCGTGCAGTTTTATTGGGACTTCGTGAGTGAAGGAACGGTGGCGGAGGGTGCGAAACTCCATTTTCGCCGGATCCCGGCTGAATTCGCGTGCAAGTCCTGTGGACACGAATACCATCTGACCGATGATTTGGCCTGTCCAAATTGCGAGAGCAATGATAGTAGTATTGTGGCCGGCCGCGAATTCTCCTTAGAGGCTATAGAGGTATCCGACAATGCAGCCGGCACTCCCGTACCGGTCATTGATTCCAGCAATGCCCCGTGAATGCCTTGGTCTTATTAGTGATAACGGTTCGACCAGAAGTTGCCAGCAGTGAACCTGCAACCAATAGTGTTGAGGTCAATGAATCTAATGCCAGGAGCTAAGCGATGACTCAGCGTATAACCGTCGTCGAAAAGATACTCGGTGCGAATGAACGGCTGGCATCCGAGAACAATGAAATACTAAATAGCGCCAGAGTGGTCGGATTAAACCTCATGGCTTCGCCCGGTGCGGGAAAGACGAGCCTGATAGAGAAGACCATCCAGCGCCTGGGCAGCCGGCTCCGTGTCGCCGTGGTAGATGGTGACATAGCTACGAGCATAGACGCCGACCGCGCGGCGGCGGCTGGCGCCTTGGCCGTACAAATAAACACAGGCGGTGAATGCCATCTCGATGCTGTTATGCTCGGGCAAGCTCTTGGCGCCCTCGATCTATCGGCCGTCGATCTGCTGATCGTCGAAAACGTCGGCAATTTGATCTGCCCGGTAAACTTCCAACTCGGAACCCACAAGAGTGTTCTTATTGCATCTATTCCTGAGGGGGACGACAAACCCTATAAATACCCGGGCATGTACCAGGGAGTGGACGCCCTGGTTGTCAACAAAACTGACCTGCTGCCCTATATCGATTTCGATATGAATTATTTCAGGCGAGGTGTCGAAGCACTGAACCCAGGTCTAATAACCTTTCCCCTATCTTGTAAGACGGAAGAGGGAATGGACGGTTGGCTTGACTGGGTATCGGAAGTCGTCTTGGAAATAAAAAGGACCGTCGTTTGAAAAATAACGGACTGAGGATACACGTTACGGGTGTAGTCCAAGGGGTTGGATTCCGTCCGTTCGTCTATTCATTAGCCCGGCGTCTGGAGCTGACCGGATGGGTACGAAACACGTCAGCCGGCGTGGATATAGAGGTGGACGGCCCGGAGCCTGCGCTTGAAGCCTTCGCCAGGGCTATCGTTGATGAAGCCCCACCCCTAGCCAGGATCGACGATCTAAAAATAACATCAAGAGAGCCCAACGGCTTCAACGAATTCGCAATCATCCATTCCGAAGCGATCGAAGGAGCCTTCCAACCAATATCAGCAGATGTATGTGTTTGCGCCGATTGTTTGCGTGAGATGTACGATCCGGCAGACCGCCGGCATCGTTACCCGTTCATAAACTGCACCAATTGCGGACCCCGATTCACGATCATCGATAACATTCCCTATGACCGGCCATTTACAACCATGGCTCCTTTCGAGATGTGTGCGGAATGCGCAACAGAATATCGAGAGCCATTAGACCGGCGATTTCACGCCCAACCGGTAGCTTGCCCCGCATGTGGTCCGCATGTCTGGCTGGAGGGCGCTAGGAATCCAGATGGCAATAGGCAACCTATCCCGCCTGTAGACCAGCCACCGGCCGGTGACGATGCCATCATAGAAGCCCGCCGCCTGTTGGTGGATGGGTTCATCGTCGCCGTCAAAGGTCTGGGCGGGTTTCACTTAGCGTGTGATGGCTCGAATACGGCAGCGGTAGAGAAGCTCCGTGATCGCAAGATGCGTGTTGATAAACCATTCGCCGTGATGATGACCAGCCTAGAGGTCGTTAAAGAGAATTGCCATGTTGGTTATTTTGAGCAGGAGCTCTTAGAGTCTCGCGAACGGCCCATCGTTGTATTGAAACGATTGCCCGGATCCATCGTGGTTCCTGAGGTGGCCCCGGGCCAGAACACAATTGGTGTTATGCTTCCGTATACACCCCTGCATTATTTGCTGTTGGAAAAAGAAGCCGGTTATCCAGAAGCACTGGTTATGACCAGCGGTAATCTGAGCGAGGAACCCATCGCGACTCAGAATGACGAGGCCCTGGCGAGACTATCGGGCATTGCTGACGCCTTCTTGCTTCATAACCGCGGCATTCGAACCCGTTGCGATGATTCTGTCGTTCGCGTCTTTGATAGTGATGAGGATCGACAAGTTGCCGCAAATCAAGCCACGATCTACCCCTTACGCCGCTCTCGTGGTTATGCCCCCTACCCAATCAAACTGTCTCGAAATGCGCTCCCCGTGTTAGCCACAGGCGCAGAACTTAAGAATGCCTTTTGCTTGACTAAAGATCGCTACGCATTTCTGAGCCATCATATAGGCGACATGGAAAACTTGGAAACGCTGAGGGCATTCGAGGACGGAGTCGATCATCTCGAGCACCTGTTTCGAGTCAAGCCGGAAGTAATCGCTTACGATTTGCATCCTGATTATCTAGCTACTCGGTACGCTCAAGAAAGAGCAAGTAGAGAAAACCTCTCGTCGATTGGGGTCCAGCACCATTATGCCCATATTGCGTCCTGTATCGCCGAACACAATCTCCCCGAAGACCAGCCGGTCATCGGCATATCATTCGACGGCACGGGATACGGTGAAGACGGCGCGATATGGGGTGGCGAGGTTCTGGTCGCAAACTTCGAAAGCTACCAGCGCGTCTATCACCTAAAGTACACCCCCCTGCCAGGAGGCGACAGGGCGATTAAAGAACCCTGGCGGATGGCTCTTTCGTGGCTTGCGGAAGCAGGCATAGAATGGGCTGAGGATCTCCCACCGGTTAAGTTCAAAATGGCCAATGGAGAGGAAGCGGTCGCCTTATCCGCTCTCCGGCAACAGATTCGTTCAGGCCTCAATGCGCCGCCTACTTCCAGCATGGGCCGGCTTTTCGACGCTGTCTCCGCTCTATCAGGTGTACGTCAAATGGTAAACTACGAGGCCCAGGCAGCCATTGAGTTTGAGGCGTTGGCCGATCCATTCGAGGAAGAGGCCTATACCCTGGAACTGCACGGCGACCTGATCGATCCAACGTTGCTCCTCGAGGCGTTAGTCAAAGATATTAGGGCAGGCGTTGGCCTGCCAACCATTTCCGGTCGCTTTCATAATGGCGTAGCACGCATGGTAGCCAGTGTCAGCACTCGCGTCCGACGCCAGTTTCAGATATCGGACGTAGTCTTGAGTGGTGGGGTCTGGCAGAACATGACCTTGCTGCAAAAAACGGTCAAACTGCTAGAATCTAAAGGGTTCACCTGCTTCCTTCACCACGAGGTGCCAGCCAATGACGGAGGGCTTGCGCTCGGTCAGGCTGCGATTGCGGCATACCGGTTTCGGGACAGGTTAACATCGGGATCATGATTTTGCTAAGTGGTTTTCGTGCACGGTGGACAGATGAGGCCTGTTCCCCAATCAGCGGACAATAACCCCAGTAAAGGAGATACAAATGTGCCTAGGTATTCCTGGAAAAATCATTGAGGTCTACGAGACTAATGGTCTAAGAATGGGCAAGGTCGACTTTGGCGGTGTGACCCGAGAGGCCTGTCTGGATTACGTCCCTGAAGCAGATATTGGCGATTACACTATCATCCATGTTGGATTCGCCATCAGCAAAGTAAGCGAGGAAGAGGCTCAGGAAACTCTCCGGATTCTTCACGAGATCGCCGACATAGGAGAGGAATTAGGCCTCGAAGAGAACCAACCTTTTCAAACCGGGACGACGGGGTAATGAAATACTTCGACGAATATCGTGACGCCAAATTGGTTAGGCAAGCGGCCGATGAGTTGAAAACGTTAGTGACCAAACCGTGGAACCTTATGGAGATCTGCGGGGGCCAAACCCATGCCATAATGAGGTATGGGATTGATCAGCTGTTGCCGAAAGAGATTGAATTGGTGCATGGTCCTGGATGTCCGGTTTGCGTGACACCGCTGGAGCTCATCGACAAAGCACTGGCCATCGCATCAAAACCGAGCGTGATATTTACGTCATACGGGGACATGCTACGTGTTCCAGGATCGGCGAAGGATCTATTCTCAATACGAGCTGCCGGTGGTGATGTTCGCGTCGTTTATTCGCCTCTGGACGCGGTCAAAATCGCCCAAGAAAATGAGGACAAGGAGGTCGTTTTCTTCGCCATCGGATTCGAGACAACCGGGCCCGCCAACGCAATGAGTGTTCTGCAAGCCAGCAATTTAGGATTGTCGAATTTCAGTATCTTGGTCTCTCACGTTTGCGTTCCGCCCGCTATGGAAGCTATATTGAGCTCTCCTGACAACCGTGTTCAAGGTTTTCTAGCCGCGGGTCATGTATGCGCGGTGATGGGTTATTGGGAATACGCACCAATCGCTGACCGGTATCAGGTGCCCATCGTTGTCACCGGTTTTGAACCAGTAGACATCATGCAAGGCATATTGGCGACCGTAAAGCAACTAGAGAACGGTCAGGCGAAGGCTGCCAATGCGTACGCCCGGGTGGTAAGTTTTGAAGGTAACAAGCCGGCCCAGGCGGTCATTAATAAGATCTTTCACCAGGTAGACAGGAAGTGGCGGGGGATCGGCACCATACCCATGAGCGGCTGGGGATTACGACCGGAATACGCCGATTTCGACGCCGAAAAGCGATTCAACGTTGAGGAAATACAATCAGAGGAGTCTCCACTGTGTATCGCCGGGCAGATCCTTCAGGGGCAAAAAAAACCGGGCGATTGCTCCGCTTTCCGCCGGGAATGTACGCCAGAACATCCTCTAGGGGCCACAATGGTCTCAAACGAAGGCGCATGTGCGGCCTATTACCGGTATCGATTAGACCTGGCCCAGGTTTGATGCTTGAATGATTGACCATTTTGGCTTCCTGGCCCCTTTCTATGAGAAGGTGATCCCTCTTCCTGACGTTGAGCAGCTCCAAAGGTTGTTAAACTTACCTGTACAAGGGAGGTTGCTGGATGCTGGCGGCGGTACTGGAAGGGTATCCGCCCAGCTAATACCGCTGGTTGATGAATTAGTTCTCACAGATTCCTCGGCCGGTATGCTAGCGCAGGCCAGGCAAAAGAAAGAGCTAAAAATATCTCAATCTCATACCGAGAGGCTGCCCTTTGCTGACAGTTCGTTCCATCGAATACTGGTCGTCGATGCCTTGCACCACTTCGCCAATCAGCGGGAGGCGATATCAGATATGGCCCGCGTCTTAAAAGCCGGGGGACGGATGGTCATCGAGGAGCCTAATATCAAGCACTTTCGGGTGAAGCTCATCGCCCTTGTCGAAAAAATTGCCCTCATGCAGAGCCATTTTATGTATCCGGAGGAGATTCGTAATGAGTTGACCGGGCATGGCCTAAGAGCACGCATAGAGGAAGATTCACATTTCACTGTCTGGGTAATCGCTGACAAGTAGCGAGCTATGAAACTCGAGACCGTTCAAGTGCCGGGAAGACGAAAGGACTGGACACTCTTCTACTTTATATACCGGCCATATGAGGTCATTTTGCTAATCGCCTGCAAATTAAGATCTGACCCATTTTCTTATCAATTACGGTGATGGTTTAACTAATGACCAAGACAAGGGAAGCTGCCGATGAGTGAGACAGTAACTATACAAGGACTTGTCTGCCCGGTGCCGATACGAAAGCGCGGGCAGGTTATCATGGGACATGGAAGTGGTGGCAAACTTTCCCATGATTTGATAGCCGATCTGTTCATTCCGCCGTTCGACAATCCGGTTCTCGCTCTTTCGAATGATGCCGGAGTCGTCGACGTTATGGGTGGGGGACGAATCGCTGTTAGCACGGACTCTCATGTCGTCTGGCCCTTGTTCTTCCCGGGTGGGGATATCGGCCGGCTGGCGATTTGCGGCACAGTAAATGACGTGGCCATGATGGGCGCCAGGCCTCTATACCTCACAGTTGGATTTATTCTGGAGGAAGGCCTTGAACTGGGAATCTTGGAAGTGATCGTGGAATCAATGCGCGAGGCGGCGGCTGAAGCAGGCGTCCAGATAATCGCCGGCGATACAAAGGTTGTTGATAGAGGAAAAGCCGACGCTTTGTATATCAATACGTCCGGACTTGGGATTGTGAGCGACGATGTACACGTCGGAGGCGAACGAGCTCTTCCCGGCGATGTGGTCCTTCTTTCGGGACCCATCGGCGACCATGGCATCGCCGTCCTGTCGGCCCGTGGCGAACTAGGATTTGAAGCCGATGTGCAGAGCGATGTTGCTCCACTGAATAATCTGGTGTCAGCCATGCTTGAGACGAGCAAGGCTATCCACGTGATGCGGGATCCAACCAGGGGAGGTGTTGCTAGCGCCCTGAACGAAATCGCCAAGCAATCTGGGGCGTGCATCGCAATTGACGAAAATAAAATCCTGGTTCGACCGGCCGTCCATGCTGCTTGCGAGATGCTTGGCTTCGATCCCCTTTATATCGCCAACGAAGGGAAGCTTATCGCAGTTGTCGCTCGCGAAGATGCTGAAATGGTCCTGGCGACTATGAGGTCCACCCGTTATGGCGAGGAAAGCGTCGCAATCGGCGAGGTTGTCGAGGCGCCTGTTGGGCGGGTGCTGGCCAAGACAGCTATCGGCGGAACAAGGATCGTAGACATGATGGCCGGTGAGATGCTGCCGCGAATATGCTGATCGCTAGGCTCCTGATTTTTTTTTGATAGGCGTACGGTGTATCTCATTCGGGCAGAATTAGTCGAAGAGGCCGGCAACGGTTCCCTAATTCGCGACTCCTAATATCAGATCTTGCAGTAGTTCCCGATAATAGATGTAGCGCGCGTAAGGCACATCGATTCGCACGCGTCCATCCGCCAGAGGGACATAACCTCCTTGGGCAAGAAGGGCCGGTACTTTTTCCTCAATCTCCAGCCGGATAGCCTCTTTACTGTCGAGCAATGAATCCAGGTCGATGCCGCCGATCAGACGCAAATCCCGGCCGTACTCCTGACGGATATCCCGGTAATCCATCGCCTCGACATTTACTTCGCAGGCCCAAAGGCAGTTGAATCCCCTCTTAAGAATACTTGGTATGAAAATCCGGCTATTAGCGTACGTGCGAAAGATGATTGTCTCAATTCCATGGTCTCTCAGTGTACTGAGGATCGGCTCGTAACTATCCAAGGCAATGTCTTCGTACATTTTTGGAGAAATAAGAGGGCCACTATTCCCCCCAATTGGCTCGCTAAAGATCGCCGCGTCAACCTCGACCTCATTGAGTATGCGCGTCAGTAACCCGACCACGAACTCACTTTGAATATCCAAAGCTTCGCGAACAAACTCCGGATCGTCCTTTAGCAAGTAAATGACTTCTGAAAACCGTCGCCAGTCGCTAATGCCCAAAGTTTCAAACAGGCCGCGATTCACGCGAATCATCAGGGTGTGATCGCGATCTCGCCAATCTTTAACACGCTGCGCCCATCCAGATGGAAGCCTGTCGGGATCGGATGGATCCAGACGTTCGCGGAGAAGTCGCAATTCGGATTTTTTTGCCGGCCACTTCTTCGGCTGCGGTATGGGTTCTACATCTGGCGCGAGTTCTTCCTGTTCATCCGTCTGGAAAAGGGTTGACAAGGGCACATCGGCCAGCATGCCCTGCTCGCGCCAGGCCCTTAGAACATCCTCCCTGATACCTTCTTCGAAGTAAGGTACACGGTCAGGCTGGCCATAACACATCGTCTCCTTGAAACGCTCCCGGCTGTTCATGAAATTACACCTCTTGAGGATCATCATCCAGCGTGATTGGATCGGGAATGAGGGGTGAAGGTTCCCAAAGTTCCCGGTGGACATTAGCCGCCATGGCAAAGAGTTCGTTGAAAACTATTTGAATCTGAGCATCATTAAACCAGGATGACCAGGATTCGAAATCCTCGAACTCGAAGGTGACGACTACCTGAGATTGTCCGGCGATCGGCCGGAATGCCCGGACTTCAAGAACACCGGGTACGGCTAGACTACGTTGAATTGCCTTTGAAGCCCACTTTTCATAGGCCTCGCTTTTTTTCGGATTAATTTCCCATTTCAGCACGTATAGATGCATGATTCACCTCTCCGTCACCTCTGATACGCTGCGTATCGTCGCATTATGCCCCAAATCTGGTGAGTTCGCTAAATAACCGTTTAGGTGACATTTGTCATATCCAGGATGTGAGCAACGTCCCTACATGAGGCTTGCCCTATATATTATTATAAGGCATACCTTATAAATTAGTTGCGAGAAGTCCCTAAGTTAGCGGGAATTTCATGGATAGTTTTCTACCTGAGAACACCAGCCACAATAGAGAGCCACAGTAATGGCCGAGAATAGAAGCGAAAGCGTCGAAATGTACTTGAAAACGGTAGCCGAGTTGGGGGGCGAGCATGGTCCCGTTCCCATCGGCCGCGTCGCAGGCAGGCTAGGTATCTCACCAGTTTCGGCCAGCGAGATGATGAAACGATTGGGGGATCAGGGCTATATCAAGCACCTTCCCTATAAGGGCGTCAGGCTGACCGGCGACGGACGGCAGCTGGCAAACAGTGTAATCAGACGCCAACGGTTATGGGAGTGCTTTTTGGTCGATCAGCTGGATATCGACTGGGGAAAGGCTTATGAATTGGCCTGCTCCCTGGAACATGCCACTGATCCCCAGGTCACCCAAGCTCTCTCCAATTACCTACATAATCCCGAACGCTGCCCTCATGGGAACCCTATTCCCGACGAGAGAGGAGAAACATCGATCCAGAAAAGTCGGCCGTTGACCGAACTTCAACTTGGCGAAAACGGCCGCATACAGGCGATAGTACCCGAGAACAGCGATATCCTCACCTATTTAGCCGAGAGAAATCTGCGACCTGGGACTGACGTGTCAGTCATCGCTACCGCGCCACTAGATGGGCCGCTCACACTTCTTGTGAACGAGGAGGAGATCGTTATCGGAGTGAATCTGGCCGAACGCATTCTTGTGG
>JBARZW010000040.1:0-15434 GCA_049650305.1 Promineifilaceae bacterium (SeqCode)
CTTAGGCTGCCCCCTTGCATCCAGCGCATCACCAGGTAGGCCCGCTCCTCGTCCTGCCAATAATCGTAGAGGGGAACAATATTGGGGTGTTCCAACCGGGCAGCCAGCCTTGCCTCTTGCTCGAACCGGCGAATGAAGAGTGGATCTCGGGAGATCTCCGGCAGGACGACCTTTATGGCCACATTACGACCGACCGAAGGCTGGCGGGCCCGGTAAACAACACCGAACCCCCCGGCGCCGATCTCTTCTATAATTTCGTACCCGCGACCGCTAACAGCATTATCAACCATTGGGAATTCCAGAAAAGCTCGCGAATATTGGTGTATTTCTTAAAGCGCTTGCTCCCCATCGACGCAGGACTAATCACGAACAAATCCAAGTGATCGAATAAGATATCATGCTCCTCAGTCACAATAGTATCTTCAATCGATTGTGCCAGATTCTCTACACGAGCTGCCCAGAAGCATTATAGCACGTTCTCTGGGTCCCGGGGTCGATCATCCAGCTCATAAAACGAGTTGGAAGTCTGGGTTGAGTAGACCGAACATCTTGTTCGGTGGAACCAACCGAAGGTTGGTCCGAGCCGGGAAGCTCGTTCTACGTTCGTCACGCCACCAGAAGGCTAATCTACAAGAACCGAGAGTAGCTCCATTGATAAATCCCTGCTCCGGCCGTCCTGGTCCAATTCATCATTCCAACTGGAAAGGGAGACGGCGACAAGCCGGCCTGTCGATGCCAGTCGTTTGAAAACACGGCGCAAGAGATCGGCCGACGGTCCACCGGGTGCTGGGTAGCTGACGGCCGGCAGCTCCCTCGTATTCAGAATATCTACATCAAAATGGACCCAGATGGGACCTTCTGGAAGTGGACTCTCAAGCAAGTCGGCGACATCGGTCAGGTGCTTAACGCCCGAGCCGGCCACTGCTTCCTTCTCTCCAGGATCCAGGTCCCGGGCGTCGGTTAGGATGACCCGCTCTTCAGGCAGTATCTTCATCCCGATCCCCTCGACGATGGTTTGCTCACCTAGTCCTACAAGCATGGCCAGGGGCATGCCACCGAGGAAGCCGCTGGGTGATGTCTCCCAGGTATTGAAGTCACCGTGGGCGTCGAACCAGATCAAGGAGGGCGCCACTCCTGCCTGCTGTAGACCGGCCAGAACACCAATTGTTGTGCAACAGTCACCGGCAACGCTGACAGGCTTATCACCGGCGGCTGCCGCCGCAGCCACCGCATCCCGTAACGACCGGTAAAGGGTTGCCATGCGTTCCTTTTTCGTCCCCGGCGGGAGGAAGGGCTGAATCACTTCCCAGCCGGGTTTGGCCAGATCAAACATATCCTCTTCAACCTCATCTAGGAAGTACGGGGTCAAAATATGTTTTATAGTCATGCTGGATCAAACCTCGTATCTTATCTGGATGGCTTCTGCCAACACCTCATAGGCAACGACGATCCAGAGCCAGGCAACAATCGCTGGACAGGTCCACAAGAGATATTCTGAAGTCACCGATCGTTCTCCTGCGGCGACGATTTAGAGCTCAGCGTCGAGACCTAAGCTCATTCGTCTTTGGACAGTCTCAAAGCCTAACCGCTCGTAAAAGCTGATCGCGTCTTTGTTTATGGCCCACACTTTCAGCTCGATGGCATCAGCCCCTCGATCCTTCGCCCAGGCTATCGCATATTTCATGAGATTCCGGCCGTAACCCCTGAAGCGAAATGTGCGAGATACGGCGAGATCGGAGACGTAAGCATAGCTACGGGGTACGAAGAACGGTAAACCCGGCGACTTGTGCATCTCAATATGTAATACGCCGACGATGTTCGAACCAAGTTGGGCCAGGAGCAACCCCTTATCCTGATTCTGGACAATGTCAAGGAACCACTTGCGGGTCATCGTCTCCTCAACCATTTGGAATCGATCCGGCAGCAAATCCGAGTGAAAGGCTAACTCGTCCAGAAAGACAGGCGAGACGTGATCGAAATCCGATTCGGTAGCTTCCCTGATGGAAATTTCCATGTTTCGCTCCTCTGTAAATCGCGGGGATTGGGGGATTATGGGATTATCTGTTTCTTTCTGGTCAATACGCTATCTAGATACGAAGCGAGTTATAAGTAACCATCCGGAGCTAAATTTGCGGATAGAGCAATGGAATCGCTTCGAAGATTAGCAGTGAAGAACCCCAGCGGCAAATCGAGAAAGCCAGGATAAGACTAGAGGAGAACACAACCTGGATATCAGATGGGTGAATTATGCCTCATCCAGTACCTCCCGCAATCGGTCGGCTACATGGGAAGGATTAGCCTGGCAGACAATGAGGCCGAGATGCTCAAAGCCTCCTGTTTCCTGGGTATAGGGTAAGAATTCGAAATAGAGACCGGCTCCCGGGCCATTGTGCGTAATGACGTTAAAGGCGATCTCCCTCCTGATTTGGGGCATGATCGAATGATAAGCCAGTGTGGCATCATGCCAACCTGCGGCAACGGCGGCTATCTCAGGCGCCGACAGCTCGTATATATAACGTTTGGCTGTGTCCCTGAGCAGCAACATCATGTCATACGGCCGCCTCATGAAATACGGCACCAGCAAGATGGCCGGACCGTAATCTTTGACGACAAGATCCACCGGATTCTGTTTCAACATATGATCTGAGAACTTAAACCCGCTGGATTTCTCGAAACGCTCGTCGTCTTTGAATCGCCTAGGCATAATATTGCTCAGTGCAATCTGCTGGTGACCATGAGCAAGGGAGCCCCCCACTAGATGCCCGCAATTCTTCACGATGAGCACGTATCGCTGGTCTGATTCTCCTTGGTGGTTATCACCTTCACTCTCTTCTTTAGTAATCGACTCCCTTACGAGCTTCCGTTCCAAAATGGCTAGCCTGCGCATTACCTTGATGGCGTCCTCATGAGGCATATTTTGCCAGTCCCGGCTGTGAAAGGAGGATGTCCATTGTAAGAAGTGGAGGCCGCGAGCCATCTGCTGGCCGACATTCGAGTCCTTTGGTCCGTCATCCGGCTGGGCGTTGTCCAGTAGCTCTCGGAAGGGGTAAAGAACGGGAAAGAGGTTCTTATTGATGAATGTGAAGCCTTCACTAAGCTGGGTCACATCGACGATGCCGGTTGTTCTTCCCTGGCATATCATGCAGGAATCGGCCGATGGTCCCCGGCTAGTAGGTTCGGGCTGGTTATCGTGTCCTCGAGATGAACGCGCGGAGTGGTAGATAATGCGATCCCCGGTTCTCGGATCGATCTGGTAATCCTGTTCTGGCAAATAGCGCGCTTCGGCAATCTCTTGGCGAACCATATCCACGATATCTGTTAAGGGTATCTCGTCGATATTGGCGACCTGGAGCAGGTTGAGAAGCTCCCGCTGGTCGAGCTTGCTTTCCGAATTCATCCGGTGACCCTTATCAATAGACTATACCGATCTGTTCAAGAAAGTCGGCCGTCATGCGAGGCCAGGTGAAAAAAGGCACCGTCCGATGGTATGCTCGACGCCCCATATTGGCGCGTCGATCCTCGTCCATGAGCAAAAGCTCGAGGGCATAAGCAAAGCCATCGATGTCATCCGCTTGTACGACGATAGCGCCACTTCCAAATAATATCGGTGTGGTTACACTATAAGGCATTATTGAGTCAACCTCGTCCCCCAGAAGATATTCGGTAACAAATGGAACGCGATGGCTGGCGATTACTGGTACCTGAGTGGCGGCCGCTTGCTGAGCCGACATGCCAAAGTCTTCCACGATAGCCGGTGTACAGTAGATGCTGGATATGGCGTAGATCGTAGGCAGAAGATCCCATACAGATCCGACGGCGGCGACATCTTTTTCCAATCCCAGTTCTCGGACAAGGCTCTTGAGTTCTTGGGCTAATCGAGGCCGTCTTTCATTGATGGAGACGATAAGAAAGCTGTCCGGCTCTAAGGACCTGGTCTGCGCGAATGCCCTGATGAGAATATCTTTCCGCTTGGTTATGTCGGTTCTACTGATCTCGGTGACAATCTTACATCTTTGAATTTCGCCAATCGTACGCCCACTGAGCTGGGCCAATAGGTCCCAGACCTTGTGGTCTTCAGGGACGTCCCTCGGGTAGTAGCGATCTTGTTCAACGCAAGGGGGCAAGAAGTATAATGGTCCCCGGTAATCGTAGAACTCATCCAACTTCTTTGTGATGAGTGACGAGGTCGAGGCGATGCCGTCGACCTGCTGAACCAGGCGTTTCTCGTTGGCGAGGCGTTCGTCGATTCGCAAACCGGCCCACTGATCCGGAGGGAAATTCCCCTTCTTAATCGCGCCAAGGGAATGGGGCGCCCAGATATGAGGTACCGGATTTTCGAGCGTGGCATTGTAAAGGACACCTAATTTGGCTCCGTCCCAATAGTGAGAAATGATCAGATCGACGGCCGTCTCATCTTCTTCAAGACGTCGCCGGAGATCTTCGACCAGGTAAGGGAGACGCTCATCCATATTCTCTTTTCGAACAAACTTGTCCAGGCCATCCTCGAGGTAGAGGATCCGCTGGCGTTTGTCTTTTCGGTCGATGCCTCGCCGCACTTCGCCAGTAAGCGGATCGGGATAACCTCCCCTATTGATGATCGTGATTTCAAAGCCCAGATCGGCTAAGGCGGCCGAAAACTGGTTGACAAATACGTTTTGCCCGCCTGTGTCCGGCAGACCGGGAACGACCTGCCATTGGTGTATCCCGTGGTTGGTAATTTGGAGGATATGCATAGATTTACCTTGTCGCTTGGAAACTGACTCGAATTATATACCTTTGTGCTCAAATCTAAGAAAAAGAGGATGAAGAAAACAGGCTATGATTCAAGAGCTCAATCAAGGAGATAAAGGTAAAGATTTATCTATAAAAATAGAAATCGGCTTCTTCCTTAATACTAGCTATCGACCACCAGCGACCAGCGACTGATGACTAGCCACCAATCCCCAATCCCCCGTCCCGGATCTCCGGCCCCCAGTCCCCAGTCCCCGATCCCTAATCCCCAGTCCCTGATCCCCAGCCCCCAGTTGTGCTACAATCTCGCCTGAGGCGTCACCATGACCACGTACTTCATCATCGCCAACCCAACTGCCGGCCACAGAGCGTGTGAAAAGGCTATTCCCAAGGTTGAAAAGATTCTTGAAAAGCATGGCGCATCCTACCAAATCGTCCAGACTGAGGACTCCTGGCATGGGTTCGAATTAGCGCGGGAGGCAGCCGCTGGATTCGATGTCGTGGTGGCCCTGGGAGGAGATGGCACGGCAAATGAGCGACGAGATCATGTACCGTTTGACTGCCCTGCTCCCTCCTCGATACCGGGGATTCTATTCAGACATGGAAAAAGCGACAGAAGAGTACATTGTCCCGGCGTAAACTGCCAGGTCGATCACTCGAGTATCGACGCCCTTGGTCCATAAGATCCTTCGTAATCAATTAGAGGTGTCAGCATGAATTTCTTTGACCTGGTCAATATCTCAGAGCGGTACATGGAGCTTGTTAACCCTGCATCGCAAGAGAAGATTTTAGCTATCGGCCGCATTCTAAACCTGAATAGCAATTCCCGTGTTGTCGACTTTGGGTGTGGGTATGGCGAGATGCTTGCCCTATGGGCGGCCGAATTTGGCATCTCGGGCACCGGCGTCGAGCTTCGCGATCACGCTTGCCAGAGAGCTATCCAGAAAATGATCGACAGGGATCTCAGGGGGCGGATTGAGATCGTCTGTGGAGATGCGGCTGAATATGAATTTAGGCATCATGCCTATACTGTTGCGACCTGCGTTGGCGCATCGTTTATTTGGGGAGGTTTTCGAAAGACGGTTCTTGGCATGAAACCCGCTATCGAGGACAACGGCAGGTTGGTGATAGGCGAGCCGTATTGGTTGAGAGATCAAGTCCCTCCAGAATACATGGCAACCGAGCCAAGCGTCCACTTTGAAAAGGAGCTATTGGAGATAGTCCACGAGGAAGGGTTCGACATTGAATACGTCGTTCGATCTAACCATGATGACTGGGATAGGTATGAAGCTGGGAACTGGTATGCGCTTGTGCGGTGGATTGAGGAGAATCCGGACCATCCAGAACGCAAAGAGGTAATTGATCACTTGCATACCAGCCAGGAACTATATTTCAAGTACACTCGCGAGTACCTGGGATGGGCGATGTATGTGTTAAATTCTGCCAGTTATTGACAATGTAAGGGAACCCAATTGCTGTCAGGGGGAGCGATGTAGCGGGCTTTCGCAGAAGGGTGAGCCGGCGATCCCGTGCTCAGACTTCTAGGTACAAGCTGGACTATTTAGCGAAGTGGATCTGGTCCTCAAGGAATCCTTCACCACTCTTCTGCTGCTGGCTACATCGCCTCCCCTTGTTACATCGCTCTGTTAACTATTCGGCCGGATCGCGGTGATTTTTGCGCTGTAAACGCTCTTGAATAGTGATTGATCGCCGGATTGATGGGCGGTTTTTACTACCTCGGAGAAGCCCGTTTGCTCGGCGGCCTCTATGATTGTCGATTCGTCAAAATAAACTGGAGTCACCTCGATATCGATAAAGCCCGCCTGCTCGAGACCGGCAACATAGTCGCTTACTTCCAGAGCTCCGGAAACGCATCCCGCCCAGCCAGCTAGGCTCGCTTTGACCTCATTCGGCAAGGGGCCGTCGGTGACAATATCACTAACCGCTAGCTTGCCGCCAGGTTTGAGCACGCGAAAAGCTTCCCTAAACACCTGCGATTTATCCGGGCTTAGATTAATGACGCAGTTGGATATGATGACATCGACCGATCGATCAGCTGCGGGCAGATGTTCGATCTCCCCCAGTCTGAATTCGACATTTTCGGCCCCAACTTTTGCCTTATTGGCCCGGGCCTTTTCGATCATTTGAGAGGTCATATCCACGCCGATTACCCGCCCCGTTTCCCCAACACGCTTTCCTGCCAGGAAACAATCAATGCCCCCTCCCGATCCCAAATCAAGCACCGTTTGACCAGGACGGAGAGAGGCCAGCGTGACCGGATCGCCACATCCAAGCGACAAGCCGGTTACTTCATCGGGCAACTCAGCCGCGTCCGGTGCATCATAGAGTGTTGCGATCTGATCGAGAGAAATCGTTGCCTCGGGCTCACAACAACCGGTCGCTGCATCGGCCGGGCTGCAACACGAGGCCTGGGCCCCGGCCTGAAAATCAGCGGCGATTTTGCCGTAATGTTCACGCACATGGCTCCGTACATCAGCTTTCGATTCTTTGGTATTTACGTCCATTATTGGAACTCCTATTGGTTGATGGTTAATGGTTACTGGTCGCTGGTTGCTGGTTGCTGGTTGCTGATGGCCACCCTATAGCTGCTACCTGCTACCTGCATATTCTCATAT
The DNA here is from genome assembly GCA_049650305.1 of Promineifilaceae bacterium (SeqCode). Lineage (GTDB taxonomy): Bacteria > Chloroflexota > Anaerolineae > Promineifilales > Promineifilaceae > UBA11865. The sequence goes on from JBARZW010000040.1 coordinate 7,368, forward strand.
CGATGATCATCAATGTGTTTATTATATCGATAAGTATCTATTTGTCAAGACGGGAAAAGATTTCATTGTTTGATCATCTCAACTGAGTCATATAATCTATACGAAGTTTCACCATATGATGGATCGAAATACTCGAGATTCATAGTTCCAGTGGGACGGCGAATAAGCATTTCTATCACGGTGGATATTGTCCCTGAAGATGAGCTCACCGAATTGGTGCCCGAGGTGCTCGACTAGGTTCTGTAAATGGCCGCGGATCAGCAACCGACCATAACGACTACCCGGCTTGTCTTACGGCCGTTTACCCAGGACGATGCACCTGAGGTTCACCATCTGGCCGGCAATAGGGCTATCGCCGCGACGACGCTTAACATCCCCTATCCCTACGAGGAGGGTGTGGCAGAAGCTTGGATAGGTACCCACAGGGAGAAGTTTGAAAATCGAGAGGGAGCCACGTTTGCTGTTACCCTCCGCGAATCCGCGACGCTCATCGGCGCAATCGGCATCGTAATCAAGGAACACGATCGTGGGGAAATGGGATATTGGCTTGGCCAACCCTATTGGAATCAAGGGTATATGACAGAAGCCGCTCGAGCGATCATAGCTTTCGGATTTAGCGAACTCTCACTAAACAAGATCACAGCCTCCCATATCGTAGGCAACCCAGCATCTGGTCGCGTGATGGAGAAGGCAGGGATGAAGTATGAAGGCTGCTCGCCCCAACACGTGAAGAAGTGGGGCCGGTACGAGGATCTCATATTCTACGGCATACTTAATGACGACTTCGCGAAGCAACATCCGTGAAGTGCTCAAGAGTAGATGACCGGGGATTTTTCTCGCATGAACGACATCTGTTGATTCAACTCTTATCGATCTAGACGATGTTACCAATACTAATTTCATTGACGATAGTTAGCGTACTCTCGCTAATCATCGGAGCCGCATGGCTCCTTCTATCCGGTGGGCAGAGTGATATGCGCGACGACGCAGAGGTTGGGGAAGAGATCGCGGCCGAGCTTTTGCAGGACGACGATGACGAATCGATCTATCAGGCTAGCGCATTCAAGGGTCAGGCCAAGAGCGTCGAGACAGGAGTAAGCTTCAGCTTCCGGGAGATAAAAGAAGAGGTATGGGCCGGACGGTGGAACACGGCAGCGCCGCTGCTCATGGCGGTCGGTGGCTTCTTGGGGCTTCTTGTCTTCGGATCGCTGGCTCTTCTGGTGGCCCTAGATGATAAATTGGTCGGAGCCCTCATCGCCGGAATTGCGATTTTCACCGTATTACGGGTGATAGTTGGTATGGTCCGTGCCTGACTCGCCGTCGAACTACCGAACCGGATTTGAGTTCAGGCATGGCTCGCAAATCCGCGTTGGATTCTCGACTCTCATATCTTTCAGTCCATCGTTAGTTGGCAATCCACCTTGAGTATATTCCGGATTAACACTCCAACATGAGATGACTTTCGTCACCTTGGAGCTGGTCGATCTTCACTTCGCACTCATAGAAATCTATGACATACTGTCTGATGTTGAACGAATACCATCATTTAATCCGTCACCTATAGGAGTCATTCCATGTCCCCCATTAAGGAAGCCGTCGATGAATTTCTAGCCCAAGATCGCTTGGCTGTTGCCGGTGTGTCTCGATCCGGAAATGAGGCGGCCAATGCGATTTACAAAAAGTTGAAAGGCGCCGGTTATTCGGTGTTTCCAACGAATCCAAGCGCCGATGAGGTCGAGGGAGATCCATGTTATCCAGACCTGAAGTCGATACCCGATGGTGTCAGTGGGGTAGTGATAGCCACCCATCCCAAGGTCGCGCTAACCATCGTGGAGGAATGTTCCGAGCTGGGGATAAACCACGTCTGGTTCCATCGATCCTTTGGCCAGGGCAGCGTTGCGCAGGAGGCTATATCCTTTTGCCGGGATAACAATATCAAGGTCATCCCGGGTGGCTGCCCAATGATGTTCGTGGAAAAGGTTGACATCGGACACAAATGCATGCGTTGGTTTCTGGGTATGACCGGTGGCTTGCCTAAGGAGGTATAGTCAACAGCGCTCCTGAGCCGGTTAAAGACAAGCTCCCATATTATCCAGAAGGTAATATTCACAACGTTTCAGTCAAAAGATGGGGAAATTACGAAGGGTGCAAACAGCTATCGGCTGTTGTCCTTTTGTTTAGCAATGTGGATCGCCAGAACCAGGGAAGGAACCAATGGAAAAGTTACTGAGAGAGTGGGATGGGGAAAGCCTAATTATAACTTATGATCGGCCTACAAAAGCATGGATCATCATCGCTATCCACTCAACCGTACTCGGTCCCGCGGTTGGGGGCACTCGGATGAAGTCATACACCGACGTACGAGCGGCTGTCAATGACGCCCAGAGATTAGCCGCAGGAATGACCTATAAATGGGCCGCCGCTGGCTCCGATATGGGAGGCGGGAAGGCCGTTCTCTTTGTTCAGCCAGATATGGTTGGCGACGAACGCAAGGAGCTGCTGGGAAGATATGGCGCCCTGGTTGAGAAGCTCAATGGCCTGTTCATGACTGGTCCTGATTCAGGCACATCGGTCGCGGACATGGATATAATTGGCCGTCAGGCGCCATCTTACATCTTTGGTCGATCACCTGCTTATGGCGGCGCCGGTGATCCGGCGCCATTCACGGCACTTGGCGTGTTTTGCGCTCTTGAGGTTTCGGCCGAGCACTTATTCTCCGACCCATCACTAGAGGATAGACGGGTTGTAGTCCAAGGTGGCGGCAGTGTCGGCGGCAAACTCGCGGAGATGCTCTGTAATTCCGGCGCTGATGTGCTCTTTACAGACGTAAATGAGAGTGCCATTCACTACTGTCGAGACGAGTTGGGATTGACATTCATTCCTGCAGACGACATTTATGACGTGCAATGCGACTTCTTTACCCCTTGCGCCCTTGGAGGAGTTATAAACGGAGAAACTATACCGCGGCTTAACTGTAAGGCTGTAGTCGGAGCCGCCAACAACCAGCTGGCTACTTCTGAGGATGCCGCGAACCTCCGAGGACGGGGTATTCTCTACGCCCCTGATTTTGTGACAAATTGCGGCGGCGCGGTAGCTATTACTGGAATGGAAACAGCTGGCTGGACAAAGCAGACTGCAACAAAGCGGGTTCAAGATTCGATACGAGAGAACCTATCCAAGATCTACGAAATGAGCGACCTTCAGGACATCACGACGGACCAAGCCGCACGCCGGCTGGCCGAAATGCGGCTAGCTCAATCTAAGCCCTGACGCGCTATCGACTTATTTCTGATTACCGGATGTCTGCACGATCCCAAGGACGGACGGTAGGAACAACAGGCTTGGTGGTGGATCGGCATCTGATTCAAACGGGCCGATGTTGCAATGAGGGCCGATCGGCCGGCCCACACCTCGCTGTTCGACACTCCCAACTGTTAGCGTAATACAAATCACGTCATCGCCTGACTCAATAGCTGAGCTCTATTGCCTGCTCGCACCTAAGATCCATTACCCGTATAATCGCCCAGAGTGACCGTAAAGTAACGTAGCGTTCCAATTTTTTCAGGAGGTAATCATGGAAGATCTGATGGGGCGTAGCATGAACCTTGCCTCGGGTCGTGGCGCACAGTACGCCGATATTCGCGTCGTTCACAGCGTGACCGAGAGCTTGGTTGTGAAGGATGGGATAGTCGAATCACTTACCTTGGACGAGAGCATTGGCTTCGGTGTTCGCATGCTGGCACACGGCGCTTGGGGATTCGCTTCTAGCCAGTCATTTACGGCAAAGGAGATTGATCGCATCATAGATCAAGCCTTTCAGATCGCCCGGGCTTCGGCGTTAGTTTCTACCGGGGAGGCCGTCATCCTTGGTCCACCAGTAACCAGCCAGGGTCATTACGTCACACCCATCGAGATCGATCCTTTTTCGGTGCCTATCGAGGAAAAAATAGATCTCCTGGTACGGACTGACGGCATCATGCGTAAGATTGACGGCGTCAAAGTGCGGCGGAGCAATCTGATCGCCATCCGCGAGCACAAATTGTTTGCCAACACTGATGGCGCATTGACCGATCAGACGATCTACGAAGTTGGTGCAGGCATCTCGGCAATAGCAACTAATGAAAGCGAGGTGCAAGTCCGCTCGTATCCGAACTCCCACGGCCGGCAACAAGTCACGGCCGGATGGGAGATGGTCCGCGAGTGGGACTTAGAGGCGAACGCCGAGCGTACTGCGGTCGAAGCGGTCAAACTGTTGACGGCCGATCCCTGCCCGCGGGACCTGACTACGACCCTGATACTCGGCGGATCGCAATTAGCTCTACAAATACACGAATCGTGTGGCCATCCGATAGAACTAGATAGGGTTTTTGGAACGGAGGCCGCCTTCGCGGGAACCTCCTTCTTAACTACCGAAAAACTAAATAACTTCCGTTATGGCTCTGATGTTGTTAACCTAACCGCTGAATCGATTCGTCCTTATGGTTTGGGTACTTTTGGTTGGGATGATGAAGGCGTACCGGCTCAATCCACGCCTATTGTTGTAGATGGGATGTTCACCGGTTATTTGATGTCGCGCGAAACTGCCCCTCTCCTTGGATTGTCTTCAAACGGCTGCATGCGCGCCTCGGGGTGGAATCGAATACCCTTGATACGCATGACCAATGTCAGCATCGAGCCAGGGAATTGGACGTTGGAGGATTTAATCGCCGATACAGATGAGGGTATCTACATGGATACCAACCGCTCTTGGAGCATAGATGACCGGCGGTATAACTTCCAATTCGGGACAGAGATTGGATACGAAATTAAAGACGGCAAACTGGGTAAAATGCTGCGTAATTGCACTTATACCGGAATTACCCCGACATTCTGGAACAGCTGCGACGCGGTATGCAACGAAGAGTCTTGGACGATGTGGGGCACGCCCAATTGCGGTAAAGGGCAGCCGATGCAAGTTGCTCATACCGGTCATGGAGCCTCTCCTGCCCGTTTCAGAAATGTCGAGGTAGGTGTTGTTTAGAACCCAGTGGAAGGTTGCTGGAGGGCTAAGAGTACTAAGCCAGACAGCCACCGATCACAATCTGCTTTCCAGGAGCGATAGCCATGTTAGGTACCGAATACATTGAGGAAAGGATAAATCGAGCCCTAAAATTCTCCGAAAGTGACGAAACGCAGATCACGTTTATGGCTCAAGACCAGGCCCTTACTCGTTTTGCGAACAACATCATCCACCAGAATGTAAGCGAAAGCGACGGCACGGTAACGATCACGGCCGTCCTGGGTAAGCGGACAGGAACGGCAACGACCAATGATCTGAGCGACGAGGGGTTGTCAAAAGCGGCCGAGCGCGCCCTCTCCCACGCGCGTAGTCGCCAGGCCGATCCAGATTTCCCCGGCCTCCCGGAACCTAGGGCGGTTCAGCTCGTGCAGGCGTTCGACGAGGAGACCGCCAGTTACGATCCAGAATTGCGCGCCATAGCTGTAGGCCAGATCTGTGAGGCGGCGAAAGGCCAGAACCTCACTGCCTTCGGTGCGTTCAGTACAGCGTCCGCTGAAGTCGCGGTGGCCAATTCAAAAGGTGTAATGGTCTATCATGCCGGCACCAGAGCTTCATTACAGACGACCATCTCTGGTGATCACGGCAGCAGCATGGACGCAGCCTCAAACTGGCGGGTATCACACCTGGATGCGGACGAGATCGGTCAGGCGGCGATTCGAAGAGCCATGAGAGCTCAGAATCCACAACCTGTTGAACCGGGACACTACGATGTGGTACTTGGACCTTATGCCGTCATGGACATTGTCGGCAACCTGAATTGGACAGGGATCGGAGCGAGAACGGTGCAGGAGGGGGGATCGTGGATGATCGGTCGCATGGGAAAGGAAGCGATGAGCCCATTGATCTCCATTTGGGACGATGGTCTTGATCCGGCCGGGGCACCTCTGCCGTTTGACTTTGAGGGCTTGCCTCGCCAAAAAGTGCCTATCGTTGAAAAGGGCGTAATCCGTGGGCCTGTCTACGATCGATACACTGCCGCTATTGATGGAGTAGAAACGACAGGCCATGCCTCGCCGCCTAACATGTCATGGATTGGAGGACCGGTAGCGTTCCACCTATTTATGGAGGCGGGCGATACATCCCAAGAGGAGATGATTCGTTCAACCGCCAGGGGACTGTATATCAATAGCTTCTGGTATACGCGCACGGTTCATCCCCGTGATTGTATCATCACCGGAATGACACGGGATGGGGTCTGGCTGATAAAAGATGGCGAGCTCTCTTTTCCCGTTAAGGACTTGCGTTTTACTCAAAGTTACATCGAAGCCCTGGCCAATGTTATCTCAGTAGGTCGTTCCCGGCGCACCCAAATAACCGAGATCGGTTTCTCATTTTGTGTCCCATCTTTAAAGATATCGGGCTTTAATTTCACTGGCGTGACAGCCTAGGGTAACTTCCAAACAGCCAGTCATAATCGATGTGTTCGCGGTAGTAGCCTATGCTGAATCTAGATGAGATTCCGTTCGTTCAGGGATTGGAACTTAGCCGGCGCTACCATGATGAGGTGGTTGGCCCGGTCCTGAACCGGCGTTTCCCTGACCTGGCTTACGCGGCCGGTCGCCTTGATAACGGTTCGGATGTTCTCGGTTTCGACACGCCGCGCTCCCGCGACCACGACTGGGGACCGCGCTTGATGCTGTTCCTCGACGATGGTGATTTGCCTACCACCGCTGAAACAATTCTTGAAACACTAAGGCACGAACTTCCCCTACAATTCTATGGCTACCCAACTAACTATGAAGCACATGAGGATGGGACCCTGGGAATGTTCCCGGTGGAAAAATCACCGGTCAACCATCTGATCGCCATGCAGTCCGTCTCTGGTTTTTTTCGCGATTACCTGGATTATGACTCGGACGACCCCTTAACTCTCGAACATTGGCTATCCTTTCCTGAGCAACGTCTGCGATCTATTCGATGCGGCCGCGTCTTCCATGACGATTTGGGGCGGTTATCGGCAATCCGCGAATCTCTTGACTATTATCCCCATGACCTGTGGCTTTATCTCATGGCCGTAGCCTGGCGCCGTCTGGCTCAAGAGGAAGCCTTTATGGGTCGTGCCGGCGATGTCGGAGACGAGTTAGGATCACGACTCATTGCTGCCCGCCAGGTTAACAATGTAGTTCGCCTTTGTTTTCTCATGGAAAAGGAATACGCGCCTTATTCAAAATGGTTAGGAACGGCGTTTTCAGACCTGGAATGCGCCCTGATTCTCAGGCGAATGTTCGAGAAAATTTGGACCAGCATCGATTGGGAACAACGCCAATCAGCCCTATCGAATGTCTACGAGGATCTAGCTCGCCGGCACAATCAACTCGGGACCACCCCACCCCAGCCAACCCTCGTTTCCAGCTTTCATGGTAGACCATACGTGGTCATCCACGCCGATCGATTCGTGGACGCGCTGCTGGAAGCCATTGCAGACCAGAGGGTCAAGGATCTACCCCGTCATCTGGGAGGAATAGACCAGTTCGTGGATTCGACGGATGTTTTAGAATATCCAAAGAGATTTGGTCAATTTCGAGAGTTTATCCGTCGGATATGAATCCGTCGGATATGAGATGCTCCTTCAGAATTGTTAGCGAGCACAAGGTAGTTCCACCGCCGAAGGATAGTTTCCCAGGGAGGTAGATCTTTGCGCATCACGATAATCGCTTTGGGATCCAGAGGAGATGTCCAGCCCTACGTGCCCCTGGGTACGGGTTTGCAGTCCGCTGGACATCGTGTTCGGATCGCAACTTTTAAGGAATTCGCCCCCCTGATTTTGAACGCAGGTTTGGATTTCTATCCACTACAGGGAGATGCGCGAGAGCTATTGAATACGGCCGTGAGTTCAGGTTTACTGAGCGGACGTTCCAATCCCTTGAGTTTTATGCGGGGCATCAAAAGATCCTATGCTTCCTTGGCGGCAACATTGGCCAATGATCTTTCAGATCCAGTGCTGCATGATAGTGAGCTCATTTTGAACCAGTTGCCGGCCTATTTGTTTGGAGGTGACCTGGCTGAAT
>JBARZW010000041.1:0-1739 GCA_049650305.1 Promineifilaceae bacterium (SeqCode)
GCTACGGACAACCTAGCCCCATTGTGCGGACTGTCACCTACTATGGGCTGGACAACCAGATTGACGGCATCGTCTTGGAAGTTCTTCTACGCAAGCATAAAGCCATCCGTACCTCCCTGGGCATCTCGGTGCCTATCCCGGCCAATACCAGCGACGTCGTCCAGGCTCTGATGGAGGGGATGTTGCTGAGAGGCAGCGACGCCAACGCCGGGCAGCTAGCTTTTGACTACCTGAACGATCCGGCCAACACTATCCACCTGGACTGGGAAACTACTTCAAATCGGGAGCACCGTTCACGCACGATGTTCGCCCAGCACGCCATGAAGGTTGATGAAGTTTTCCCAGAGTGGCAGGCCATTCGTGAGGCAGTCGGCACCGGTGAAGAAGTGGAGCGGTTTGTAAGCGAGGTTGTGGAGGCTAATGGTGGATTTGTGTCTAAGAAAAACGGCCGCCTCGTTCTCCATATGCCCAATAAGGCGGCCATGCGCGAAATCGTGGACGGTCGGGAGAAATTATCAGTTCGTTTCGCATTACCTGTGTCGGGTAAAGAGGTCTACCTAACGCGCACCCACCCCATAGTCGAGGGATTGGCTACCTACACCATGGACACCACCCTGGATCCGTTGCTCGACGGTGTGGCTAAAAGAAGCGGGGTAATACGTACCAAGGAGGTTGAACAGGCCACAACGATACTACTGCTCCGCTACAGGCAGCACATTGTTACTAAGAGTGGAGAGGGCGAAACGCCTTTGTTGGCTGAAGCGTGCGAAGTGGTCGCTTTCACCGGCCGGACGGACAGCCCGCAATGGCTTGAGGATGATCAGGTTCAGTCATTATTGCACGCAATCCCTGACGCCAATGTCCCGGCCCAGCAGGCAACCCAGTTTCTCCAGCGTGTGCTGGGCGGATTCGAGAGCCTCCAGCCCGAGCTTGACGCCAGGGCTGAACAAGAGGCGCAAACGTTACTGGCTGCTCACCGGCGTGTGCGGACGGCCTCACGGTTGACGGGCGAACGCTATTCCGTGCGACCCCAGCTGCCCCCTGATGTTTTGGGGATGTATTTACTTCTGCCGGTCGTGACGTAAGAAGGGACGCGGATGAACGCGGATCGGGCAGATTTACGCTGATAAGAAGATATGACTTTAAAGCATTCGGAGCTGACTTCGGCCATCATCGGGGCGTTTTATGATGTGTATAACGAGCTGGGTTATGGCTTTCTGGAGAAGGTGTACGAAAATGCGCTGGCTCACGAATTACAGAAACGTGGCCACCATGTCCAACAGCAAGCGCCCATTGATGTCACCTACAACGGGTTGCTGGTCGGCTCGTATTTCGCCGATCTGCTGGTCGATGAGGCGGTTATTCTCGAGCTGAAGGCTGCCAAGGCGATCGCCGAGGAGCACGAGGCCCAACTGTTGAACTACTTGAAGGCGACAGAGATCGACGTGGGTCTGATTTTGAATTTTGGTCCGGAACCGCAAGTCAAACGGAAGATATTCGAAACCGCAAGGAGGATAGAACGCTGAAAACGCGGATCAAGGACGTTGATTTTCGCTGATTAATTCTAATTACATCTGCGTCAATCTCTTTTAAATCTGCGTTATCAGCGTGCATTCTTAATATGCAGACCGTTTCTCGTACCAGCTTCACCACTGTAAAGACCGAAGGGGCTATCCTCCCGGCCGACCTACTGCAGCGCATCGTCGACGGCCGCGACCTGGAAGGACTCAATCCTACCG
>JBARZW010000042.1:0-34428 GCA_049650305.1 Promineifilaceae bacterium (SeqCode)
ATCTTTCGGGACCGAACACTTCTGACGATCCATCAGGGTTAGGTGTAGCCAAAAACCGGAAAAAGCCTTCCTCACTCGGGCTCGTTGTGGAGCTACCAACCAAGCGCTGGCCCTGAAGAACATCCAATCGCACCTCGATTTCCGCAGGGTTGGTACTAACGAAATCCACCCAGCCTGTGACTGGCACACTATAGACTAGTGCGGTTGGAGAGGCGTAATATGTCTCACCTTCGCCGGGCCTGGCAATCCTAACTGCAAGATCGGCACCGTTGGCGTTGGCGGAGTTCACATTACACAAGATCAATCCAATAGCCAACAGGCAAATCAATCCAAGAGGCTGGTGCCCATTCCTGAGCCTACCAAGAGCCATTGAGGCCGGCATAATGTGCGATTGAAGTATACAATCCATATCTAGAATCAGCTGTTCTCGATGGCCTATCGCGTGTTGTCGTCACCAGCGAGTAACGCATCTGGATCTCCACTGGTTTGTCCATCGGGTAACCACGCGACGATTTCAGCTATGTTCCACAAATTGCCTGGGAAGTGACATCGGCTGCATTCAACAGCTAACTGCAGCTGATGGGATTGGTATGGTTCAGTCGTTGGACCTAAGGGACCGCCAGTAGTTCGATAAACGACCCACACCGCCTGGTCCTCCAGAGGACCAACTTCCATACCCGATGCGTCATGGCAGGCCACACAGGATATAGTCGCATGCACCAAGCTGTGCCCGACTTGAACCGGCGCAAGACCTTTGTGTCCCATCAATCTCTCATGGCAGTCCATGCAGTCATCGTTGCCGGTCTCTTGAACGACTATGGAATGTGATTCGTAAGCGCCATTATGACAGTCGTTACAATCCTGGTTCGCTACCACGTCTTGGTGTTCAGGGATGAACTTGGGTGGCTCGATCATGCTGACCGTGTGGCACTCGTCACAACTTGCGCTCACATTATGGGCATCGTGGCATTCAGTGCACTCGAAATCGAGGTGGGCGTCGCCATTAAGTACTCGTTTGTGCTTCAGGGTTTCGCTATCCAGGTGGCATTTCTCGCACAACTCCGTAGGTGTCGTCACCGTCTCATAGTAGCCGGTGACGTTATCGTGCCAGGCGTACTCCGGATCGGCGATGCCGTTTTCCATGCGGTGGCAGACGCCGCAATCGATACTGGACCACTCTTCTTCGGGGACGAGCAGATTGCCCCCAGCCAGGCGTGGGTGGGCTTCCGATGGAAACTTGCAGGAAACGCAATTAGGAGGTGGGTCAATCGTTGCAGTGTAATCCCAGTTGGCAGGCGAATGGCACTTGGCGCAATATGAATTCGGACCGCTTTCCAGATCGTAGGTGTCACCGTGGGGACCATCTTCCCACGCTTGCCAGTAGCTTGACTGATCCGGTGTGGGTGACGGAGCCACAGTTGTTGATTGCACCACAGTCGGTGATTGCACCACAGTCGGTGTTTGCACCACAGTCGGAGTTTGCTCCGCAGTCTTTAACTCATCACCGGCGGAGCAGGCAAACAGAGAGACGGTGAGAACCAACAAGCTGGCGCCAAGAATTAACCCTTGCGGTCTTAAACATTTGAGGACGGATAAAGAGAGCTTCATTCGGGATCCATTGGACTGATCGGATTAGGGTTCACATTGCGATCGAAATAGGTGCACCATACTAAAACGGCGCCGTTTGGGTGCTCATGGCAGGAGTCACAGGAGACGTCAGCCTGGCTGATGGTTCGGTTGGGCTTGCGCCGCCGATCCTGGACGGCCGGAAGTGTGGTATGCATCGCTATCTACCATGGGATCGTTCCCAAAACTGATCCCTTCTGCCCATATTGATGGCCAGGCAAACGCCCACATCTTTCGCTCCTCAGGCGGAGCGCCCTGGGAGAAACTGGGTGGTGGATTGCCAGAACCGCTGGACTATATGGCCTACTCGCTGGTAACCATGCCGGGTTTTCCTGGCCATATCTACGCGGGCCTGGCAAACGGAGAAGTCTGGCATTCTACCGACTACGGTGACAATTGGAACCAGTTACCGTTCAACTTGGCTAGCATCCACAGGCAGATGATAGTGATTTCCGATTAATGGTTATTCTAGTGAAAGCAGATACTCGCAGCAAGCGACCTACGCCGGTAATTACGCACCAATCTCTGGCCAAATACGGGAAATCCGCAATAAATCTTGTTAGCCATCCCTTGCAACGCTAACTACATAGTCGAAATAATTACATTTACGAAAATGACTCACCTTCAGGCGACTGACGCCGTTATCGGCGCGGAAATAGATAATACGAAAAAGACCTGGCCATCTCTTTAGGGCCGCCTTCACACGGCAGTTCGCATCATCTGGGTTGTCTGGGCTCTGGGTGCCTTCGGCATATTCATTGCCTCACTGCCAGCGTACCTGAGTGGTCTTACTCCTCATACTTCAAACCTGGTCGCCCCTGAGGACACGTCCATGCTGGCCCAGGTTTTTGATGTGGCTGGCGCCGTGGCTTCCATAACAGCGGCCCTTGTCAGCCTGAGCTTGGCAACGTTGTTGTTCCTGCGTAAATCCGACGATGGCATGGCCATGTTTGTCTCGTTCTTGTTGCTTACTTATGGAATAGTATTGGCTGGTCCATTGGAGAAACTTGCCCTTTTGTGGGATTCTGTTGGCGACGCAGTCTCACCAGCCCAGACGATTCTGCTTGCCACTCCTATATTGCTGCTGGCCTTATTGTTTCCAAGTGGACGATTCGTTCCTAGATGGATCCGCTGGTTGGTACCCGCCTCTATAAGCTGAGTTGTCTTGGTCTTCGCTATACCACCGTTGGATGAATTTTCCACGGTTCCACCCATTACGATTCTGAGTATTGTGATCCTGGCCATGAGTCTGCCAGTGTCCGGGATCTATGCTCAGGTTTATCGCTTCAGAAATGTTTCCACTCCTGAGGAGAGGCAACAGACAAAATGGGTAGTCTTCGGTCTAGGATTGTGGTTTGCTTGGATCTTCATATCCAGCATTCCCTATATGATCTTTCTTAATCAACCTGAAGGGACACCCGTACCCTTAACAATCCGCTTTATGGCGCTCATGTGGTGGGTGTCCATGAATATCGTGCCGATCTCACTTACTTTGTCCGTAATGAGATATCGTCTGTGGGATATTGACCTTGTATTGAACCGTACCTTGGTTTATGGATCCTTAACAGCCATTGTCGTTGCCATATATGTCTTGATCGTCGGTGGTCTGGGAATGGTTTTCCAGGCTCAGGGAAGCCTACTCGTAGCTCTGGTTGCCACGGGGTTGATAGCGGTGTTATTTCAGCCGATTCGAGCCATGGTTCAGCAGGGCGTTAACCGGCTGGTATATGGAGACAGAGACGATCCGGTCGCAGCATTGACCCGGTTGGGGAGACGGTTAGAAGGGACTTTAGCCGCGGAGGATGTCATACCAACCCTTGTTGAGAGCGTTGCCGAAACGCTCAAACTTCCCTACTCAGCCATAGGTCTAGAAGGCAATGCTGGATACCATATCGCAGAGGAATACGGGATACCTACAGCTGATGTAATGGACTTCCCTCTTACCTACCAATCCGAAACGGTCGGCCGCCTATTGGTAGCTCCAAGGAGTCCGACTGAGTCATTCAATCCGGCCGACATGAGTCTCCTGCGAGATCTCGCCCGTCAAGCTGGAGCCGCCGTCCACAGTGTGCAGCTCACCCAGGATCTTCAGCGATCGCGGCAACAGCTGGTTACGGCGCGTGAGGAAGAAAGGCGCCGCCTCCGGCGCGACATCCACGATGGACTCGGTCCCAGTCTGGCGGCTCACATGCTCGCTATCGGATCGGCGCGGGCAGCCCTGACAACTGATCCAGGCGAAGCCGACCAGTTGCTGGCCCAACTCGAGGTTAACCTCGAGTCGACGCTTAATGAGATCCGCCGGTTGGTTTACAATCTTAGGCCTCCTGAGCTCGATCAACTTGGATTGGTCGGAGCGCTAACCAGGTACGCTTCCCAATATAACAACGGGGCAGGATCCGATGATCCAAGACTTAAAAATGACTTTACAATTCGGGTCCAGGCATCAGATACGATCCCGGCCTTACCAGCGGCTGTCGAGGTTGCGGCCTATCGCATAACTCAGGAAGCGGTTAACAACGTCGTTCGTCACGCCCAGGCTCGTACCTGCGAAGTTAACCTCGATTTCTCGGATGCCCTGTTGGTGACCATTCGCGATGATGGAGTAGGCTTGCCCGAGTTAGTGGAGGCTGGGGTTGGACTGGCTTCCATGCGAGAAAGGGCTCTCGAATTAGGCGGAACATGCAAGGTGATATCGGGGCCGGGAACGGGTACGCGAATACAGGCTGTATTGCCCTTGGTTGGCTCGTCCTCGTTGTCGAAGTTACCTATTGAGAAGAATATCTAGATGGATGTAAATATGATTCAGACGATCATTGCCGATGACCACCAATTATTTCGAGATGGCCTCAAGGCCCTGCTGGATTCGACGCCAGACACGGAAGTGATCGGCGAGGCCTCAAGTGGGGAGGAAGCCGTTGCCCTGGCGAACAGACTTAGGCCGGATGTAATATTGATGGATTTACAGATGCCAGGTGTAAATGGCATTGAAGCTACACAAAGGATCGCGTCACAAAATCCCGAGATCAATATCTTTATTCTTACCATGTTTGACGATGACCAGTCGGTATTTGCGGCACTGAGGGCAGGCGCTCGCGGGTATGTCTTTAAGGGAGTTAAGCATGACGAGATGCTCCGCGCCGTAAGAGCGGCCGCCAGCGGCGAAGCGATTTTCAGTCCCGGCATCGCCCAGAGAATGATGTCCTTCTTCGCCAATGCCCGACCGGCCGATTCCTCTGGAGCATTTCCCGACTTGACGATCAGGGAACGGGAGGTGCTGGATCTTCTGGCGAGAGACTACAGCAACGCCGACATAGCCGATGAATTGGTGATCAGCCCGAAGACGGTACGCAATCACGTTAGTAATATATTAAGCAAGCTACAGGTGGCCGATAGAAAGGAAGCCGGATCAGTTGCCCGTGATGCTGGACTGGGAGTCTAGAGCAAGGATTCCGTATCACATAATCGAAAAAGAAGGCGTTGTTTCCCGAAGCGTTTTCCAATACTTCAAGTCGCAGACGATCCGATGAATATTGCCCGGCCGCGCAAAGATCCCCCCTCTGAAGATCTTGGATAGGCCGGCACCGGTCGAAACCTCGAGATTAGTTTGCCTGAACTCGAAATGTAATTGTTGGACCGTTTAGGAGATAGACACAATGCGGTATTTGAGAAGGCCTTCTGGCGTTTTTACCTCTACAAGCTCACCTGCTCGCTTCCTTAATAGAGCCCGCCCCAGGGGGCATTCCCCAGAGATTCTCCCCTGGCTGGGATTGGCTTCTGTCGAGCCGACGATCGTGTAGGTTTCATGATCCCTTTCATCGCCCTGGATGGTGACCGTACTGCCCATCAGCGCTATGCCATCACCATTACCCAGCTCAATAAGATGTGCAGCGGATATAAGACGCTGAAGCTCGCTAATCCGCAACTCTACTAACAATTGCTCATACTGAATCACCTGCAATTCTGTGTTATCGAGTGAATCACCACCGCTCTGGGCCTCGTGCAGATTTTCGGCGATCTCGACCCGCTTGATTGTCAAGAGATAATCACGCTCACTCAATAGTTTTTCGAGTCCCTGCGCAGTTACAAAGACGGGATCATGGTGATTCATCATGTCCTCCGCAACGACAAGCACTCGTCAAATGATAACTGTCCCACACAGCTGCGTATCTCCAGACGCTGACTTACGATGGTTCTAGCAAGTATTGGCTCAGATACTTTTACATCCGCAACGAACGATCCGCCGAAAAGATGTCCGCTTTGATGCTCATGACTTAGAAAAGAGTGACTTCTTCAGGATCATCAACCTAGTTGTAGCCTCTAATTGAACCGAGGTCCTCAACACCATCAATATCATCAACCGAGTAGTCAAACTCTTCGTAGTCCCAATCAACAGAATCCGCATCAGAACCCTGGCGATCACGGTAGACTTCGTCCGGAGAATCTTCAAACGCCCACTCCAGCTCCAGCGGTGAAAAAGTAACGACCTTCAGCAAACTGTCACAAACACGACAGGATACCAGTTGACCCCTTTTTGGACGCTTCCGGAATAAGATCTCTGAACCGCAAGCTAGGCACACCCCGATCAGTCCATTTCTCCTCTTTCCGCTAGCCATCAGAGTTCACCTCATGATTAATGCACAATAATCTTGCACGTATCCACTGGACAAGCCTTCATTTTTCAATGCGCTAGTGTAAGATATGCTTGTGTAAAGCGTGGTGCAAAAAGCGTGTGCGAAATGTGACAATGGGAGCAAATGTGTGCTAACTATGTGTCACTTGAATGTGGCTAATTGGGTGGACTCAAGGTTGGGAAGATGAACGGGACACTATCGGATTCGATCCGCTGAACAGAGAAAGACAATGGTTCAGATGATTCTACTCGGATCGAAAGAGATATCCTATCCCCGGTAGGTTCTCTATGTATTGACGGCCCGCGGGATCAGTTTCGATCTTGCGACGTAGCCGTCGAACCAGCCCCCGAACAAGCTCCCGATTGCCATCTCCACTATACCCCCATACCCGTTCAACGATGGTGTCAATCGGAATGACCTGATTCCGATTGGTCATAAGGAGAAATAACAGTCGAAATTCAAGCGGAGACAACCGGTGTGGTTCGTGATCCGCCTGCGTTATATGCCGGCTAGTCGGATCGAGCGACAGATCGCCTGCTACGATAATCGACAATACTGATGCGGGAACCGTTCCGGCTCGTCTGAGCAACATGTGCGTATAACGAGTAAGAATCCGGGAGGAGACAGGTTTTTCTAACACTATATCTGCGCCTGCATCTAGCAGGGCACAGTGTTCTCCTTCCGTTAACCGCTCCACCAATAGAATAATCGGAGCTTGTGTAATCGCCCGAACCTCTTTTATCTCAGGAACGGAAGCGTCACGTGGATTCAGCACTAACACTATCAGGTCTACCGGATAGTCACGAAGCGCTGAAGTGCCGTGTTGTGTTTCTGCAGTTTGGGCAACAGCTAAACCCGAATGACGCAAGACAAAACTCAGGAAATCCCTGTCCTCCGAATCCCCAGCGATAACAATTGCCTGCATTAGGATCACCTACTCCGCCAGTGTCAAATCTCTTGGATGTCGCTAAGAGTGGGACAATTATAAATCCAATTTTAGGCAGGATGCCAGAAACCTGGAGTAATTCGTACAGTTCCTAAACGCCCTGCCCGAGAAGTCCCCCTAGAGGCGCGAATTTTCCATATGTTTCCGCGGGCTTCCATATATCCTTAATGATGTTCAGATCATTGCTTTGCCGGATTCAAAAGGCGATTCGCGATCTTCTTCGGTTCATTGATCAACCCAGACTTGCCACGTGCTACTTGCGACGTGCTACTTGCTGCGCCAGCCAACAGGAAGGATGAGCAAAGGTTGTTCATCGGGCGTTAATTGCATAACACGATGCACTTCGTCGTCGACAAAAGCCCCAATGACCACAGTTCCCAGGCCGAGAGCTACGGCCTGTAAGTGCAGGTTCTCGGCCGCGAATCCGGCATCCATGTGTACGTAGCGAACGCCTCTTTCCCCGTATTTACGCGTCGTTCTTTCGTAAATGGCGGCAAAAACAAAGACGGCCGAAGCATCGGCCAGCCAGGTTTGATTGACGGCCGCTCTTCCAAGATCCACCCGGACATCAATATCGCTCACCATCAGCAGCGTGTGATCGCCAGGCGCGTACCGGTAAATGCCATGGTTTATGCTGTCGACATTTCCAATCACTACATACGTCTCTAGAGGATGCAGCGCCCCAGCGGAAGGGGGTGTTCGTTTATGATTCGCCTGGCCGGTGACGCCTTGGGCAGACCACAGAAGCTGGCTTAACTGAGCTCGTGAAATCGGCCGCTCGATAAATTCTCGCACAGAGCGCCTTTGACACAAAGCTTCTTCCAAGGAAACTTCGCCGCTGGAGGCGGGTATTGGGAGTGAAAAGGATTTCGATACATCGTTTGTATGCTGGGCCATAATGCTATGTTCAAACCTCCGCGGTCAGCTAATGATGGGGTACCCATTAGATATCTTATGTAAACAAGAATTGTGTGCTCGATTCGACATTTCCTTAGAATATACTGCCGAAAATTGAGTGGGGGTAGCTGTTTTGTCAACGCCGCAGAGGCGCACTCTGTAATTTTCTTTTCTAAGCATGATTTTCCGTGAAACTAACTATTGACACCGAACTCGTAAACATATATAGTATTCTTTGTAAGTTAACTTAACTTACTATTGTGGCAGCATATGGAAAAAGCAACGAGACAACATACCAAAAGCCACAACACCAGTCTGGTGCTCAAGACTATTTACGATCATACGTCCATCAGCAGGGCTGATATCGCTCGTGAAACTAGGCTTACGCGCCCCACTGTCTCCAGAATCGTTTCCGATTTTATTGAAGGCGGTCTGGTCATAGAAAACGGGCTTGGTCCTTCTGCTGGTGGAAAACGACCGACTCTCCTAAACATCGCCCATGATAATACCCAATTACTTTGCCTCGATTTGGGCGATCGTGAATTTCGAGGAGCCGTAGTAAACCTTCGAGGCGAAATTCTCGCAAGAGTCTACTTTCCAACTAACGGGCACCGGGGGCCTGAAGCACTCGACCTGGTATACCAGGTTGCGGATACCCTAATAGAAGCCAGTAACGTGCGCATTCTTGGCATCGGTGTCGGAACTCCCGGGTTAACCAACCCAATGAAAGGCATTATAGGTAACGCCGTCAATCTTGGCTGGTCCAATCTTCCCCTGCGAAACTTACTGCAAGATCGATACGGCCTTCCGATATATGTGGCCAATGACAGCCACATGGCCGCCCTAGGTGAGTACACCTTTGGACGTCATAGGGAAAGTAAAAACCTGATCGTAATCAAGATTGGGCGGGGCGTTGGCGCCGGTATCGTCATCAATGGACAGCCGTATTACGGTGATGGTTACGGTGCGGGTGAGATCGGGCATGTGACGGTTGACAGTGACCGTCAGCAGTGTCGATGCGGAAACTTCGGTTGTCTTGAAGCATCAGTCAGCACCAGGGCTCTGATGAAAAAGGCCGGCGAGATAGCGCAAGAATGTCCAGAATCTTCGCTCGCCGGCAACGATCAAATCGACTGGGACTTGATCGTTCGGTCTGTAGCAGCGCGTGATCCAGCCTCTAACGATATGATCACGAAGGCAGGTAAATCGCTTGGATATATACTGGCCTCGCTCGTTGGGACTCTGAATATCCAGAATGTGGTCATTTCCGGTCGTGTCTCTCAATTTGGTGATGTCCTTATCCGGGCGATCGAGAGAGAGGCCCGATTGCGAGTCCTCCCTTCGATGGCCGAGGACACCCATCTTAGCTTTTCTCTCCTGGGTAAGGATATTGTGATCCTTGGATGTTCCGCGATGATCATGAGACATGAGCTGGGCATCATCTAGAGGAATGAACCGGATTTAGTCTCGGTCGACTTCTAATCAATCAACACAACATGAAAATGGGAACAGCTACACGGGTGCAAAAACTAGATAGCAAGAAAGTTTTGGTCAAGTCAGCTGCCATGAAGCCCAGATACAGTCCACCACTAGATGAAGACTTTTATCCGGCGGTCTTATATAACAGGGCGTTTCAGGAGCGAGTGATCGCCTCGGGTGGTGGCGTACCCCTGGTCTTGGGTATTGAACGCGCGAATGCGGCTGTATCTCGATATGAGACCAGAGTCCTTGAGCACAATCACTCCGAAACGAGTGACAATTATTTCTTTGTTGAGCGACTCGTGAAATTCCTCCTGTGGCAATACGGGGGATGGAAGGTTTATGTTGGCGGGCCAAGTGAGATAGGTGAGTACATTCGCGCTTGTTATGGAGATCAGGGAGATCGAGCCTTTGACGCCCGGTTCATGGGCGACGAGGTCTACCAGAAACCGTTCACAGTTGAATCCTGCAACCCTGAAGATGTGCCTGCTACCAGCGACCAGCAGCGATCGATCGGCCGGCACCTGTCCGGTTATCGAATAGGCTTCGATTTAGGCGCATCTGATTTGAAAGTATCGGCCGTTGTCGATGGGGAGGCTGTTTTTGCTACAGAGATAGAGTGGGACCCCGTTCATCAGACATCACCGCTTTATCATCGGGAGAAGATTTCGGCCGCCCTTAAGCTGGCCGCTTCAAAAATGCCGCGCGTGGACGCCATCGGGGGAAGCTCCGCCGGTATCTATATCGACAATCGACCGATGATAGCTTCCCTCTACCGCGGTATCCCCAAAGCTGACTTCGAACAAATCAGCAACATGTTTCTGGAAATAGGCGAAGATTACGGCGTGCCTCTGGAGATCGTAAACGACGGTGAAGTGACGGCCTTGGCGGGCTCGATGTCACTCAGTGATACGGGTGTTTTAGGCATCGCCATGGGCTCCAGCGAGGCGGCAGGGTATGTCACCCTCGACGGTGGCATTACCAACTGGTTGAACGAGCTCGCCTTCGCCCCTGTCGACTACAATCCGTCTGCGTTTATTGACGAGTGGTCCGGCGATAGAGGCAACGGTGCCCTCTATTTCTCGCAACAATGCGTCTTTCGGCTGGCTCCTAAAGCTGGCTTAGCGATTCCCGATTCTATGACCAAGGCCCAGAAGCTCACTTATGTTCAGGAGCGCTTAGAGGCTGGTCATGGGAATGCCCTTAAAATCTGGCAAAGTATTGGCATATATTTGGGATACACTCTGGCTCATTACGCAGAATTTTACGATATGAACCATGTTTTGATTCTTGGTCGATGTACCTCCGGGAGTGGCGGAAGAGTAATTCTCGATGGGGCGAATACGGTCCTTAACGGTGAATTCCCAGAACTTGCTGCACAAGTCTCTATCCATTTACCGGATGAGAAGAGCCGCAGGGTTGGTCAGTCGATCGCCGCCGCCAGTTTGCCAAGAGTCGATAGATAGATGCACATCAGATGAGATATTCTAAAGAATCAGCCGAGCTGTTCGTGCCTGACGGAAAGAAGACAGAGCTTGCTCCGTCGGGGAAAATCCACCCGGGCATTAGCCCTCACCAGGATGACTTTGAGATAATGGCCATAGATGGCATCCTTCGCTGTGATCACGAGCAAGGCAATTGGTTTACCGGTATCGTTGTGACCGGCGGAAGCAGTTCGCCCCGGGAAGACCTGTATGACGATTACTCTTGCTCTGATGAAGAGTTGCACATCGTTCGCAACCAGGAGCAAAAGACGGTCGCAGTAATTGGAGATTATGCAGCCCAGTTTTTCCTCGATCACCCAAGTTCTGCTGTCATAGACAGCGATAACCGCGGACCTTGTCGGCACATCGCCAGCATTATTCGGCAAACCGAAGCTGACGTGGTATACGCCCACAACCTTGCAGATAAACACCCTAGTCAGACAGCAATAACTCTCAGAGCTATCGAACCGATCCAGTCTCTGCCGCCCGTTACGCGCCCGATGAAATTAATTGGCTTCGAGGAAAGACGCGATCTCGACTCGACGATGGCATATGATGAGGTCGCCTGCGACTGTTTACACCTCGCGAGCCTACAGACGGCGCTCGTCGAGGGTTTTGACTCCCAGATCGACGTAGGCAAACGATATGACCTGGCTGCCTTGGACCGCCGCCGCCCAAATGCGACATATTTCACCACCCAGGGTGTGGGTGTCACCAGCGGTTTATCCTTTGCCATGGAAATTTCACCACTTGTCGAGTCCGATGACCTGGATATCAGCCATTACGATCACAGCTTTGTCGAACGATTCTCCAACAGCGTTAAAGAATCGATCGAAGCGATCCAATACATTCCTCGACGAGAACAGGTAAGATCCTGATGCAAGGAAATTCGATTTCATTGACACGATTATCACCTCAATTCTATGATGATTGCGATGTATTTTATTTTCACCAGTCACCCAACGAGCCATTGCCGACTAGTTTATTGCATGGCTCCATTTCCATAGTTGTTCACCCTGGGATAGGGCATCATCAGGCCTGGGGCCTTATTCCCGGATATGATTCTTGCGGAACCTGTTTGCTAGAGGCAAATTCCCGACAAGGCGATTCGAACCGATTTGATAGCAGCGAGATATGCTTGCGATGCTGATTCGTCCGCCAATATGGAGATTTGCGTATCTTACCAGCTGCTTTCTGCACAATAGTCGACCTACTTTCATGTAAGGAAGGAGAATAAAGATGAAGAGATATTTGATCGTTAGCATGTTGCTGGTCTTGGCCCTCGTGCTTGTCGCATGTGGCGGTGATGAAGCCGAGGAGGCTGAACCGACCGAGGCGGTGACCACAGAGGAAACAACGACCGAGGAAACAACGACCGAGGAAGAAGTAGTCGAGCCGGAGCCAGATGAGGAGACGACGGTTTCCGGTGACGGATCATTCCTCGACCGGGCCAAGAGTGGCGAGTTTGCAGGGAACGAACTCTCAGTCTTTGGCAAATGGACCGAAGGGGAAGGCGACAATTTCGAGGCCGTTATACAAGACTTCGTAGATTTAACAGGAATCGATGTTCAATGGGAAGGCTCGGCCGAGTTCGAAACGCTGATTGCCGTCCGCGTTGAGGGCGGAGATGCCCCTGATGTCGCCGGTTTTCCCCAGCCAGCCTTGATGGCTGAGTTCGTAAGAGATGGTTCAATTCCAGATCACGCCGAGATGGTAGACCCGGCGTTCCTGGAAGATAACTTTAGCCAGGCCTGGATTGATCTCGCGATCGTGGATGGACAGCTTTCAGCCGTCCCTTACCGTGCGAGCACGAAGAGTATTGTTTGGTACCCGGTTGAGGCATTCGCTGAGGCGGGCTACGAGATTCCCACTACATGGGATGAGATGATTGCCTTGAGCGATCAGATTGTCGCCGACGGCAGCACCCCCTGGTGCGTCTCGATAGAGCATGGCGGCGTTACCGGCTGGGTAGCCACGGACTGGGTCGAAGATGCGTTGCTCAGAGTAGCATCCCCAGAGGTATATGACCAATGGGTGGCCCACGAGATCCCCTTCAACGCTCCCGAGGTACTTGAAGCGGCCCGCGTCGTGGAGGAGATCTGGTTTAATCCGGATTACGTCTATGGCGGCACAACTGGCATTCTGAGTATCTTTGTTGGAGACACCCAGACCCCGATGTTTGACCCCGCAGGCCCCCAGTGCTGGATGCACCGGCAGGCAGGTTGGATCCCCGACTTCTGGCCTGAGGGCACAGAACCGGGAGTAGACAGCTCCTTCTTCTATCTGCCGCCGATTGACCCGGCCTTCGGAAATCCCGTTCTTGGCGCCGGCGATATCTTTTCTGGTTTCAACACACGCCCAGAGACCGCAGCCTTCCTTGAGTTCCTGGCCTCACCCGAGGGCGTGGAAACATGGATTAGCAATGGTGGATTTATATCGCCAAATATGAATGTACCAACCGACTGGTACAACACCTACACCGACGGCGCGCAGGCCGAGATCATGGCCAACGCCACGACCTTGCGCTTCGACGCGTCTGACCTCATGCCCGCTGAAGTTGGCGCCGGTACTTTCTGGTCAGGTATGATCGACTGGGTCGCAGGTGAGGACATCGAAACTGTCTTGCAGGCTATTGAAGATAGCTGGCCTACAGACGACACTGGCCTCGCCGGCACTGGTGACATCAGTGAAGATGACGATCTTGGTGAGTACGAGTACTTGACTCGCGCTCTTGACGGAGAATTCGCAGGCACCGAGGTAACCGTCTTCGGTAAATGGACCGAGGGTGAAGGTGAGAACTTTGAAGAGGTTTTGGCTTCCTTTGCCGAAGAGACCGGTATCGACATTCAATATGAAGGTTCGGCCGAGCTCGAGACCCTCATCGCTATCCGGGTAGAAGGCGGCGACGCACCTGATATTTCGGGATTCCCGCAGCCAGCCTTGATGGCAGAATTCGCCGACGAATCCGTCAACCTCGACGAGTATATTAATACAGACAGGCTCTATGATGAATTCAGTGAAGCCTGGACCAACTTAGGAATAGTTGATGGTGTATTATCGGCTATCCCGTACAGGGCAAGCACAAAGAGCATAGTCTGGTACCCGGTGGATGCCTTTGCCGAAGCTGGATACGAAATTCCCACGACATGGGATGAATTGATCGCCCTGAGCGACCAGATCGTAGCCGATGGCGGTACACCCTGGTGCGTCTCCATGGAACATGGCGGTGTAACCGGATGGGTGGCCACGGATTGGATTGAGGATGTCCTCTTGCGGACAGCTTCCCCAGAGGTTTACGACCAATGGGTTGCTCACGAGATCCCCTTCAATTCACCTGAGATCGCCAATGCTGCCCGCGTTGTGGAAGAAATCTGGTTCAATCCGGACTATGTCTACGGCGGTACGACGGGTATCCTGAGCATCTTTGTCGGTGACACCCAGAATCCAATGTTTGAGGAAGGTGGTCCCCAATGCTGGTTGCACCGGCAAGCAGGCTGGATACCCGACTTCTGGCCTGAGGGCACTGAACCTGGCGTTGATAGCTCATTCTTCTATCTTCCGTCGATTGACCCAGAATTTGGCAATCCTGTTCTTGGCGCCGGAGACGTTTTCTCCGCATTCGACGATAGACCAGAAGTGCTCGCAGTGATCGAGTACTTGGCATCACCCGAAGGTGTTGAGATCTGGATTAAGAATGGTGGGTTCATCTCGCCAAATCGCAATGTGCCGGTGGACTGGTACAACACCTATGTGGACGGCGCGCAGGCGGAGATAATGGCCAATGCCACAACTTTGCGCTTTGACGCCTCTGACTTGATGCCGGCCGAAGTCGGTGCAGGTACTTTCTGGTCAGGCATGATCGATTGGGTGTCAGGCGATGATATCGAATCAGTTTTGCAGGCCATCGAGGATAGTTGGCCAAGCGAATAATACATTCTATCAGGACCAGCAGTCGCTCAGATCGCTGGTCCTGCTAAGTCGATTTGGTAAATTAATCGACTTAGCATAGCATCTGAGCTGGTGACCGAATTTACTTCGGTCACCAGCGTGCTTCTTACGAGTTTGGAGTTATTCGACACAAAAAAGGTCGGCCATGGCCTCCTCAACTCTTGATCCCCAGACACCCAACAAAAGAATTCGCGACATAGGACGACAACTCCTTCGGGTCGTGATTTCGGTTGGCATCGCCATCCTCGTTTTCTACGCTCTTCGTTGGGCAGTAGAGTTCATGCGCAATCCCGAGGCGCCAGAAGAGTTCGTTCGTGATGCCTATACTTTCCTGGGCATGGATGACCGGTCTCAGGCACTTCAGCTAGAAGGTCTTAACCCAACCGTATCAAAGCTCATGATCGCCTTCATCGCCCTTGCTGTAGGAGTAGTTGGCGTCTGGGCTCTTTATTGGGTCGGCAACGATCTAGTTGGGCGATTCCGAACAAAAACTGCGGAGAAAATACGTCCTTATATCTTCATTGTTCCCGCATTAGCCATTCTCGGAATTTATCTTGTTTATCCTGCTGCCAACACGATCTACCTAAGCCTAACAGAAGACATTCTGAACGTTCCCGAGGAAGTCCCTGAGGAGATGAGAGGGTCCGAAAACATCGGTATAGACCTCGTCGAAGCAGGAAAAAACGTCACCTTCGATGGTTACATCCTAAATAGCGGGCTTCTAGAATTGGCCAGGATTACTGTTGGCGAAAGACCGGCCTTACTATTAGTTGCCGGCGACACCGTTAAGGTCTTCGGGCTTCAAAATTACGAATTCGCCGTTACCGATCCGGATATGCACGTTGCCTTTCGAAATAACGTCATTTGGCTTCTTGTTGGGACCATCGGTAGCGTCACGCTTGGTTTGTTGATTGCCGCGATGGTCGATCGAATCCGAAGAGAATCGTTGGCAAAGTCTCTAATATTTCTGCCTCTAGCGATATCCTTTGTCGGTGCAAGCGTCATCTGGCGATTCGTATACGCCTGGAAGCCGCCTGGGCAGCCGCAGATTGGCCTCCTAAACGCGATCGTTACCCAATTCGGCAGCGATCCGATTCCTTGGATTATTGAGAGCCCAATCAATACGTACGCATTTATCTATATTATGATCTGGCTTCAAACCGGATTCGCGATGGTGGTTCTTTCGGCCGCCTTGAAGGGAGTGCCGAGCGAGCTGATGGAAGCGGCCCGAATAGACGGCGCCAGCGAAATCCAAATCTTCACCAGAATCACGGTTCCATACATCCGTGGCGCGATAATCACCGTCGCCACGACGGTCTTTATCGCCACGTTAAAAGTATTCGACATCGTCTACGTCATGACCAAAGGCCAATTTGATACAGAGGTTATCGCTAACCGCATGTTTGTTGAGATGTTCAATTTCCGCAACTTCGGCCGGGCCAGTTCCCTGGCGGTCATTCTCCTAATTGTCGTTCTTCCAATTATGCTTATTAATATTCGTAATTTACGCAGGCAAGGGGTCAACCAATGAGCGCGCAAATCGCTTCGTCGAGAAGAAACTCATTACATCGATTCCTTCAAAAAGCTCCCGTTCGCGCGGTTATTGTCATCATCGTTGCTATCTGGACGCTCCCCACCGTCGGCATGCTGGTTAGTTCGCTGCGGAACCCCAACGATATTCGCGCAACAGGGTGGTGGACGGTATTCGCTCACCCGTTTGAGACCGCCCAGTGGACTCTTGATAATTACGTCAATGTGCTTACAGCGGACGGCATGGGAAATGCTTTCATCAATAGTCTCATCATCACCATCCCGGCAACGGTGATACCAATTACCATAGCCGCTTTTGCCGCGTATGCCTTCGCCTGGATGAAGTTTCGAGGGCGTGATCTCCTTTTTGCCCTGGTGGTCGCTCTTCTGGTGGTGCCCCTTCAGATGGCCCTTATCCCCATTCTCAGGCTCTATACGAGCCTTGATCTAAACGGCACCTTTCTGGGGACCTGGCTGGCTCACACTGGATTTGGGCTACCATTGGCGATCTATCTGCTTTATGGATTTATTTCGCAGCTGCCAAGAGACTTGTTTGAATCGGCTTTTATCGACGGAGCGTCCCACTACACAGCTTTTACGCGCCTCGTATTGCCGCTGTCGCTTCCGGCGCTCGCTTCATTCGCCATTTTTCAGTTTCTTTGGGTGTGGAATGATCTTCTGGTCGCCCTAGTCTTCCTGGGCACTAATGAAGAAGTTGCCATCGTAACCTCTCGCTTATCGGCTCTGGTAGGGACTAAAGGGGAGCAGTGGCACCTCTTAACAGCCGGCGCCTTTGTTTCAATGTTAGTTCCGCTAACGATATTCTTCCTTCTCCAGCGATATTTCGTAAGGGGCTTACTAGCCGGGTCGGTTAAGGGCTAGATATTTGTCGATTACCTTGTGACGGCAATTAGGTAGATGGTGGTGTGCCGATGCGTGAAGCACTGATTGACCAGAAGTTAATGTTGGCTTTCAAGGGGACGGAGCCACCCGATCGAATTCTAACTCTCCTAGAAGAACGGGCAATTGGCGGCTTTTCGCTCTTTCGCCCATCTAACGTCAAAAGCCCTGCCCAGGTCCGGGTCCTGACCACAACATTACAATCCGCGGCAGCCCAGGCTGGACATCCCAGGTTGCTCATTGCGACGGATCAGGAAGGTGGGCAGCTGGTCTCGATGGGGGAGGGGACAATCCAGTTTCCGGGAAATATGGCTCTCGGAGCGACGCGCGATCCCGATTTAGCTCATCTGGTCGGCCGGGCAATTGGCATGGAGCTGGCTGCGCTCGGTATCAACATTAACTACGCGCCTGTGTGTGATCTGAACACCAACCCGGATAATCCAAACGTCGGGGTTCGTGCATTTGGCGACGATCCTGAGCTGGTATCTCAACTAGCCGTGGCGATGATCACGGGCATGCAAGAAGCCGGTGTGGCGGCTACGGCAAAACATTTTCCGGGAAATGGCGAATCAGCGATTGATCCACACTATGGCGTGCCGGTTTTGTCCCATAATGAAAAACGTTTGGATGAATATGAGCTGGTGCCTTTCCAACGGGCAATTGAAGCGAACGTGAAAGTCATGATGACCGCTCATGTCGCCATCCCCGCTCTAACGGGAAGGGCTGACTTACCGGCAACTCTTTCTCCAAAGATCATGACCGGGCTTCTAAGAGAAAAAATGGGGTATGAAGGTCTACTCATCAGCGATGCTTTGGATATGGGCGCCATAACGCAAGGATTGGGACAAGTAATTGACGTTATCGCCGCCGTGCGTGCTGGCATTGACCTGTTGCTATTGATGCATGATGAAGAGGCGGAAGAGAGGGTCACCGCCGGTCTGCAACTAGCGGCTGCTCGTGGCTTATTAGGCGATATACGGATTAAAGACTCCATAAACCGGATCCTTTCCCTAAAGGATTGGATCGGGGGATTTCGACAACCAGGTTTCAATGTCGTCGGTTGCGCCGATCATTTGGAACTGGAACGAACGGTAGCCCATCGCTCGATCACCCTTATACGGAACGAGATGAGGCTGCTTCCCCTAAAATTACCGGCCGAGGCCCGCATAGCAGTTGTCACGCCCAAGTCAGAGGATCTGACCCCGGCCGATACATCCTCTTACATCAGACCGGCACTGGCCGATTCAATCCGCGAATACCATCCGAATGTAGACGAGTTTATTGTCAGCCAAAAGCCGTCTGCGAGCGAGCTCTCGGCCCTGAACGTAGATTCAGCGGAATTCGATCTCATCATTGCCGGGACAACCAGCGCCTCAATGCAGCCCCAACAAGGGGTCATGGTAGACCAATTGATCGCTACCGGCGTCCCCGTGGTTACTGTGGCTATGCGCACCCCCTATGACCTGATGGCCTACCCCAGAACAAATACCCATATCTGTACTTATGGAATACAGCCATCGACGATGGTCGCCTTGGCGGCCGCCTTATTCGGAAAGATCCCATTCAGGGGCAAGCTACCGGTGACCATTCCAGGTTTCTTTGAACTTGGGCACGGTCTCGACCTGTAAATTCTTTTTTACTGCCGGAACCTAATTGGCCGGCGCCGTGCAACAGATGGAAGGCAACGATCGGTTACTTGCCACGTAGTAGCCAGACAGAGATAATCGCTCACTTACAATAATCGGAGAGTTCTTCATGACCATGCTGGTTATCACTAAGGTCACTATCATTACACCTGCGACCACGATCCCAGATGGAACTGTCGTGATCGAGGACGGGCGGATCGTGTCCGTGGTACGATCACAAGATGTCACGATTCCCTTGGGAGTAGAGACCATTGATGCCCGCGGCCTGTTCCTTGCTCCGGGTTTTATCGATCTCCAGATAAATGGGGCTTTTGGATACGACTTCACGAAAAACCCCAGCCAGATTTGGGACGCGGCATCCAAGCTGGTTCAATACGGGATCACAACCTTTCTTCCAACCATTGTATCGACCTCGCTGAAAAACGTTCGCGAGGCACAGAGTGTTCTGGTACAGAAACCGGGGCGTGCTTCTAGAGGTGCGACGCCCTTAGGCCTTCATGTGGAAGGACCATTTCTGAACCCCGCTAAGAAGGGAGCCCATAATCCAAAACATCTGCGATTGCCAACTCTGAGAGATGTATCTGAGTGGATGCCGGAAACAGGCATTCGTCTGGTTACTCTAGCACCTGAATTAATCGGGGCGCTGGAGGTGATCAAGGCCCTGGTTAAGAGTGGGGTAGTCGTGTCGGCAGGGCACTCTCTAGCGGGATTTGAGGAAGCAAAGTCGGGAATTGAAGCGGGTATTCGATACGCGACACACGTATTTAACGGGATGCCTGCCCTGCATCACCGTGAGCCTGCTCTGACCGGAGCGGTCCTCGCCGACGAACGCGTGACAGTCGGGTTGATCGCCGATGGTATCCATGTCCATCCAGCCTTGGTCAAGCTTCTGTGGCAGTTGCTGTGGGACGGCCGCTTAAACCTCGTCACGGACTCAATGGCAGCCCTTGGCAAGGAGCCCGGTACCTACCGGCTTGGTGACCTAACCGTCACCGTAACGGGTGAAACATGCCGTTTGTCGGACGGAACCTTAGCCGGTAGCATTCTTTCCTTAGACAAGGCGGTTCGTAACCTCATCTCGTTTACTGGCTGTGGCCTTGGTCAGGCGATCCGTACTGTCACCGCTACACCCGCGACTGTGCTTGGGATCGCAAACCGGAAAGGTCAGATCGCCCCCGGTTATGACGCTGATCTGGTTCTGTTGACGGCCGACTGTGAAGTCGAAGCGACTGTTGTTGACGGGAGCCTAGTCTATAGGAAAGAGGAAGAGATCATACGATAGTATAACGCTAGCTGTACGCCATCCATCAGTTGGGGGTTCCGAACATGCCATCAATACGAGCTCGAGTAGGTAGAACATTCGCCAAGCACATGATTGGCTCGAAGTTCAGACAGGCAGGGTCTGATCTCTCAAAATGGCGCGAATTTGATGACTACGTCATTCGCAACATTTCAATCCCGGAGCACACGGTCATAAAGCCTCTGGAAGTTAATGGAATTAGTGCGGAGTGGGTCTATAAGAATGAGGTGAACAACGAGGGAGCGGTGATCTATTTGCATGGCGGAGGTTTTATTATGGGTTCCCCTGAAACCCACAGAGAAATCGCCGCCCGTCTTTCTGCCGCATCCGATACCAGGTTTCTTGTATTAGATTATCGACTTGCGCCTGAACATCCTTTCCCAGCCGCTATGTTGGACGTAGTCGTTGCTTACGAATGGCTACTGGGAGAAGGATACCCGGCAGAAGAAGTGATTATTGGGGGAGATTCGGCAGGTGGAGGTCTGGCGCTTCAGACCCTGCTCTATCTGAGGCAAGGGGGTCGCCCAATGCCGGCAGCGGCTTTCTTCCTTTCACCACCTCTTGAGTGGGTTCGTTTTGACGGAGAATCGTACACAACAAAAGCCTCAATCGATCCACTCCTAACAAAAGAGATGTGCGTGATTAACGGCGCCCACTATGTCGGAGATAATCCTCCAGATACGCCGCTTCTATATCCAATCGGCATGGATCTGTCTGGATTACCCCCGTTGTGCATTCACGTTGGTGAGTATGAGGTGCTCCTAAGTGATTCAGTCCGGTTTGCGGAGAGAGCACAATCTGCAGGTGTCGAGGTGGATTTGAAAATTTGGCCCGGAATGTGGCACGTCTTTCAGACTACTGCCAGGTTTGTTCCGGAGTCGCGCCAATCGATCGAAGAGATCGGTCGATTTATCTTGAACCACACCGGATGATACAAACCTACATGAAGAGGATGGAGTTGACTGGACTGGGGAGTGGAGCTAATTTGGCCTGGAGTACCTTAGCCGATAGTTTGAAGGCTTGTCATATCCTGCTGGAAATCTTCGACAAAGGCTTCTAACTCGCAGGGACCGCCATCGTTGTAGGCCATTAATTCGAAGCCTAGGAATTCGATGGTCAGATCAAATGCGCCCTCGCAGCACGGACAGCGCTCAAACCCCGCACTGACTTTTCGCCAACCTTGTCCGTTTCTGCTGATTCCGATGAATCCTCCGTGCCAGTCGGCGATGGTGACACCGCCTTCAACCTCTCGTTTAAATATCCGCATCGTTCCTTTCCTTTGTAGCCGGTCGGCAGCCAAAATTCTCAACAGCTGCAAATGTATTACCGAAAATTTTAAAAGATAAGAATAGTTCGTACTCATAAGTCGTTTCGTTATTGGCTAGATTCAACTCTTGGCTACATACACGGTGGCCACTAATTACATTAGATAAAACCCGAGCAGCTGTGCAGCTCTCAAACAATAATTTGACAACTGCTCGGGATTTAAACAGTTTTACTTCCGCAGAAAACGCAATTTGCGGCACAGAAGCTTGACCAAAACAGTCGCTATTCGGTTGTCGGTACTACGCATTAAGGTAATGCTATTATCGTCAGGGGTTCCGACGATGTAAATGTGACAATAGTACGGGTATTCCCGACTCGGTCATATTGTGCTTGGCCAAGCCAAGTACTCTTGGCCAAGCTCCAGAGGCAGGTATTTTCATGATTCGAGAACGGCGCTTTTTCGACGGACAGCGGGAGGCTGCCACGGACTGAAAATCAATTCTGGATTGAATAACCCGGGATTAACTGGTTACGAATCTCCGTCAGCAGCCACCGGTGTGAAGGATTCCAAGGGTATGCTGCGATGAAGCAGTTGGCTCCTGATAATGAGAAACAATAACAGGTACAAACTTCTAAGAAGAGCGGATCGTTGAATGCGATAATATCGACCAGGGTGGAGGGGGCGGATGATTATCCTGTATGAAACAAAATAGTTCCTTTATATACTCGCTGAAGAGCAATCTCATCTATTCAGACCGTTTCCAGCGACGGCGGACTACTTCGTTGTCTTCATCGGCGGTGCCGAAGGCTTCGTCGGGGGATAATCTGAAGAGAATGTACCTATCCGAAACATCATAACCCGCGTGCTTGGCCGCGATGGACCGAAGTGGCTCATCTTCAACCAATTTTGCCCGACCAGCG
This sequence comes from Promineifilaceae bacterium (SeqCode), assembly GCA_049650305.1. Lineage (GTDB taxonomy): Bacteria > Chloroflexota > Anaerolineae > Promineifilales > Promineifilaceae > UBA11865. The sequence goes on from JBARZW010000042.1 coordinate 22,575, forward strand.
ATGAAAAACTCTTTCTGGCCCCCTTCCTCATTTTCGACGCTAGCATGCATGGCGAAACGGTCGGTGCGTTTGAGATCGTAGCCCTTTGACGAGGTTCGATCCATAAAGACGAAAAGATTGCCATCACCCAGTATCGGCGTCACCGGGTGGACGCGAGGAGCGCCGTCTTTTCGGACCGTCGCCAGGTAGGCAACCCGGCTGGCAAATCTTCTCTGACCGAACTCGGCTGGATCCGGATTTTCCGCAATCAATTTCTTCCAACTCATTATTGCTCCTTCCTCTTGTTACAATGCCAACCACGTCCAACCGCTTGAGTTTGATATCGGGGAACTGTTGACCGGAAACTGTTCTATCTCACGCCAACACGGCTCAAACCTCCAGACCCATCCAGTAGTGATCAAGATACCGACCGTCAAGGAATATTTCCTTCCGGATAGTACCCTCTTTGAGGAATCCTTTTCTCTCATAAAGATGGATAGCCTGATGATTGTCCGTCCTGACGCGAAGATTGATTTTCTTGACGACTCGACCATCAACGGCCCATTGAATGAGGGCATCGAGCATCCAGGAGCCGATTCCCAGCCCCCAATATTCCTTACGAACCGACATACCGAATTCTCCGCTATGTCGCACGCGGGAACGACGGCCTGCCGCAAAGTTTAGGGACCCTACAATCACATCGCCCACAAGACCGATTATGTAAACCTGGTTGTCGCTCTGGTGACAATTTCTCAGATAATTTTCTTCCTCAATTACGGATAACTCGAATTCACCTGGACCGAAGGTGAGATATTCTGATTCACCACTGATGCGTTCTACATATTCGAGAATCGCCTCCGCGTCCTGAACCTTTGCTTCGCGGATTTCCAGCAGGCGACCGTTCTGGATTCGGTGCTTTGTCGGTTCAAAGATCGTCATGCCCATATTCAGTATGGCAAGTATAGCCCAGTAGCACGCGGCAACTCCAGGCCCTCAGTAAGGCGCCGATCCACTGAGAGAAAAAGTATACGTTGGAGTCTTCGGACTAGTATAACTCGTACATTGACCCCCTGACCATTAATCTCTGCGACCGTAGATCAGGCGCATATCAGGTTCTTCCGTGCAATAGTAATGTATCCAAACGTAAGCATGCTGGAATAAGGCCAGGCCAAGAGCCGCCACAGAGCCGGTGAGAAGAGCTATTGACCAGAGCCCAAGGAAGGCGAAGGTGTACATGGCATTTTTGTTCCAGCGAAACGCTCCCTCACGAACATGAGACATCTCCCTGTATTTCTCCCTGAAGTGATCGCCACCTAGCGCTCTTTCAAGGCCAAAATAACGGCCCACCGACCACAAAGTATAGAGAGCTGGAATGAGCAGCATAATTCCGAGGCTTATCTTGACGAGGCGAGGCAAACCCGCTGAATGCCGGTCTGACATGGCCAGGCCTAATAACAATAGGGGCCTGGCGACTAGGAGAGGTATGAATACTACTCCCCGGACCATAATGTCGACATCTCTAAACCACCTGGTCAATACCGCCCAACCGAGCTGGGACCGGAAAACAATCCATACAGCTAACTGTTGCACAATAACAAGGACTATTCCAGTCCAATACCAGGTGAAATCTTCGAATCCTAACCAGCTGCCATCCCCCATCGACCGTGCCGAAAGTGCGTAAGATATCCCTATCAACACAGGAAGAGATATTAGATGCCACGCTTGTCTTCTGAAGAAAAAGTTCGCCGACCGCGCCTCTTGGATAATGATATTATTCTGCGACAAATGAATTGCTCCTCACCTTGTTTACCTTGAGTATACCTTTCTCGATTGCCGGACTTGATCGACTATCAATCATCAATAAGTCGTGTACGACATGCGAACAAGTCGCTCACTATTTATCCAGTGTGGTTTCGCAAGACTAGAACGCTTCTTTATACCTGGACTATGTGTCTGGTCAAAGTCTGTTAGCTCTGGACCTTGAACAATCTGTCTATGCCTCGTTCCCGGCTGCTGATTGATCTCAGGTTGGCAGTGTGAGGCATTGCTTCCTGGATTGTAAAGCGGGAATTATTCTTCTTATCGTTGTGGTGAATCCATCAGACTGGCAGTAGGCGGATCTAACATCCGGTTCCACGGCGCAGTTCTGTCTTTTTGAAGGTCGTGACCGAATCCACTCGCCGCTCTCGGAATTTGCCATCTTTGTTCATAGCACCAGCGGTTGTCCCTCAAGGTCTAGTATGCTACTATCGCTAACGGTATGACAATCGAGTCACTCCAAAGTTCTAGCCCCTTGCACGATGCCTGTAGAGTATAGAAGGATCGAATCAGAGGTAATGGTGAGGCACACTTTTTATACTTCCTTATTGTGTTGACACCTTCTCGATAGGAGATATTTCGATCCGTAAATAAAGTATCCCGAAATCCTTTGAAAAGAGATAGGGAGACTGACAAGGCCTGACTAATAGCTTTTATGATGGCCAACTGTTCTTGCTCCTTATCCGATCCTGGCTACACTTGACTCTGGGAGGACACCATGGACATCAGTGTGGAACATGTACAGACAGAAGCTCCAGTTACCATCATGAAGATAGATGGCGAACTCGATGCTAGGTGCTACATGGATGTAATCATTGAGGCAAAGAAGCTCTACGATCAGGGGACGAGGGATCTGTTAATTGATATGAGCGATCTAGTGTTCATGGCCAGCTCGGGTCTAGTGGCCCTTCACAGTATTGCTTTTATCATGCGGGGTGAGCATCCGCCGGATCCTGAAGTTGGATGGAGCTCCTTCCGTCAGGTCCGTACTCATGTCGAACATAAAATCGTTTTTGAGGAGCACTGTAAGCTTCTAAGCCCACACGTCCGCGTCGACCACACGTTGGAGATGGCTGGGTTCAAAGAGATCTTCGAAGTATTCGACGATAGGGAAGAGGCCGTTCGCTCATTCGGATAAGGTCTAGAGGGATATTGCGACGGTTCAGTTCTATTTCCGATATCTTGCGAGTTGGCATTCCTCACCTTTTCGTCGCTTTTCGCCTGGGATTTTTCAAACCAGTATCTAGCTTGTTCCGAACCTCACGTCTCACTCTTGCAGCTAGCTGGTCTTCGTGATCCTTGAGGTATGCCCGCACAGCCTCAGGATCAGGGACGGCAAGTTCGCGCAGCGCCCAGGACATGGCCTTGACCACCATGTCGTCACGATCAGAAATCATGGCATCGCAGACTGCCAAGGTTCTGACCGTATCGCCAAACCCCCCTTGCGATCTAAGATTGAGGGCCACAGTGCTAACAAGGGCGGCTCGTCTCCACCATCGATCTGATGACTGAGCCCAATTATGGACCAATCCATCGTTCACCAACCCCTTTAACCAAGCCGGACCGGATATAACTCGGGCAAAGGAATCGACTGACCACCAGCTGTCGATCCCCTGACCGAGGGATTCAATCTCGGCCAATCCTAAGCTCTGGAAAGTTGATCTGTGGAATCGCACCAGTTCATATGGCATGCCCCGATACCCATAGTTCTGGATAAGAATTCCGGCCAGTTCAAGAATGAAAGCAGGTTCTCTCTGCTGTAGGATCCCCGAGTACTTGCGCCGGACGGACCGCACGTTTGGCGTATTATGAACTGTCAAGGCGCGAATCTCGCCATTAATAACAAAGGCTAGGTCTGTCGCCGTGACGTATGCGTAATCTTCTATCACCTAACTCCTCGCTTACTTGCTACCAGATCCATCTCTAAAATATGCTGTACTTTGATCGATGTACATGATAGCGTTTCGAGTGGCAGAAAATGGGTCATGCTTTTTGATCGTGCCGGATTGTTCTATGGAACGGTATTGGTGCATGTGACCAAGGCACAGGGATAAACTACTGGAAAAGTCAATTCTAATGATAGCACTGCGGAAGCATGAGGTTGGCGTTAAATCTGCATGAATTCGTTCGTCAGAGACGTCGACAAGTTGGTTCACCGCCATCTTATGCGACTTTGCCAGTCATCGCTCTCCCAACCTGTGATACAATAACCGCCTGATTACGCACAGACAGAACAATAATTGCACCTGAGGAGGCATCCATGACCCGTAAATCCATGATCCCTATTCGTAAGATATTCATCCTTCTTCTGCTGCTGGCTTTGCCTGCATTGGCTTGTAATCCTTTGTCAGGAGCTAAGGAAGAGGTGGCTGAGAATGCCTCCTCCCTCGTCGAGGGCATCGTCGAGGCCGTCGAGGAACAATCTGATGCAGCCCAAGAGGATGAATCCGTCGCGCTAGATTCAACTCTAGATAACTCCACCGTCGATGGGGCGACAGATGCAGGGCAGGGCGATGACCCTGCGTCCTCGGAATCGGGCTCCGGCGATTCATCATCTTCCGCCGACGGCGAATCCCCAGAAGCGATCACAGGCGCTCTTCATTCGAGCTTAACGGTGGATTCTATGCGGATGCGAATTACTAGTGAGGATCTTAGCAGCGGCCTTACCACCGAGGTAACCATGGCTTTCGTTAGGCCCGACCGATACCAGATGTCCAGCGAAGGCGTAGAAATCATCGTAATAGGCGACACAACTTATCTCGGAACGCCGGATGGGGAATGGGTAGAGACGCCGGCAAATATGTCCAGCACTGTCGAAGAAGCCTTATTGGCCTTCGTCAGCGATGAAGCAGTAGAAGAGCGCCTAGACTCTTTTTCCAGTGATTGGTCTCGGGTTAACTCTTTGGGGACTGAGAAAATCAATGGCGTTGAAGTCCGTGGCTATGAATACGAAGAAAATAGCACCGATCAATTCAGCAGCCTGGTACGCATGTGGATTGGCATCGACGATGGCCTTCTTTATCGCCAGGAGATTGAGGGCAACATCGCCGGCCTCCAGAGTCGCACGATGATGGATTTCGAATATGGTGACGATGTTGTTATAGAGCCGCCATACTAAGATCGGTCCTTCAGCACAGCGCCTCTCAATGGGATCGGTCCATAAAACCAAGCGCGATGCTTGTCGTACTGGCAAATTGAAGCCGCCTTCGTCATGAAAGATCCGATGGCTTACTTATCCGAACTTGGTAGGTCGGTAGAACCCACGCCGACCTACCATACTGGTAGGCTAGGGCGCCGTAATGGTGAAGCTCTGGCGCTCTCCCGGATTCATGCCCCGGGTTTGCTGCACGGCCGGACCAGCGGTCACGTTGCTCGTCGTTATCTCAGCGACCATGGGTGGTGTAACCCCCCCGCTTTGGGTTTCGATCGAGATCGTATTGGCTCCAGACTGGAGCGCTATCGCTATCGAAACGTGCCGGCCGGTTGTGACAAAACCATTGAGAATCCTGACATTGTTCACGTCGACGGCGATCTGGTCCCCATCAACGAATTGTGGATCGCGGAAGGTGAGGGTGATGTTCCGGCTGTTAACGGTTACGTTCTGTAGCGTGGCGCCTGTATCTTGATCCGGAACCACGTCGAGAAATGATTCTACCCAGGCCTGGTCGTTGGCTGCCCAAAGGACCCAATGGTTGGAATCGTTGTAAACGGGCCAGCTTCCTTCGACAGGATTGTCCATAACCGTACCGAAGATCTCCACCCGATTAGCTTTCTGGGTGGTCCAGCTCAAGAAATATCGGATCCCATCGGTTGCCTGGGCCTGGTTTGGAGCGGACGCGAAAAAGTAAACGATGATTGGGGCGACATTTGGCGCGGCGGTCGCATTCACCCTCTCGCCCGCGGCGGCTGACGCACCCACGGCCGTAGCCGTCGCCCGAGCCGCATCCACCGTGGCGATCACGGCCGCCTTCTGGTTCGGTGAAAGGGTAGGCAGCCCGGCGTTTACGGCCATCTGCTCTAAGATAGCTATCTGCTCTGCGGGCAGTGCTTCAATCGTCGCCGATAATCCAGCGATCTGACCTGGTCCGAGAGCCTGTGCTGTCTGGGCGATTTCTTCTTCGGTAAGGCCGCAAGCAGCGAGTGTGATGAGCAAGGGGATAATCAGTAACAAAATCAATGGTTTCCACGAAGTTTTCATTTTCTTTCTCCTAAATGTTCAGACAAAACTTGGTAAGAAGGTATTATCATCAAGGTCCTTATTACCTCGGTTTTCTTTGAATAACTCCTGAAGCAACGGCACGGTTGGCTATCCAGAGCATCCGACGCTGAACTGCTCAACTGGAAAACCAGAGCTTCCATGAGCCGTTGAATATCGCTATCTTTGTAAAACGACAGCTAGTATAATTTGCTGATGTCCTAGGGAGGTAATCCCTGAAATTGGGGATGTAATTCGCGATCGATCCAGGGATCCGTAAATATAACGAACATTAAAACCACCTAGAAGTGAGCCACTCGTAAACGCACGAAATTCGGTCTGCCTCTTGTTATTAAGAAGCCGCCTCCACTGATTACCGTATATCTCCCGATCAGATGATGCCGGATCTTTAGGGTTGTCTATGGACAAGAACCCGATTTTCCAAAACAGATGGCTGCCCGGTTAAATGATTCCCCATATCCTAAGCTCCAAAGTCACTCCAGGAGAAGCAAGTTGTGTTCTTGAAGAAATCGCCTACTTCCCGAGAACAATCCTTGGCCTGCTGTGATTATGGAGCTTCATCCATCATGGCTATACTTGGCGACAGGAGGACTACCGTGCCAAGTAGTGTCATCGATACTCTCAATGGCCTTCTCATAGCAATAGGCCTGCTCTCAACCGGATTCATGTTTCTGTTCGCCACCGTATCTGCCCGAGAAGGCGAACCAATAGCCACGAGAAGAGCCTCCGTCGGAGCCGTATTGGTCGCGATGCCCTTTTTTGCTGCCGGAATTGTTGGAATTACCTACAATACAGCTGTGCCTGGCCTGGTACTAGTCGTCCTTGCATCCGGCGCGGTTTTGGTCCTTTTGTTACAAATAGGGAGTCGTTTTCCAGATGAAGAAGAGACGCCAAGAGTTCGATTTGACGAGCGGGACATCATGTTCGCTCGACGAGCGCTAGAGCAGGGCTCAGATCGATACGAAGCCTATTACAGGAACAATCCATCCAAAAAGGAGCTGGATGAGAAGTTTCGCAAGAGGCCGGGGCTGATGGCCGAGGGCGCCTTGTACTATGAACCACTTTCCGCTGCCTCGGCCGAAGCAAGTTTCGCAACGGTTGCTTCGTTCCAAGCCGATTTAGACCGTGAGGAGAATTCGACCCAACAACTGCCGGTGAATCCTGATCGGATGTCTCAATATTTGAAGCGCTGGTCAAAAAAGCTAGGGGTGGTTTCATCAGGGATTACCGACCTAAAAGATTACCATCTATACAGCCATATCGGACGTGGCGATCGATATGGCGAACCGGTCGTTCTCGATCATGAGTTCGCCTTCGCCATCACGGTAGAAATGGATAAGCAAACTCTCGATCACGCCCCGTATGGCCCAACGGTAATGGAGTCAGCTCAACAGTACTTGAATTCCGGGGCAATTGCCGTTCAAGTGGCTGAGTTCATCCGGCAGCTGGGGTATTCAGCACGAGCCCACATCGATGGCAGCTATCGGGTGATATGCCCCTTGGTCGCCCGCGATGCAGGATTAGGGGAGATCGGTCGCATGGGCCTATTAATTACACCTGAGTTAGGTCCCCGAGTTCGCCTGGCCGTGGTAACAACCGACATGCCCTTATCGACCGATAAGCGGAAACGTGACCAAACCATGATTGATTTTTGCAGCATTTGTCTGAAATGCGCCGACGTCTGTCCAAGTAAGTCTATACCTTTCGGACAGAGGGAAGAGATAGATGGTGTCTTGCGCTGGAGGATCGACCCCGAATCCTGTTTCACTTATTGGTGTACCATTGGCACCGACTGCGGCCTCTGCATGAGATGTTGTCCCTTCTCCCACCCGGATAACACGATGCATAACATCGTGCGGGCTGGCGTGAGACGATCGGCCCCATTCAGACGACTTGCTCTCACCCTTGACGATTTATTCTACGGCCGGATCCCGGCTCGGACCGAAGTACCTTCGTGGATGGAAGTTGGCCCTAGCGATTGACGAGTAGCACGACACAGCATGATGTCCCTGACTCTTCAACAAGATGACTTCAGCCTTTGGTATTGGTATGGTGAGTGCGAAATGAGAAGCACACTGTGGAGCGCAAATAGCACGAGAGAACAACCCTAGTATCGAATTCTCACAGGATGTTGGATACGCCGAATAGAAGGAGCTGTGATGCAAGTATTACGAACACCGGACGAGCGCTTTCAGAATCTTCCCGACTATCCCTTTGCCCCCAATTATCTGAAAGTGCCGAGTGGAGAAGGAGATATTCTCAGAGTGCACTATTTGGACGAAGGTCCAAAGGCCGGGCCGCCGGTGCTTTTACTCCACGGGGAGCCTTCATGGTCATTTCTATACCGGAAAATGATCCCGCCTCTGGTGGAAGATGGTTTCCGGGTGGTAGCGCCGGATCTCGTCGGTTTCGGACGCTCGGACAAACCAGCTGAAAGGAGCGACTATACTTACCAACGTCTGGTTGATTGGACGGCGTTCGTTGTCGACAAACTGGATTTACAGGGCATTACGCTTTTCTGCCAGGATTGGGGCGGCTTGATAGGCCTTCGGATTGCTATTGAACGGGAGAAGCGCTTTGCCCGCCTGGTTGTTGCCAATACCGGGCTGCCAGTTGGCGGTGAGATGCCCGAGGCTTTTTTTAGTTGGCGTGAAGCCAGTCAACGGCTATCAAGATTCCCGGTTGCCAGGATCATCAACAGTTCGACGAACCTGCCCCTCCCACCCGAAGTAAAGGCCGGCTACGATGCACCGTTCCCTGATGAATCGTATAAGGCTGGGGCCAGAGTGCTTCCTTTGCTCGTGCCCGTCGATCCCGAAGAGTCAGAGGCGGCCGTTAACAGGCTGGCCTGGCGCAAACTGATGAAATGGAAAAAGCCCCTGTTAACTGCCTTCAGCGACTCTGATCCAATCACAAGAGGCGGAGATAGACCGTTTCAGCGTCTCGTACCGGGGGCAAAAGGCCAGCCCCATGTGACCATCGAAAACGCCGGACACTTCCTCCAGGAAGATAAAGGCGAAGAATTGTCCGAGATAATCACTCGCTTTATCGCCAATACTTCTTAGAATTATAGGGGGTGTTCGGCGGCCGGTTTACGGGCCTGTCGAATCGATCTCGCGGCATTGAATTGCCAAGTCATTTGCCGACTAAAGATCTGCCATAGTTGCCTATTATTAGTCCGGTCCGCGCTCAGCACTCACTTTTGAGTCGACAATAGTATTCGGCCGGACCTTCCTTGCTACCGGTCCCTCGAAGCCGTCACTGTATTCCTACTTGACATTTTGTACCAAAACTTTTATGATAGGTGAACGTATGAAAAAGTATGACACTCAATGAGGTGACTTCCTCGTGCGTTCAAAAGCCAGGTTGACGATAACTCTTCCCAAGGATCTTCTGAAACAAGTCGATCGCCAGATCGATGGGCATTCCATTCGTAACCGGTCGCATGCGATAGAGACCTTAATCCGTCGTAGCCTGACTCCAGTAGTCACCACAGCCGTGATTCTCGCAGGGGGGAAGGATGTTGGGGGAGAGATACCCGCGCTGCGGTCGATACATGATCGAAAACTTATCCATATAGCGATCAACCATCTCGTTGATTATGGTATCCGAAACCTGGTTATCCTCGCGGGAAACCAGGAAAAGCAGGTCAGGCGTGCTGTTGGAGACGGGGCTGGAACCGGCATTACTATTCAATATGCCAATGAGGGTAGCCCAATGGGAACGGCCGGTGCACTGAAGGCAGCCGAAGAACATCTTACTCACGGTCCGTTTTTGGTCATGCATGGAGACGTTCTTACAGATATTAATCTGCCCGACTTCGTCAACTTCCATAATAACGAGAAACGGATGGCGACGATCGCGGTCAAGCCCCGGAATGCCGAACCAAAGTACGGAAAAGTTATGCTGCAGGGTAACCGGATTACGGATTTTTTTGATGAAGACAGGAGCGAGGGGATAAGTATCGTCAACACCGGTGTATATCTGTTCGAGCCGGAATTATTGAGTTTGCTGGTCGAAGGGCAGGCGGCAAAGCTTGAGAAAGATGTCTTCCCACGCTTGGCCGAGATGGGTGAATTAAGCGCGTTCCTGTTCCAGGGAATCTGGTTCGATATTAGCGAGCCTGAGAATTATTCACGCGCCCAAGAACGTTGGCAGCGCGATGGGAGGTTTTAAAGATGTCACCAGTCAAGAAGGTAACCAGTGATAATCTGTTATACGAGTCCGTCTTCGATGAAGCAGTCTCTGATGCCCTATGGGTGGATTTGGTGGAATCGGTTGAGAGTGATGACTTCCTGCCCGAAATTGTGAACGTGCTTGGCTGTTTCTGCGAGCAAACTGGAGCCCAATTCGGATAGAGTGAGGCTATATCCCCCTCCAGAGATGAAGGACTAGCGGTTAATACCGGTATAATCGTTGCCCACAGTGGCTGCCGTCCTTCTACTCGGCAAATCAACGCTGCATTTTCCAACCCTGGCCCAGACCCGCTGCAAACGTACAACTTACACAATAAAGATGAAGATATTCGCGAGTTATTCGCGCGCGTATTATTCTCCTCTAGCCAACATTATGTAAAATTCATTTAGATAGAGATGCATCTCGCAGACCATTGTGCGGTAGCGGCCTTCTATTAGGCTGGGGGCTATGGGATGGCGTTGCCATACTTTCCGTAGAAGTTGCTGAGAATAGCTGGTGATCCCACTAAAAGGTCTGCGCGTATTTCTGAAGAGTTTTCACCGCGCTCTCGACAGATTTGCGTTCTCTTGAATTCAGCGTCTCACTAGCCAGCCACTGGTTGTAGAGTGGAATGAGGGGGGTGAACTCAGGCAAGAATGACTTAGCCATGCTCCGAATGACATCGCACAAGAGCCATGTGGCGGCCGGATCGGTTGGTGGCACTCTACTGGCAAGAAAATCCTTTACAGGTTCAATATCACCTCTGGCAGATAACCGGATGGCGAAGCTCGTCGCCTTTTTAACTACCTCTTCCCGATCCAATAGGAGGCGTCCGGCTAGCTCAAGACAACGCGTTGTATAGGTTGGCTGCTTCATCGGAAGCCGGCCGGCAACGGTGACTCCCGTTCTCCGGACCCATCGATTCTCATCGACCAGCCAGGGTTCAATGGACGGCAACCACTCTTCCGGATCCTTTCGCACGATCGGCTCAACGCTTCTCATGGCCAGCTGATCGGCGTCCTCCCAGGTATGGCAACTTCGACAGAGTTCCATTGTCAGGGGCATTATTAATTGCGGCTTTTCAAGCTCCATTTTTCCCAGCGGGAATACGGCAACGACACGGCCTTCGCGACCGTAATCATCCCACAAAAGTCTTACCAGGGGAACGAATTCGTCAACATTTTTACGGGCAACTTTGCCAATCTCGTTGCCGATAGCGGTCAAAACAGGGACAGGGATGCCAACCGTCTCTTGCTTCGCTCGTTCCTCAGCTTTGATCCCTCCAATACTCTTCGCTTCAAAACCCAACCATACGTCACGTAAAGCGCCGGCCGTCAATCCCGGATCAGCGGGATCGTACGATTCGACAATCGGCGCAATCTTTGTTCGGATCTCTTCTTTCACTTCGCGACCTTCCCTTGATCCACAATGTTCTACACCGGCTATTATCTGTCCCGAAAGCACCAATTAACGCTCATCGCTCCGTCACTTTGCGAATGCAGCCGGCCCTGCTTCCACACCGCCACATGGCCACAGCGTTACGTTGCCAACAAGGAAGCCGAGGGCGGCAAACGGCTGCAAACCGTGAAAGCCATCAATGATAGGCAACCTCCGTGCCCTCTCAAAAATCGAACAGGCAAACCATCTGCCCCTCCAATTCGATCC
>JBARZW010000043.1:0-2015 GCA_049650305.1 Promineifilaceae bacterium (SeqCode)
GTCCCGATCTCCACCGCCGTGAGCCCGAAGCTGGCGATCTTATCCAGAGCCTGTTCGAATGGTAGATCTTGAAATAGAACTGAAAATACGCCGATGCGCATGGCGTTTCCTCCTATTGCTATTCGACCCAATTTTCAAAACAACTGATTCTAGAACTCCAGTCAGGCGTGCATTCAGACGGACTCTGAATCCATTTGCAGATATTCGTTCAACGATGGTTGGCCTTAAGACTCATTGAGTATCCTGCCTGCCATCCTGCATCTTTCTCAGCTTGTTCACCGTTTGATTGCCGTCCAATGACACATCCTGCCAGGTCACGATTTGTCCAACGTCGACAGGCTGGACGACCAACGACCCGGGAGCTATTCCGAGTGGAAGGGCATCCAATCGTCGGGCTTCTTCAATATTATCGATGACGCCATAAAAAGTGTAACCACCAAAACTGTCGAGTCGATCACCTGGCCTGAGATCGCGTTTTGCGATGGTGATAACTTCGGCAACAGGCTCGTCCAGGGGTACCAGCGTCGTCTCCCTCTTCAGGAAAGCGCGGGCGATAGAGATCGGCGCCTCAATAAACCACAGATGGTAAGGGCGGAAGAAGGTGAAGTATTTGCCCTGGCCGACTTTCAGGTATTGGAGGTCGCTCCTGATGCGCTCATCCTCTACGCGAACGGTGATAAACACCCCGCCGGCCATATCGTCTCCCTGGACAAAATCCACCGCTCCGGGTTTGTCCGTAATGCCACCATCCTCTTTCAGAGCAAAGATCTGAGACACTGTCTCGAGCGTCGCCTCAGGACCATTCATCCCCCGTTTCATCGGCCGGCACCCGGTAGCGTTGGCCGCACAGGTCATTTCGAACATGGTCTTACTGCCATCAACGTATGACGCGACCTGGAAAGGATCCTTGTCGCTCTTACGGGCGGATTCAGCAACAGTGTCAGGTGTGGCCTTCGGATTGAGCGGGTTGTTTTTGCCTTTGCCGATGACGATGACCTCAAATCCCAGGCTACTAACAAAGTCATATAGCTCCATCAAGCAACCTGGTTCGTCGCCCGAGGATACGGTATAGAGTACACCAGCATCCTTGGCCAGCTGTTTGAGCGCCCGGCCGACGGTTACATCCGCTTCAATATTAATAAGGACCACATCTTTGCCATGCTGGATGGCCTGGTAGGCAACTTCAGCGCCGATCGCCGGTGAAGGCGTCACATCGGTGACTACATCAACATCCTCGATTTTTGCCGGTAATGATAAGTCTCCGGTGATGATTTTTTTACCGCTGCGCATAGCATCAGTCGCAGGTCCAACGCCCGTTGCCTCAAAGATCTTTGCTTCTGGAACGCCGGTCGCCAGGAAGGCATTGCGAGCTGCGTCCAGGTCGGCATCGGCCAGAACGACCAGTTCCATTCCGGGAACGCGAGCCATCTGGGCGACGAATCCACTTCCCATCCATCCCGCGCCGCTAGCGCCGACACGAATCGGGGTCGATTCTGCTTCTAGCCGTTGAAGTTCTTCATAGATCATGGTTCTTCCTATATAGTGTCGATGATGGACCTTATCGCCCCGTTGGAAGGCCTAGCTTCTCATAGAATCCTTGACCTCATAGACCGCGCGCGCCTGGCTTACGATGTCACCGGCCGTGAGATGGTATTTCTTCAAGAGGTCAGCCGGATCCGCCGAGTCAACGTACAAATCCTCCAAGCCTACGAATCGCATGGGAACAGGATGGTTTTCGGCGACAATTCGAGCCACATTACTACCCACCCCACCGTGAATAAGATGCTCCTCGGCGACAACTATTGCCCCGGTCTCCTTAGCTGCGCTAACGATGGCCTTCCTGTCCATCGGCCTGATAGTATGGAGATCCATTACCCGGGCATCTATCCCCGCCTCGGCCAATGTTGCGGCCGCGTCCAGGGCTGTGGCCACCATCAGTCCGCAAGCTATGATAGTGAGATCCTCTCCCTGCCTTACGATATTGGCCTTACCAATCTCGAAAGGGCATTCCTCCT
>JBARZW010000044.1:0-50642 GCA_049650305.1 Promineifilaceae bacterium (SeqCode)
AGATTCAACTTACAAGTGCAACTTTGAAGGTTGGGATAAGAGGTAAGCTGCGGTAGCATCTGAGCTTCTTAAACCAACCAAGTCAAAGGAGCACCGATGAGAACCTACACCCAGCTTACCCAAGAACAAAGATACCAGATTTATACGTTTATGAAAGCAGGACACAACCAATCGGAAATCGCACATCTGCTCAATGTTCACAAATCCACGATCAGCATAGAACTCGGTGGGATTACTCCTCCATTCACCCGCCAACAGAAGCATAGGAGGCAGTATGGCGACAACTGCGACTATGCCACTCAGAATCAGGCCTCTCAGAGTGTCGCGATTCAAATTGCCAGGTAGAATGAATAGCAAGTACAGACCACCGACCAGCACCGCGCCTATGAGCAATTGCCACCGTATATATCCAACCAATGCCAGCGCAAGACCGGCCAAGAACCCGTCCTGCCAGCGCTTGTTTTTCACTAAGCGAGTCAGAAATAGGAGGAAGAGGGGGATAGCCCACGTGCTCATTAAGTTGGGGTGACTAGGCTGGGTCATCCGGTGCGGCCAGGCTAGGTAGATAACGCCTGAGAAAAAGGCGATACGCTCATCCTTGATGAGCTCCTTTGCCAGCCAGAAAACGTTGACGCCGCACAAAGTCAGATTGATAATACTTATTTAGATTATAGGCGCTGAAGCTATTAATGAGCTGACTTAAAGCCAGCCAAGCCAATATCTGCAGCCAAGCGAAATTATGATACACCATGCTCAGTCCGTGTGGATGAAAAAGGTACGGAGTGAAATATGGTAGTCTGCCGTTCCTGAGCGCCTGCAAGCTCGACCAGCCGTTCTAGTAGTGCACAAGAGAATCAGTTCCCGCTGGCAGATAAGATCCCATCCGCAGGATTAGTGGCCAGGTGATGAGAACTGCCAGAACAAAATATGCCAGTAAGAAGATGATAAACCTCAGCAATCTGTTGCGAACGACTGGCATACACCCTTACTTGTGGATTCCAATACCCTGTACGACGAATCGACCAGCGAATACAGACCAATAAAGGACGGCAAACCAGGCAACGGTCAACCACGCCGTCATCACATCAGAAAATCTGCGCGCCAGAAAGTACGATGTGATCGCGACGCCAAGGCCTCAAAAGGCAACAGTTGCCCGAATTGCTACAACATTATCAGAGATCAAGGCTAGAGAAGTCGCTACAAGATAGTGATCGAGACGTTCTCGTCCCTAGCCTTCCTCGGTATACAGAAACAGGTCGCCATTGAGGATTCGTAGTCCCTGGCGAAGATCAATGGCTTCATCGTAGTGTAACCCTGCCGGAACGCCGTCAATTTCCCGAAAACGAAAGAATGCGGCTACGGCAATAATGAAAATAATGAGGACTGCCTCAACAATCCAGGGCCTGTTCTGGGGACGCGATGGAACGTTCATGTACTTTGGAATAACAAATCGATGACTGGCCAATTAAAACCGGCGCGCAGTCACTGTGTGTCGATTTGCGCCTTTCTAGATCGGGGTAGCGCGCTTAGGGAGATCGCAAGACCTACTAACATGATCAGCGTGACAACCATCAACCAAAAGGCCATCTTAAAATCAGCTATCGGCCATTTGTAAAAATCCGCCACGATAGCGATGGCTCCAAACAGTAAGTATACAATTGCTGTCATTTTGTTTCGGATCAGAAGGGCCATCAACATTACCAATAACGAAAAATAACCGGTGTGCAATTTAGGGCTCACAACGTAGATAGCGGTAGTTAGAAGGATCATATCCTCCAACAAGCCAAACCTTTTCCAGGCGATTATGAGTAGTGTGACGGCTACGATGATTATCATCGCGGCTGAGACAGGCCACAGTGGCAACTGCCCGGTTTCACCTTGCATCTGATTCCAAAGGGCCGCGAGGCTTACGCCATTAAACTGGAATGGATGCTGCGCTTGGTCTGTACCTGGGTTGAAGAAGATGGCATCAGATCCGGCGAGAATCAAGAATGGGGCCATGACAAGCGCGAATACCAGGGGTGGAATGACTAAGTATCGCCAATTCCGATAGTGGATAAGGGCAACTGGAATGATGAATGCACCACTGAGCTTTACCAACGTTGCAGCGCCGATCGTGATCGACGATATCGTATGGCGTTCTTGAAACATGAATAAGATCGATAAAGCGATGAAAAATACGACGATTGATTCATCCTGCCTGCGGAGAATCGTGTTACCGAACGTCAAGGGATTTAGCAAAAACAGCACGGCGGCCTTATAGCCCTTCGCACGGTCTGATGTCATCTTAAACACCGCATAAGCCGTCAGAATGTTAAAAAGAGAAAAGAAGAGCATATAAGAGAGTGTGGCCCAGGGATTTACGTTGCCAAAGTAGATCGGCACGAGGGATGGCACGACTAGGAGCAAGTTTGTTATAGGCGGAGTTGCGGTGAAGGTGTCCCTATACAACAAACCACCGTTCAAAATCGTCTCAGAGCGGGCGATCCAAGGATCTGCGAAACGAGGCTGGTCTGTGGTCCCGTAATATCCTCTAGGTTCATGGTAGAGATAAGCTACCAGTAAATAGGCTGCGATGAGGAAAGCCGACAGCAGTAATAGACGAACCTCATACCTGACCCTGGAGTTTGGCAATTTCTCAACTAAATCCGTCATATTCCCGACTTATGCATCACCGGAATCGCCTGCTTTCAAAGGAAGTGATTATCGACGTACCGCGAGCCGGCGTCATACTTTCTCAGGTATGACGCAGTAGATCGCGGTGATTATATTTTAGGCGGCAGCAACCGGCAATTGGCGATAGTTATGTCAAGACGTTGTCAAACGGCCGTCTTGACGGCCTTACTCTCAAGAGGTAGTATTACACGTCCTCATATCTTCGAGGTGTAATCTACGAAGATATCGCTGGAACAACTTACAAGGAGTCGAGGAAATGAATATTGCAGCAAATACAGGTGAGCGAAAGACGCGTGTCCTGTTCAGCTTCTTGATTGCATCATTGATGCTCGTTATGGTGTTCCAAACGCTGTTTGCTCAGGGGCGGGAACAAATGCCGTCCGACTTGACAGGTTCAAGTAAAGGTGTTGATCACGAAGAGGCATTACCCGGGAGCGAACTCGAGTACACGGTGGTTATCAGCAATTCGGGGGAACAACCTGCCTATGGCGTGGTGCTCACCGATACACTTGTAACCGAGATGACCTATGTCGCTGGAAGCTTGTCCGTTTCTGGAGGTGGATTATACGGTGAGAGCGGTGGGGTTATTACCTGGACGGGCGCCGTCAATAATGGGACGGAGATAGTCATCAGATTTGATACCCTGCTTACCGATGCGGTTGCAGCCGGTACCATCATCACTAACACGGCGGTGATCGGATACGAAGCCAGCACCCTCGAGTTTCCAGCCGTTACCACCATCATTACTGAAACGAACACGATCGTTTTCCTGCCGTTTATAGCGAAAGGGTATCCAACTGTTAATCTTAATTGGATCGGTCGACCTACATCAGCGAACGCATGGACGGTTAGCTGGTCTGTATCAGATCCAATCGGAGTAACCGGCTACGAGATCCAGGAAGACAACGATCCCAGCTTCTCGAATCCAACGGCCTACGAAACAGGTTCATCTGAGTTATTTCTTGACAGGCAACCGCCAGTGTCAGTCGTTAACACATATTTCTACCGTGTTAGAGCAGTTGGAAATTTTGGCAGTGGCGAATGGTCTCAAACCAGGGCAATCATCGCAAACTATCGCGACGATTTTAATAATCCTGGGACAGGTTGGGCGATGCGCCGAGAGGATACTGACCATATTGAGAATCAAGTCCGATATGAAAACGGCGAGTGGGTCCATGAGCAAGACAGTAGTTGGGATTATTTGATAGCAGGGCCGATGGTTTTAGCTCCAGAGCTACCATACCGGCTTGAAATGAGAGCGAGATTAGTTGGAGCGGATAACCTGAATAGCTACGGGCTGATTTTCGGCGGAGACTGGAACGCCCAGGACCCATGCCCTGTCTGGGATTTCTCAACCTGTTTCAACCAGTATTACAGGCTGAGCATTATCTGGTTTGGGGACTCCAATCAAAGACTGCGGGCTATAGTAAAGCGAATAAACAATCACGATCCAGAGAACAATCACGGACGCGGTGTTACGATAATCCCTGCGGTCGACGTACCAACTCAAGGCCCATCGTCAAGTTACCAGAATTGGGCGGTTGAGGTGTATCAGAACGGTACAATTAAGTTGTTTATTAACGGAAACTTCGTTGCCCAGACAGTGGATACGAACTACATCGATCGACCATACTTTGGAACATTCTCGGCAACGGATGAGTACAACGGTCTCGAGGCGCACTTCGATTGGTACCAAGTGACGGCTCTTCCCTAAGGGTCGCTAACCGCTTCAAAGTGGATCCTTCCGGACGTTTCTAATAGTGAGGGTCGGGGGGATAATATTGATGGTATTTGGACCGCGGTTTAGTAGAGTTATAAGCCGCGGTCTTTTCTTTACCATAGGTGAGTTAACTAACGATCAAGGCACCATCACCTGACTCGTAGTGTACTGCGAAGCGTTGCAGCACATCTGGAGATTCTTCTGCATTGATATCAAGGGGGTCGTTGCGCAAACTGTTGATGCAATAGTACACCTCTTCTCAATACACGACGGCACAGATAGTGGCGTTGCAATTGTGCTCCTTGGCTCCACCGTGGTACAGAACTGTGTAACTTCAGGCGAAGTTATATACAGAAGACGCAGCCTCCTATGGACCTCAACAGTGAGTTAACTTGAGCAACAGGCGATAAGTACCCCTGCAACCTGCAAGAAGAACTATTGTCTTTTCCGTAGAGCTTGCCTAGTGATGATGCACAAGCTGACGGTGATTATCGTCAATATAGTCAGAAAGCTAATAGTCACCCCTAGTCGAAAGCTAAGAGGGACGAATTGCATTTCAATAACATGTTCCCCCTGTTCAACCACCACGCCGCGGAAGGCATAGTTTGTCTTCCAGATAGTCGAGGGCACTCCATCTACTGTTGACTTCCATCCAGGATAGTACAATTCGCTGAATATAACCATTGCAGGTTGATCAGTGGTCACGTAAGCCGTAACCTCATCGGACCCATAACTTGCATATTCGCCATAGAAGGCCGACTGACTGGCAGTTTCTGCTGGTGTTTCCAATTCCCGTAAGGACTGCAAATCGTCCTTTGCTGAAACCGTCACAACAGCCTTGTCATAAGGACTAAATCGGTCACTGAGAACATGGGCTAAAGCTTCGTCCACGCTACCGACGATCTCAATCGAGCCAGCGGCATATATACGCGGTAGCGAACCCGATTGTCGATAAAGATACGCCGAATCGTTTCGCTGCACGAGTTCCAATTCTGGATCGTTCGATGGTTGAGTCAAAGGCACATAGGTTGCCGAGAACAACTGTTGACCTATCTCTCCGGCTCCTAATAGAGACCGCAAAGCGGCGTGTTCCTCCCCGTTTCTTACATGACTAAGGGTAGGCACCAGGTAGTTCGGTGGAGTGCGATAGCCATCCACGCGTACCTCGCCGGGATCGATGTCGAGCATCGCCAGCGGGTCTTGCGAAACGAAAAGTTGATTGACCGCATATGGTCGCACGAGAGGTCTTGCGAATAGGAACATTTCGACGGTCAGAACAGCGACGGCGAACCAACCCCAATGTAATGCCTTGATGCTTGTGTTTCGCGCTGCCCAAAAAAGGCCACATATGAGCGCAAGTGTGACCAGAACGACAATCATACTTCGCTGGAATAGAGTGAGAAGCTTATCAGGGTCAATATCATCCATGTAACCCTGACTCTGGAGTTGTGCGAGTATAATCTTTCCTGACGTAATCCACCCGACCGTCAAAATGAAAGCAACAAGAGTTATGGTGGCTGCAGCGTACAGAGGTTTCCTGAGCGAGTGGCGTTTGTGCACATCGGAAATGATTGTGAGCAAGCCATCCAGGTAATATCCGCCTAGCACTGCCAAAGAAAACGTCCATAGAAGTAGGAATCGTCCTGGAGCACGAATGTATGGAAATCTATCCAGAATAATGGGATAAACTGGATTGTAGGTTCCCATACTTAAAAGCAAACCAAACACAGCCAGGCCGATGAAATATCGGGTCAAGTGTCTGTTGCGATCCTTCACCATGAACAAACCCACTGCGATCAGGAACAGAGTAAGGAGACCGACAAAAGGTGACACCTCCCAAAAGTGAGTTTTAAGACCAAGGTTGATTGATGTGCTGGAGGCCATATCAAACCAGGTAAGTGGGAGTATTGGCGTGATTAGATGCTGCAACTGAATCGAGTGGTAGATCATGCGCTCAAAGGAGTCAAACGCTTTACCAATACCGCGCGCTGTATGGGTTAGCCATTCTAAATATGGAATCAACTGTACGGCAGTCAATCCGATGGCTCCAAGCGCGACTAGGGCAGAAAGACCACTCCCACGACGTAGTTCAGGCCAGTTCTGACTTCGAATAGTCTCTACAACATAGACAAATAAGAAATAACTGATCGGTACCAGAAAAACGATAGCACTCATTTGGGGGTGCCCACCCAATGCGACAAACGCTGAGATAATTATTGATAAAAGCACGTACCACCACGATCGACGGTAGAGCATCCGCCTGTAAGCGAACAACAGCCAACCTGTCCAAGCAATCGCGTGTAGGACACTTGCGTGCCCCGCGTATACGCGTGGTATTATTGAGCCAGAGAGCATAAAAGCAACAGCGCTGAAAGCGGCTGCACTTCGCCTGGTTGCCAGATCTCGGACCAGTAAATAGACGCCTAGTCCAGCGAGAAATACATGAGCTACGGCATCCCAATTGAGCCTGGTGACGATCGGGAAAACAAGACGGAGTATTGACATAGGGGGGTATAAGAGCCCTATTTGAATCTTGCTGAGGCTAGGCGAGCCGCCGCCGAAGTATGGGTTCCACAGTGAAAATTCACCTTGACTGAAGATGTTGTCAACCACTGTTTCATGAGCATAGAAATAGGTGATATCCCCGTTATAGATCAAGTAGTTCTCTGTCGGCAGAATCCGGCCGAAAAGGGCAATGGCAAGAAGGAACAAGCAACAGACAACAACCAGATCCTTTAGGATCGACTGTCCGCGGTCGGAAATCTGCAATTTATTCACAATCGGAATGCCCTATATCAAAACTGCCGCGGTATCAGACCTGCGTCGGCTCGAGCGAATTAATTCGAATTATATTCTAGCCGGTCCAGACTCCTACCTCAATAACTATGTGCGTGCGTCCACCTCAACAATTGTTATGATTTCAGCCAACACCTTGAAGTCCCATTAGTGACTGTACGTTTCGATGTCCTTGACAGTTCTTACCGAGTTTACCAGAGCAAGGTAATACTCGAAGTAGCTAGATTGAATTGATCGAGTGGTAGCGCGAAAACAGTCGACTTATAGATATCTACCTAACTGTCCAGATTCTACTGATGAATCTGTTATAGGAGATGATTATTGAGGAGTGATTAGGTTACCGTGGGCTGGCTCAAAACGAGCTGTGAAATGTCGAAGCACCTCTGGAGCCTCCACCATATTGACTCCACGTATGTCGCTACGTAATTTGTTAACATAGCAGATCACCTCGGCCAGATAATCAACATGGCTTTGAGTGTATACTCGCCGAGGAAAGGCCAGACGTACCAGCTCCATCGCGGCCGGTTTTTCGCTGCCATCAGGTTGTTTACCGAACATCACTGATCCAATCTCTACCGAGCGTATCCCTCCTTCTATGTAGAGAACGAGCGACAGAGCCCAGGCTGGATACTCACCTTGCGGAATCTGTGGCAGCATCCCTTTGGCATCGATGTATATGGCATGTCCACCCGGTGGATGCACAATAGGGATACCTTCATTCGTGAGGATCTTGCCCAGATATTCTACCGATCGTATTCGATACCTGAGGTAATCCTCCTCGAGAGCTTCCCACAATCCAATGGCAATTGCCTCGAGGTCGTACCCTGCCAGTCCACCATAGGTGGGAAAGCCTTCCGTCATGATGAGCGTGTTCTTGCATCTTTGGGCCAAATCGTCATCGTTCAAGGCCAGAAAGCCGCCGATATTCGACATCCCGTCTTTCTTGGCACTCATCGTGCAGCCATCAACGTAGCTAAACATCTCTCTGGCAATCTCGATCGGTGATTTGTCGGCATATCCTTCTTCCCGCAGCTTGATAAACCACGCGTTTTCGGCAAACCGGCAAGCGTCTAGGAATAAGGGGACATTATGGCCCCGGCAAATGCTACTGGCCTCACGGATGTTGGCCATACTAACGGGCTGACCACCCCCAGAGTTATTCGTCACGGTGATCATAGCTAATGGAACGCTATTGCCCTCATTCGCAAGTAGGCGTTCCAACTCGACTAGATCGATATTGCCCTTGAATTTGTGATAGAGCTGTGGTTTCCTACCCTCAGGAATGGGAATATCGAGTGCTGTAGCTTCCTGGTTTTCTACATTCGCTCGAGTTGTGTCGAAGTGCGTGTTGTTTGGCACAATGTCTCCCCGCTTCAACGCATTCCCAAACAAGATTCGTTCGGCAGCTCTCCCCTGATGGGTAGGGACGACGTGCTTGAAATTGGTTATCTCACGGACGGCCGATTCAAATTTGTAAAATGATCGCGCGCCCGCGTAAGACTCATCTCCCCTCATCATACCCGCCCATTGATGCGAGGACATCGCACCCGTACCGGAATCAGTCAGCAGATCAATAAGGACATCCTCAGCTCGCAATAGAAACATGTTATAACCTGCGGCCTCAAGGGCAGCTTCACGTTCCGCTCGTGTCGTATGCCGGATTGGCTCTACAGCTTTGATTCGAAAAGGTTCAATAATGGTTCGAAACTTCACTGATTGCCTCCATGTAGATGTCTATGGCGAACCTATTCGTTTGCAGAACCCGCTTCTGCCTCGGTCTCAGGCTCTCGCAACGTTATTCGCAGAAACCTTTCTGCGTAAGCGAATCCCACTTTCTTGCCGGTCTCTGCGTTCCATTTCTTGATAGGTTCTTCCGGATCCCAATCTCCCATCTGACTCTTGTGCTGGCGAAGGGCCTCGATCTTGAGGTCAATCGTCTCGCTTGTCTCGATGTAGTAATTCGGCTCTTGTAGGGGATTGCTCACATAGACGAAATTGACCTTATGAGGTGTCAGTCCCTCTACCTCTAGATCAGGGTATAGCAAGCGCATTTCGGCTGCGGGAAACGTGGCGTCAAGAGCTGCCTGCCCGGCAGCTCTGTGATCCGGGTGGTTGATCCAATTCTCACTTGGAAAGAAATTAGTAGGATCACCGCAGACTACCACGTCCGGTTTAATATTACGTATCAGTTTAACAAGTTCTTTCCGGAGCTCGAGTGTTGGCTGGAGCAAGCCATCATGATAACCGAGAAAGATGCATTCTTTTGCCCCCACGACTTTCGCAGCCGCCCGTTGTTCCTCTCGGCGCGTTTCGATCAATCGATCAGCCGTCATGCCCTCATCATGGCTGCCCACGTTTCCATCGGTTATGACCACGTAATACACCTCGCTTCCACCCTGTACCCAACGGGCTACGGAACCAGCGACGGTGAACTCAATGTCGTCAGGATGGGCATATATCAACATCGCTCGTTTTGGGATGTAGGTATCGTTCATGGATTATCAGTTACCTCCTGGTGATAAGAGTATAAATGGCCTCGGTTGAATCGTAGCACGTCCTAAGTTTGGTTCTACCGGTTACTCCAAAGAACCTTTCAGAATTTTCGGTTTTGCCCTGAGAAGGTCTAGCCATTATATCCGAGTTCAAGCTGCACCGTGAAAGGAGAGTTCGAAGCCATACTCGTAAACCAAACCTTTTGGTAGTGATATCCTACATCAGATTGGCACACGAATACGCTAAATATGAAGAGTCGCACCGCGACAGGGTCCACGAACAACCTGTCAGGCAGCTCGCGGCAGAGCACGATAAGATGCTAACGCATCCCACTCATTGGACAGATAGGCATCACGGGCTTTGGCGACTTTACGGGCATTATCTTCATTCCAGATAGCTCCGACCACCTTCATGCGCATCATACCTATCTGCTTAGCCGTACTCTCAATGGTTTCCGACCCAATCTGGTAACCTTGTTGGCGAAAAGCTGGATAGACCATGCGATGGCGATTGCGGTCAAAATAACGGGCTGCCAGGTAGGCTGGGTCAGAAATGTCTTCCGTTTTCATGAAGTCCAGCCAGGCGTTAATCACCTCATCAAGCAATCCGTCCCAGAGGGCTTGTTGGGTTTGGGCTACGCAATCCATTTGAGCCTGCTCTATCGAAAAGGCCGCTTTGGCCACTGGCATGAGACACTCCTTGGCATGGAACCAATCCAGGATCTGCACCGCTTTTAGGAAAGATTCGGCCACGAGTTTCCAGATCCAGTCTCCCCATCGCCTAGGATTACCAACTCTAGGGCCAGCTGGGCGTGATGCTGAACACCAGTTGACAACAGTAGAGAGCCAAACTCAGCCGCCGGACAGATATCGGTGTAGAAAGAGATATTTTCCGCCTGGATACGCCAATCAGCGTCCGGCGTCTTGGGTGGTTTGCCTCGTGCCTCAAACCAGGCGCCGACTTTGAGGTAAGGCCGCGGGTGGTCGTCATATCCGCGGGTAAGAACTTTGATGGCGTCTATAGGCCCATACAAACGCAAGGGCTTTCACAAGTCACATTTTCGCCGTTGGAGTTCATCTTGGTTTAGGGTAACCACTCACCACTCACACCACTCACCACTCATGCTCTCGCTGCATGACTACGGCGCCGTAGGCTTGTTTCGCCTTGTCCACTGTTGGTTACTCAAGGAGACCAGGGTTGAGGCCTCGAACAGGTCTCGGCCTTTGCCGAATGGCAGCAGTACCCCTGTCATCGCTGCAAGCCATTCGAGTTCCGCACTGATCGCGTTTGGTCGTAGTCCTAGTTGCTGGTCCAGGGGGCAACAGCCCTGACGGCATTCCGGGCATAGATAATACGCCCGTTTGACCACCATGTATCCGAAGATCGTCCTTAACTAGACCGGACGTCGTCGTACATAGGGTATCTCCCTTTCACAGTGCGGACACAATCCTGTTTCCGGATTGCCAGACTCCTCAGCGTTGAAAACTTTGGCCATAGCCTGTCGTCCAATTTCTTGCACAAGACGGCGCGTGACCTGCTCGATATCAGTCAAGGTGTATTCAGCGGGCAACTCCCGCTGAATCTCTTCTGATAGCATTTGAGCGATAATCGTGATACGTTCCATCTTGGGCCTCTTGAACTACTTGAGTTGGGTAGTGCCTCTCAAGGATTGTTCAGAAGGCCTTTTTTCAAATTCACTGACAACTTGTTCGTGAGCCCCCGATCGGGTAACCATGTAGCCGGGAAAAATTTGTTTGATACCATTCGGGAATATGTCTTACTGGATTGAGCGAATTCAAAGCCGCAAGACGCTTGCGGCCGCGCTTTTCTTTCTGCTTCTGGCTCTCATATTCCTCAATAGGACGTTGCTTCCACCGCCCGGTGAAGCCCTCGGGGGTCACGACCTGCGTGGTTATTATTATCCCTTCCTTGATGCCGTTCGTGAAGGATTAAGGAGCGGGGGGTTGCCCTTCTGGACGCCTTATCTATTCAATGGTCTTCCCCTGTTGTCCGACCCGCAAATCGGGACATTCTATCCCCCGGCCTGGTTAACCTTGGTTTTGCCGGTTAACGTCGGCTTTAGCTGGTACATGCTTTTCCACATCTGGCTGGCTGGCATGGGAATGTTCGCCTTCGTGCGCATCATGGGCGGTGACTGGTTGCCCGCTCTCCTGTCTGGCATCGCCTTTGCCTTCAGCGGTCTGCTTGCTGGACGCCTCTGGGCCGGGCATACCATCGTCTATGCGATGTATGCCTGGATACCATGGCTCCTATTCGCCCTAATCTGGAGCGTTAGGAGATGTACATGGTGGTCGGCCGTTCTGGCCGGTGTTCCCTTGGGCCTAGCCATCCTGTCTGGGCATTTACCTTCCCTCCTCTATGCTGGCTTAATCTGGGGTGCCTTTGTCGTCTACCTCTTGTGGACTGAGCGTGAGCGGCGTTGGCTCGTGCTGCGACAAGCGCTGTTGATGGCCCTGGTCGGAGTAGCACTCGCCGCCGTGCAACTGGTTCCATTCCTTCAATTCAGCTTGGAATCACAGCGGGTGGCCGCGGCCGACTACGAATTCGCCACCGATTATTCGCTGCCCCCGGCCCACCTGGCAACTCTGCTAGTTCCGGAATTCTTTGGGGAACCGACCCGGATCGGGTATTGGAGTGTGCCAACATTTGAGGAATTGTCCTACTACGCGGGCCTCTTGGCGCTATTGGGCCTTGTTCTGGCTCTCCGTAGACCCACCCGGTTGACCTGGTTTTACTTGATCCTCATCATCGCCGGCTTGTGGCTGGCATTAGGACGGTACGGAGGGCTATACAAGATCTTCTACGATCTTTTTCCCCCATTTCGACTAGTACGTGCACCTGGACGGGCGGGGATTTTGTATCTGTTCGCCGTGACCGCTATGCTGGGACATAGCTTGAGCAATTGGCGGAGCGTACCTTTAGAGAAACGCAAACAGATTCTTAGCCCATTGCTACGCTGGACCCTGGGCCTGGTCTTGGTGGCTGGCGTAGCTGCGATTGCGGCTAACGGTGCTGCATTTATGGCCATTCACCCTACTGACACCAGTGGCCGCCTATGGCACCAAATCAATGGCTATGTCTTCGGCCTAATCTTCTTGCTTTTGGGCATTATTTTGTTGTGGAATTACCTGGCCGAAACCAGGGTTTCGAGATTCGGCCGCAAGTTGGTTGGCGCGCTGCTAATTCTATTGGTCGTGGCTGAAATGTGGCAATTTGCTTATAAGTTTGTCCGTATCGAAGCTGTCGGCCCCGAGCGATTTTGGGTAAGCGCTAAGGAAATAGTCGGCGATACTGATTCAAGGGTATTGCCCTGGGGGGTGGATCTCTTTTCCCAAAATGGCGCTCTACAAGTCGGCCTTTACAGTGTATTTGGATACGCTGCACTCGAGCCCGGCCCTCACCTCTCCCTGGTATCCAATGTTCCAGACCCGCGATCGACAGCCTACGATGTGCTCGCAGTGGATTACGTGGTGGCCCCTGTGCCGCTAGACCAATTCACTACGGGTGATGGGGCCATCAGCTTGGTGGATCATCGCGGTGACAGTTGGGTGTACTGGCGTCCGCGCTCGATGTCGCTCGCCCGTCTCGTTTATGAGGTCGAAATAATCGCCGACGACCAGACGGCCGTGGAGCGTGTTAACCAGCCCGAGTTCGATCCCGCCTCAACGGTTCTGCTAGGCGCGGAGCCACCATGTGAGATAGGACCAGCCCCCGCCAAACCTGGAACAGCAGAAATCACGATGGCTGAAGCGGGTTTCTGGCGTATCCGAACGGATAGCCCTGCCCAGGCCTTATTGATCCTGGCAGAATCGGCCTACCCAGGGTGGCAAGTCACCGTCGATGGACAGAATGCCGAGGCGTTGACGGCATACACGACCATTAAATCAGTTTGCGTACCAGCCGGAGCTCATATTGTAGAATGGGAATTTGTGCCCACAGCATTTATGGTCGGAGGAGCTATAACGTTGAGCTTTCTGGCCCTGGTGGCCATCGCCGGTGGCTTTGCCCTATTTAAGAGAACGGATTAACCGAGTAAAACGTTCAGCCCAAATGAGACATAGAAGGACGTATGCTGGAGCGCTCGCCCATTCTCAAACCCGTTGATAACCAGCCTTCGCTTATTCTCACCTTCCATTGGTGTTCTCTCGTTTTCCCGCTTGACAGCTGTACAAATGCATGCTATTTCGTGGGCAAAGAGGTGAATATGGAAGTAACTGATTGACAAAAATTGGCGGTTAGGGGTCCACGAACAATATGTCAGAAAGCGAGTGGCAAGGCGCGATAAGCCGCTAATGCTCCCACTCATTCTGGCTTCGCCCTTTACCAAATGGCAATAGTGTCCCTGTCATCTCTCCGCGTCGTTCGAGTTCCGCACTGATAGCGTTTGGCCTTAACCCTAGTCGCCGGTCCAGGGGGCAGCACCCTTGGTGACATTCTGACACAGATAATACGCTCGTTTAACCTACAGGCATCCGAAGAGCGTCCTCAACTAAGCCGAACGTCGCCGCAAATCCGGCATCTCTCTTTCACAGTAAGGATACAATGCTGTTTCCGGATAGCCGTTCTTCTCAGCGTTGACAACCTTGGCCATGGCCTGTAGTCCGATTTCTTGGATAAGACGGCGCGTAACCTGTTCGATATCGGTCAACGTGTATTCTGTGGTCAATCCCTTCTGAATCTCTTCTGATAACATTTAAGCGATGATCGTGATATTTTCATTTTAGGCCTCCTGAACTATTTGAGATGGGTAGTGCCTCTCAGGGATAGTTCAGAAGGCCTTTTTTCAAACTTACTGACAACTTGTTCGTGCACCCACCGCGACAGGTGCGTGATGATAAATAGTCTGCCTGTGTTATACTTTACGATTGGCAAATACGAAAAACGCGATGTAGTAGCCTCTATGAAAGACTGGTATCAGCAAGAGGAAAGCGTGGTTGTGCAAGATCTGCACACCGATGCATCCAAAGGCCTAAGTACAGGGGAAGCCAAGCGCCGGCTGGTCGAATTAGGACCCAACGAACTGGTCGAGCGGGATATCAAAAGCCCCCTAAGGATCTTCTGGGAGCAGCTCGCGGCCGTCATGGTACTGATTCTGATCGTCGCCGCGATTGTTTCTATGTTCTTGAGGGAGTGGGACGACGCGACCGTTATTCTTGCCATCGTCGTCTTAAATGCTGTTCTAGGATTCAGCCAGGAATTCCGAGCTGAGAAGGCTATAGCGGCCTTGAAGAAGATGGCCGTTCCTATTGTGAGAGTTCGGCGAGATGGAGAAGTCAAAGAGATTTCGGCCACGGAGCTTGTCCCCGGCGATGTAATGCTCCTCGAGGCAGGGAACAAGGTGTCGGCCGATGGACGGCTGATCGAGTGCGTGAACCTCCAGGCCCAGGAGGCCGCCCTAACAGGCGAGTCGGAAGCCGTCGAGAAATCAACAGAGTTAGTAGCCACCTATGATCTGCCACTCGGTGACCGCCTCAATATGGTCTTTATGGGCACTATCATTACCTACGGACGGGGTGCAGCGATTGTCACCGAAACCGGCATGGATACAGAGCTGGGGAATATTGCTGAGATGCTCCAGTCCGTAGAACGAGAGCCGACACCCCTCCAGCAACGCCTGGACCGTCTCGGAAAGACACTGGCCTGGGTAACATTGGCTATAATTGGGATTGTATTTGCCCTTGGTGTCCTGCGTGATGAGGACATCAAGCTCATGTTGCTTACCGGTATTAGCATGGCCGTAGCCGCCATCCCCGAGGGACTGCCGGCGGTGGTTACCATCACCCTCGCATTGGGATCACGCCGCATGCTACGGCGCCATGCTCTTATTCGAAAGCTACCGGCCGTCGAAACCCTGGGTTCGGTAACCACAATCTGCTCGGACAAAACTGGAACGCTAACCGAAAACCGGATGACCGTCACCGTGCTTGATGTTGCTGGTGAGAAGCAGGACATAGATACCTTGCTGGACGAGGGCGTGGCCATTTTGGACGCGGAATTCGACAGTTCAGTTCAGACCCCACGGCGAGGCTTGAGCCTACTCCTGCGAGCGGCTGCCCTATGCAACGACGCAACACTACAGCCAGTTAAGGCTGGGCGCAAGGGGCTGCGTGCCATTGGAGATCCAACCGAAAGCGCCTTGGTTGTCGCAGCAGCCCAACTCGGTCTGATCAAACCCGAGTTAGAAGAAAGACTCCCTAGAGTCGCGGAGGTGCCGTTTACCTCAGAGCGGAAACGGATGATGACGATTCATCAGGTGACAAGTGTCCCGGATCCTTCGCTAGCGCCCTGGCATGAAGCCCCGTTCGTTGCTTTTATTAAAGGCGCCGTCGACAGCTTGCTTGAAATTACAGACTCTGTATGGACTGGATCAAACTTCGTTCCCCTTGACGAGAAGATGATCGATCGAATTAATGAATCAAACGAAGGATTAGCCGATGCTGGTCAGCGAGTACTAGGGGTGGCATTTAGACCAGTCGACGACAAACCATTGGCCGGGCACGAGGAGGAACTTGAACGAAACCTGACCTTTATCGGTCTTATAGGCATGCTGGACCCGCCCCGTCCAGAAGTTAAAGAAGCGGTGTCAACCTGCCGGTCCGCCGGGATAAGGCCGATAATGATAACTGGTGACCATCCTCTGACGGCTAGGCATATCGCCAACGAACTCGGTATCTCGACAAATGGGCACATTCTTACCGGAATGGATCT
Source organism: Promineifilaceae bacterium (SeqCode) (assembly GCA_049650305.1). Lineage (GTDB taxonomy): Bacteria > Chloroflexota > Anaerolineae > Promineifilales > Promineifilaceae > UBA11865. Next base: position 16,415 of record JBARZW010000044.1, read on the forward strand.
GACGACCATGCCCAAAGAAGACCTCAGGGACAGCCTTGAGGACGTATCGGTATTCGCCCGCGTTTCACCGGAGCAGAAGCTGGATATCGTCAGAATTCTTCAAGAAAAGGGTGAGGTAGTAGCCATGACCGGTGACGGCGTCAATGACGCACCGGCTCTGAAAAAGGCCGACATCGGTGTCGCCATGGGCATCACCGGCACCGACGTATCCAAAGAAGCCTCAGATATGGTCCTTCTGGACGATAATTTTGCCACCATCGTGTCGGCGATCGAAGAAGGTCGCGTAATCTATGACAACATTAGGAAGTTCATCAAGTACATTCTTTCGAGCAATACCGGCGAAATATGGGTAATGTTGCTGGCTCCTTTCTTGGGTATGCCCTTACCGCTCCTACCTCTTCAGATTCTTTGGATCAACCTGGTAACAGATGGATTGCCCGGTCTCGCGCTGGCCGTAGAGCCGGCCGAAAAAGGTACCATGAGTCGCCCGCCGTTTAAACCTGGCGAGAGCGTTTTTAGTCAGGGCATAGGGCTTCAAATCATTTGGATTGGGATAGTAATGGGCGCAGTATCCTTGGGTGTTGGATTGGTTGCCTACGTGGCCCAGGGCAGTACTCTTGGTGGCACGTGGCGGACCATGATTTTCACTACGCTGACGCTGGCCCAGATGGGCAACGCGTTGGCAACGCGCTCTAAACGTGATTCCCTGTTTACGATCGGCATCACGTCAAATCGCGTGATGCTAGGCGCGGTTCTCTTGACGTTTATCCTTCAACTGGCGGTCATTTATCTCCCGTTTCTCCAACGTTTGTTCAAGACTGAGGCATTGTCAGGCTATGAGTTGCTGATCTGTTTGGTGATGAGTACCGTTGTATTCTGGGCTACCGAACTCGAGAAATGGTTTCTTCGCAGGAAGGAACGAAACGTGCCGTTTCGTAAGGCCTAGATTAAGCTATCGTATCTGGGGATAGAAATGGACGCTCTACTTACCAATTCTGGAAACCGATAATCGTGCTAGTTGATTCGCATTGCCACCTTGATTTCGATTCATTTGACGCCGACAGGGTTGAGGTGATAAGCAGGGCCCGGGAAGCTGGCGTCAACCGGATGGTGGTGCCATCTCTTGACCTTGATAACTGCGAAACGGTCTTGGCAATAGCGAACAAGTTCGAAGGTGTTTATGCAGCGGTTGGAATTCATCCCAATTCCTCGCAGGATTGGCGGGATGAATGGGTCGGCACACTTCGCACCTTGGCCCGGCACAAGAAAGTCGTCGCAATCGGTGAAATCGGTCTCGATTATTACAGGGATCGCGCACCCAGAGAGATACAGAGGAGATCGCTGGAAGCCCAACTGAAGCTGGCGGCGGAATTGAACCTACCGGTAATCTTGCACAACAGGCAATCCGACAGCGATTTAATCGCCGCACTCAAATCGTCTGATAATTCAGACCGGAAAGAACCCGGCGTTCTGCACTCATTTTCAACAACATGGAATACGGCTGCCGCAGCCATGGACATGGGCTACTATCTGGGATTTGGCGGGCCGGTGACTTACAAGAAAGCAGACGATTTGCGGGAGGTTGTATCGAAGGTGCCACTGGATCGGATTGTCGTGGAAACGGATGCCCCTTTCCTGGCCCCACAGAAGTATCGTGGAAAGCGAAATGAACCGGCTTACGTATCCCTGGTTGCCGAAAGAATCGCGACGATTTGCGGTTTGGATTTTGAGGAGCTTGCCCAGCAGACAACTGAAAACGCCATCCGGTTGTTTGGGAGTAATTTAAGTTAGTGATGGGTGATCGTCGATTCACCGCCCCAGATGCCAGCATAATAGACCTGTCTGTAGTTATCGTCAGCTGGAACACTCGCGAACTACTCGGCGCTTGCCTCCAGTCAATTGATATTGGACGAGGTGCATTAAACGTCGAAGTTATTGTCGTGGACGGGGGATCGATTGACGGTACTCCCGAAATGTTAGCGGAAGAATACCCATGGGTTCGGCTGATCGCCAGGTCGGATAACGTGGGATTTCCGAAAGGCAACAATATCGGACTCGCGGAGGCACGGGGCCGTTTACTGCTTCTGTTAAATCCCGACACTGAGATTGAAGGTGAGGCGTTATCTACGATGGCTTACTATTTGGACGCGCATCGTGAGGTTGGGATTGTTGGGGCAAAATTACTTAATCCCGATGGATCAATCCAATCGTCAAGACGCCGGTTTCCTACTCTGTCGACAGGGTTTCTCGAAAGCACCTGGCTACAACCGATTGCTCCCAGTTCGCTAATGGATAGGTATTATGCTGCGGATTTGCCAGACGACGTTGTTTCTGAAGTAGATTGGCTCGTAGGTGCGTGTCTGATGACGCGTCGCGCGGTTCTGGATGAAGTCGGTCCGCTGGATGAGGCCTATTTTATGTATTCGGAGGAATTGGACTGGTGCCGTCGAGCAAAGGATGCGGGCTGGCATGTTGTTTACTTGCCTGAGGCCACGATAGTGCACCACGTTGGGAAAAGTAGCGAACAAGCCGTCACCGAGCGTCATATCAACTACCAAAGGGCTAAGCTCCGCTACTTTCGAAAGTTTCATGGTAGGATTCCTTCAAATGTGCTAAGGCTCACGATACTGCTGAATTACCTGTTTCAAATCATACTGGAGGCAACCAAAGGAGTGCTCGGGCTTAAGCGTTCCCTACGATGGCAGAGGGTTCGAGCATATTGGAAAGTAATTCGAACCGGTCTTAAGCCTGCTGGGTATTGAGATGAAAATAGGCCTGGTTACGGGGGAATACCCGCCGATGGAAGGCGGCGTTGGGGCTTTCACTCAGGAACTGGCCAAGGCTTTCAATGAAGCTGGGAATGAAGTACACGTCATCACTTCACGCCTGTCACGACCGAAAGTTGAGGATCGCAGTCTCTGGGACATTCACGAGCCATATGATATTGGTTATGCACACTTGCACGCCCGGATCGGTCGCTGGTGGTGGTCCGCGATGAGCACGATTGCCCAGATCGTCACCAGGTACGATTTGGATATCGTCAATGTTCAGTATCAGGCGGCCGCATTCGACATGAAAGTTCCGGCTATCAATTTCCTCCCCTGGCGACTTCGAGATATGACCAAGACCGTGGTCACATTTCACGACCTTCGTGTGCCCTATCTCTTTCCAAGGGCAGGGCGTCTGCGAGAAAAATTAGTTCGTAGATTAGCTCAGAGTGCCGACGGAATTATCGTAACAAATCTCGAGGATTACGATATCCTGGCTCAAACCGATCGCACTAGAGAGCTCCTAATACAGTTGCCAATTGGGAGTAATATTAAGGCAATAGATCCTTCACAAGTAGATATAGAAAGAGTTAGACATACCTTACTTAGCCAGGAGGATGGCGTTCTGCTTGGGTATTTTGGATTCCTAAATGAGACCAAGGGGGCCGTTGTTCTGGTCAAATCGCTCGCCCGGTTGCCACATCGTTTTGAGCTAGTCTTCATCGGTGGCCAGACCGGGAGCAGTGATTCGAGTAGCAATAAGGCGTTCCTTGAGACGTTGCGGGAGCTCGTGGACGAGTTGAATCTCCAAGAGCGCGTTCACTGGAGCGGCTTTCTCGACGAAGCGGATGTATCAACGTACCTCTTCGCCAGTGATATGATTGTAATGCCATACCGCGACGGAGCCTCGCTAAGGAGGGGAACCCTGATGGCGGCGCTCGTTCACGGCCGCCCTATTATCACCACGATACCGACCACGCAAATTGATCAACTTATTCATGGGGAGAACGTATGGATGACGCGGGTTGACGATCCTGAAGAGCTAAGCGATGCTATTGTTTACCTGGCAGCCGACCCAGATCTCAGGTCAAAGCTGGGTACAAGGGCCAAGGAGACGTCTGCCCAGTTCACTTGGGATGAGATCGCGGCCAAAACTGTAGCGTTTTACGAGGAGATCATCGCATCAAGCAGCTAAAAATTCTTCTTCGCCACAGGAAGATCTGTGACTGAGAAACGCTGGTTGGCTCTTATCCTAATCCTTTTCACCGGTTTGGGAATTACCTATGCCATCGTTACCCCGATCTTTGAAGCCTCGGATGAACTTTGGCACTATCCAATGGTGAGGCACCTGGCTGATGGCAACCCCCTACCTATCCAGGTATTCGATCCCTTGCAAGCCGGCCCATGGAAACAAGAGGCCAGCCAACCTCCCTTGTACTATTATTTGGGAGCCGCGCTTACGTTTTGGATAGATACAGCGGATATGGAAGCTGTCCGCTGGCTCAACCCCCATGTCGACAACGGTGTGATTACAGAAGATGGCAATATCAACCTGATCATCCATGATCCATCATTGCCATCCTGGGAAGGCGTGTCATTGGCGATCCGCATCGTTCGCCTGGCCTCAGTTTTCCTCGGATCGGCCACGGTCTATCTAACCTATCGTATAGCCAAGGAGGTCGTGCCCACTCGGCCGGAAATATTCCTTGGCGCTGCGGGGGTGAACGCTTTCATTCCTATGTTCCTGTTCATCAGCGGCGCAGTGAACAATGACAATCTGGTTATTGCGCTCTCATCGTTGGCCTTGCTGATGATCATCAACCTTGGTTCGCATCCTGGGCGGCACCAAGATCGTAAAGGCGAGATCTGGAAATTGCTATTGGTCGGTGTCGTTATTGGTCTTGGCGCCCTGACAAAAATCTCTGCAATCGGGTTAATTCCATTGGCCTTAATTGGGATAGCCGTTGGGCAATGGAAGTCCGCTGCTGATAGCCCCGGTGTTCCCAAGTACTTCATTATCCTCCGTGAGACTCTGTGGAGATTTGCCCTGCTGTTGCTACCTGTTCTCCTAATTGCGAGCTGGTGGTACGTTCGGAATATCCAATTGTACGGAGACTGGAGCGGTTGGAATGCTTTCATAGCTGTTCTTGGCAAACGGGCGACTCCAGCAGGTCTTGCGCAACTATGGGATGAGAGATTGGGATTCATGCTCTCCTTCTGGGGCCTGTTCGGGGGTCTTAACGTTCCGATGGCTGATTGGGTCTATCGACTTTTGAATATTATGCTCATTGTCTCGGTTATCGGCTTCGTCGCCTATTTCATCCGGATGCTGGTGGTATGGTGGACTGATCGCCGGAAACCTGGAAGAAAAATTGGCGTCATCTTTGAAAACATATTCAATTTCGTTGCCGACAACTTCGCACTGATAATGTGTGTGCTTTGGTCGATTGCCGTCATCGCCGGGTTGGTCAGGTGGGCCACTGTGACCTGGTCATCCCAGGGCAGACTTATATTCTCGTCAATATCAGCCATCAGCACGATCCTTATTGTCGGGCTGGTCGGGTGGATGCCGAGCTCGAGAGCTAAGTGGGTGGTATCTGCCGTCGTGGGATTCCTATTCCTGGTCAGCGCCGTTGCACCGTTCTTCTGGATAAAACCAGCCTACGAGGTCGTAACAGCCGACGCATCAGACCTTCGCATAGTCAATGTGGATTTTGAAGACTCAATGCGTCTTACAAGCTATTCGGTCGACGTAGAATCAGCCAAGCCCGGTGAGACAGTGGAGGTTTTCACCCAATGGGATGTCCTTCAAGAGATGGATCGTGATTGGAGCGTGTTTGTCCATATGAATGATCCCGAAACAGAGTTGCCGGCCGCGCAGCGGGATATGTATCCTGGGCAAGGGCTGTTGGCCACGCGTTTACTCTCACCAGGCGATCAGATTATCGACCGGTATTTGCTGAAAATACCGGAGACGGCCATCACTCCATCAGATCTTGACCTGACCATTGGGCTCTATGATTTCCAGTCAGGTGAGCGGATGTCAACTGGCGATGAGACCGATTCCGTTGCGCTTTCCGTTATTTCGTTGACTCCACATCCCGGGGATATACCGAATCCCATATCGATCGATTTCGAGGATATCTTTGAGCTCATAGGCTTCTCCGTTGTTCCTAGGAGATTGGCACCGGGCGAATCCATTGCCGTAACTCTTTACTATGAACCGCAAACTGAGGTTTCGGAAGACTTCACCTTTTTTGTTCAGGTGGTGGATGATGATACGACACGATGGGCTAGCCAGGATCTCATACAACCGACTTCCCAATGGCAGAAAGGGGAGGTGCAATCGATTTTATTCTCCCTCAGTCTTATGGATGAGACACCTGCCGGAATCCTCCCAATAATTCTCGGCATGTACACCAGAACCGATGATGGTGGATTTGATCGCCTTCAGCGTGTGACTAGCGAAGGGCGCTTAACTGATGACTTTCTCGAGCTAACAAAGATCCGAATTGATTAGCCATTCCAAGATGTTAACAGTCGAAGCACCATGAATCGAGACCAATTCGCGGCCATCAGAACAGAGCGGAGAGAGCTCCGCCGAGCCTTCGGCGCTGGTCTTATGGTGGGTATCGGGGCAGTTGTAACAGGCCTCCTACTCGCGTTTGGTGGACCGATCGCTGCAGGTGCTGTCATTGCGGCTCTGGTAGCGGTTTTTGTCGTGTTTCGTGATATTGAGGTCGGGTTCTGGGGAGTGATAGCCATCGTCTGTTTGCTTCCATTCGCCACGATACCTGTAGATGTTGGACTAACGCCGACATTACTCGATATGGCTCTTGGCGCGACAGTGGGCATTTGGCTGTTTCGAATGGTGACAAGCAGTCATCGAAGGATGATCTCCTCACCGGTGACATTGCCAATAGCAATATTCTTAATCGTTATTGTTTACTCATTTATATTCGGATTAGCCAACGGTCCGCTTACGGCGAATCTGCTTCGCCACATCGCAGAACTCATAGTCAGTGTCGGTTTTGTCTTGGTAATCGTCGATTACTTCTCCATATGGGAGCGGATCGAAAGAATCGTCAAGATTCTCCTGATAGCGGGTTCAGCAGCGGCGTTCATCGCAGTCATCATTTGGTTGCTTCCGGACTTCACAGCCAACGATGTTCTGATTTCGCTTCAACGTATCGGTTATCCGGGTGGATTTGTAATTAGATATATTGAGGAGAATCCGGAGCTATCTGAGCGAGCCATAGGAACTTCTGTGGATCCAAATGCCCTCGGCGGCATGTTATTACTCATTGGTGCGTTAGCGACGCCTCAGCTAGTAAGCAAGCGCCCCCTATTTCCTCGCTGGATGGCGGCCCTCATCGTTGGTCTCATCGTCGTCGCAATAGTACTGACCTTCTCTCGGGGAGCCATGGTCGGCCTTCTTAGCGCTTGGGGGTTTATCGTTGTCGCCCGCTACCGCCGCCTTATTCCGTATATCCTGGCAACAGGCGCACTCTTGTTACTATTGCCCATGGCGCAGGGATATCTTCTCCGCTTCGTCGAAGGGTTTGCAGGCCAGGATCTGGCGACACAAATGCGTTTTGGTGAATACCGAGATGCCCTGGCCCTGATTGCCCGGTATCCTCTTTTCGGTGTAGGTTTTGCCGGTTCCCCGGATATCGATCTTTACCTTGGCGTTGCCAGCGTATACCTGACAATTGGCCAGCAGATGGGAGTACTAGGCATATTAGCCTTCCTGACGGTAGTCATAACCGTTTTTGGCTATGCCTTTCTGAAGCGGTCAACCGTTGGCGAAGACGAGATCCGGTACCCGATCTGGCTCGGACTACACGCTGCATTGATCGGTGGTCTGGTTACAGGTATTTTTGACCACTACCTATTCAATATAGATTTTCATCATGCAGTGACAGTCTTCTGGTTGTTTCTCGGTCTCGCAGTTGCCGCTACCCGAAACAGCGACCTCGGAGATTTAGTGCCAAAAGGACAATTGTAGAAATTGAGATTTGGCAAGAAAAAAGCCCGCAAGTACATGTGGGCTTCTTGTAGCTTAACGGGATAACGACGGATAATTACGCCGCCGGTAAGGGCTCCTCTTCAGTTTCCTCGACGTCATCATCGTCGTGCTCTGTCACCAAGTTCAAAACGATCTCGCCTTCGACCTCGTCCGCTCCGACGATATCTCCTTCTGAAAACCGGCCTGAGAGCACCGCATCAGATAGCCTATCTTCAATCGCCGACTGAACGAGACGACGTAGTGGTCGGGCGCCAAATTCCCGATCGTAGCCATTCTCAACCAGCCAATCTTTAGCCGCAGCTGTAACTTCCAAGGTTAGGCTATGATCGAGAAGGCGATCGTTCACCTCATCAAGGATGATGTCGACAATCTGGCGAATATCTGCCTGGGTGAGCTGGCGGAACACGATTATGCTGTCGACCCGATTCATAAACTCGGGACGGAATGTGCGTTTCAATTGCTCAGTAAGAGATTTGTGCATCTCACTATAAGCCTCTTCTTCCTCAATCGTATCATCCCTCTGGAATGCAAAGCCGAGATTCGGTCCCCGATTGATGGTATCCGCTCCAACATTGGATGTCATGATAATAATGGCGTTGCGGAAATCGACTTTGAGACCCTTCGCGTCTGAAAGTTGGCCTTCTTCCATAATCTGCAACAAGATGTTGAAGGCATCAGGATGGGCTTTCTCGATCTCGTCAAAGACGATGATGGAGTAAGGACGCCGCCTTATGGCTTCCGTCAGCTGACCGGCATCATCGTATCCAACGTATCCGGGCGGTGAGCCTATCAATCGAGCGACGTTATGCCGTTCCATAAATTCAGACATGTCCAGCTGAATCAAAGCGTCTTCGCTGCCGAACAGGAATCTCGCCAATACTTTTGTCAACTCTGTTTTTCCAACGCCGGTTGGTCCAAGAAAAATGAAAGAGCCTATCGGTCGTCTAGGATCCTTTAAGCCTGCTCTCGCTCGACGGACGGCTTTTGATATTGATTCAATAGCTTCGTCCTGACCGACGATATGCTTGTGCAATTCGTCTTCCATATTGAGCAACCTGGATGACTCTTCCTCAGTCAGTTGAATAACCGGGATACCAGTCCACATCGATAAGACTTCTGCGATGTCCTCGGCCGTTACCTCCAGCTCAAATTCAGTTTCTTGCTGTCCAACTCGTAGCTGGTCGAGCTTGCGTTGGAGCTGCTCCTCTTCCTCGCGGATTGTCGTAGCATCTTCGTAGCGACCGTCGTCTAAGGCTTCATTTCGGCTATTTCGCAGCTGGCGAAGGTCTTCGTAAACTTCTCGGGCGTCCGACGGTTGAGGCGCCCGGTACATCCGTACGCGGGACGAGCCTTCGTCAATCAAGTCGATCGCCTTATCTGGTAAGAAACGGTCGGTTACGTATCTAGTCGATAAGCTGACCGCTGCGTTGATGGCCTCATCGCTAATGATCAAGTTATGGTGCTTCTCGTAGGCGGATTTTATGCCCTGCAAGATCTGGATGGATTCGTCTGGGGTTGGCTCTTCTACGCGGACCGGCTGAAAACGCCTTTCCAATGCTGCATCGCTCTCAATATGCTTGCGGTATTCATCGAGAGTAGTGGCCCCAATCGTCTGCAATTCACCCCTTGAAAGCGCGGGTTTCAGGATATTGGCGGCGTCGACGGCACTCCCGGCCGAGCCGGCGCCGACCAACATGTGCACTTCGTCGATGAAAAGTATCGCATCGCTCGACTTAAGCTCCTCAATCACCCTTTTAAGCCGCTCTTCGAACTGACCACGGTACATGGTACCGGCTACCAGACTTCCAACGTCGAGTTGTAGAACCCGCTTGTTAAATAGAATCTCGGGTACTCGTCCATCAATGATGCGCTGTGCCAATCCTTCGACAATAGCGGTCTTGCCAACGCCAGGTTCACCAATTAAGGCTGGATTGTTTTTAGTTCGTCGGGCAAGGATCTGGATGACCCGTTCAATTTCCTTATTTCGGCCGATCACGGGATCAAGCTTATTGTCTGTGGCGAGAGATGTGAGATCTGTCGCAAGTTGATCGACAAGCGGCGTCTTGCTTTTTTCAGACTTGGCCCCTTTCGCTTGTTTTTCTCTACCGCCAACAGGGCTTTCTTTTAGCATCCTTCGCGTATGTCTGCGTACCTGTTCGGCGCTGACGCCGAATTTACGCAGAACGTCCATGGCTACGCCTTCATTCTGGCGTACCATTCCGAGCAGAAGGTGCTCGGTGCTGATATAATGCTGCCCGAGCCTACGGGCTTCATCAACCGCCAACTCCAACACGCGTTTAGTGCTCGGCGATAATTCGATCTTCGTAAACGGAGTGCGGCTACCGACGCCAGATAATCGTTCGACCATGGCGACGACGCGATCTTCTTCCAATCCCAGTTCGAGGAGAACTCGCCCGGCGATACCTCCATCTTCTCGCAGGAGGCCAATTAAGACATGTTCACTGCCGATATAGCTATGATTAAGTCGTTCGGCCTCTTCCTGTGCAAGGCTTAAAACACGACGGGCACGTTGAGTAAAGCGTTCCCAATTTTTAGAATTCACTGCAAAACACCTCTACAATGGTGCGGTAAAAGAGGCGTACCCAAAATAACCCTCAATCCGCAAACCGTCAAAAATGTCGCTAGTTGCCGGCATCTTCCGCCAAAGCTAGATCGCTTTCAACGTAGCGTACTGAACTAACCTGTTTCATACTGAGACCAAGCTGGCGTCTCTCGCGATCTACCCGGATGACTCGGACTGAAACAACTTCACCTCTGGTGACGATATCTTGTGGATCTTCCACATGCTCGGCCGACAACTCAGAGATATGGACAAGACCTTCTAACTGGTATTCATCATTTACACGCGCGAATGCGCCGAATTTTGTCAACTTGGTAATGGTGGCTTCGAGGAGATCGCCCTCATTATAATGTTCATCGATCGTCGTCCAAGGATCAGGTTCGAGGCGCTTCAAGCTGAGAGCAATGCGGTTTCTCTCTTGGTCAATATTCAGGATATATACCTGGCATTCATCACCTATATCTACGACTTGTGATGGATGATTGACTCGCTTCCAGCTAAGCTCTGACAGATGCACTAAGCCTTCCGCTCCTCCGATGTCGACGAAGGCCCCAAAATCCGCCAAATTAACCACGCGTCCATCGCGAACATCGCCTTCCTTCAGTTCCTTCATTAAGCGATTCAATTGATCGGCCCGATGTTCCTTCAGTGCTGCGCGTTCTGAGAGAATGAGACGATTACGACTACGGTCAACCTCTATGACTTTAGTCGCGATCTCATCTCCAATATTTATGCGCAATCTATCTTCATTTTCCGATCTTGGCCCGCCACGGAGTCTTTCAGGCTTTAAGTGTGATGTAGGTACAAAGCCACGCAACATTCCCACTTTCACCAGCAGACCACCACGGTTACTCCCCGAGACAGTGCCCTTGTAGATCTCTTCGCTCTCGAGAAGTTGTTGGACCAAGCGCCAGTCCTCTTCCTCCATTGCCTTACGGTAGGAAAGAATGATGTTCCCGTTGCTGTCGTCTGGATTGACGACATAGACGGTCACCTCATTTCCGACTGCCAGGAGGTCCAGAGCTTCGTCATCTAATTCAGCGATTTCAGAAGAAGTTATGATTCCTTCCGACTTCGCGTTGATATCGATGAGAATCTCGACATTCCTATGGGCCACAACCAGGCCAGTGCGAATATCACCTGCCATGGGAATACCAAAGCTTTGATCATCTTCTAATAAGAAATTCATTGGGTGTTCGGCAAATGCAGCCGGATCCCCGTTGTTACTATCACTCAGCAATTTAGCCCTCTTTTTCGCTCCCCTCTAAGAATTTCAACGGTAAATTATACTGGCTTTGATCGTTCTGGCAATACTCTCCTATGGATGTTAATGGGGATCAAACATTGGTCAACAAGGGGGTCGTACTGTTTGTCGAAAAGGGCGCCTGAATTCGGGGGCTAGCGATCTTCTCATCATAATGATTTTCTTAATACGGTTCGGACGGTGACTGTTTTGTTTTCTGCCAGTTTTGAGAATTCTGCTCTACAGGTGCAAATGGCCGAAATAACGCAGGGTGTGAGCCTTAAATTACATGATCATCGGTGATTTTACCCGTCATTTCTATTCGGCAACCTGTCACCTGTCTCGCGCTTGAAAATATGGAGGTTGAGATGAATAATTTTTGATATCGTTCTTTGTTTAGGTGGGGTGCCGTTGTAGGAGCCTTCTGTCTGCTAGTTCTTAGCTTGATATTTGTGTACGCAGCTGACGCTGACGCGGCGAATGTTTCGGGCACACCGATGCTTAGCAAGGCATCTCAAAGCGCACTGCTAACGGATGATCACCCGCTTCTTTGCGAAGCTGTGCTCACGCCAACTGCAAGCGAATATATCGAAGTCGCAAACCCGACGTCGTCGTTTATGATTCTGGACGATTATTATGTGTCAGACGACTTAGGTTATGCCCTTTTGCCAGGCCAGTTTGGTGATGGGCCTGCGCCACCGCTTTTTGATTCAGATTTTATCGCCCAGTTTCCATCGGGAGCATTTATCGCTCCTGAGGCTATGATCGTTGTCGCCTTTGATGGTGCTGGCTTTGAGACAGCATTCGGATTTAAGGCTAACTATGAGCTTCATGGAATCGATCCGGATACTCCTGACATGGTAGCGCCGTATGATGGATCGATAGGTTCAACAGCGGGGTTAACAAATAGCGGTGAGAACGCAGTAGTCTTCTACTTGGATGGTATAAACGATCTAGTGTCAGACGCTGACATGACCATGCTTGGAATACCCTCTTCATCAAATGCTACGGGGATAAGACCGGCGTATCAGTGGATGGACCGGATGCCGGTATAACGGCAACGACCTATCTGTCTGATACCTACACCATGCCGCAGCAAGCGACTGATCCTGGATTTGGCTTTTCTACCAAGCGTCTTTCGCTAGAGGTTGGAAACGAACTCTCTGGTGGAGGAAACCTTATAACCGGTGATGATGAAACGACTGAAGTAATAACCTCTACCTGGGATACAGCTTATACCGCCCCAATCCGGGTGTCTGTGCGGTAGCGTCAAGGGGGTCACCTGTGGTTATCAATGAAATCCACGCCGATCCACATGCCGATTCACCGCCTGCCGAGCCTAATGGCGACGCAAATGGCGACGGAACTCGGGATTCTTCTGATGACGAGTTCCTTGAGATAGTTAACATAAGTGGGAATGCATTGGATCTAGGTGGATGGACAATTTATGATGCATCTGGCCTCCGCCATACTTTCCCTTCGGGAACGATAGTTTCTAATACGTGCTCTGTTGTCGCTTTTGGTGGTGGGACACCTACGGGAATATTCGACCGGAGCGTGGTCCAAACCGCTTCCGTGGGATATCTAGGTCTGAATAATGGCGGAGACACCGTGTCCATTTATGATGCTCAGGCGACTGCCGTCATCTCTTACACCTATGGGTCGGAAGGTGGGAACGACCAGGCGCTAACACGAGATCCGGACATAGCCGGATCCGATCCTCTTGTTCATCATAGCACCGCAACAGGTTCTGGCGGCGCCTTGTTTTCTCCTGGATCCATGATCGATGGAACGTTCTTCATCGGCTGTCCGACTGTGCCACTTGACCCGAGCATCGAAAAGACTGGGCCGTAGTATGTTGGGGTGGTCGTCGGAGAGAACCTCACCTATGATATCTCCCTGTCGAATACGAGCACGACGACCGCAACGAGCATCGTCGTAACGGATACACTTCCGACTGGCGTCGATTACGTGTTTAACGATAGCGGTGTAATGCCTAACAATCCGAGCCCGGGAGTCTACGAGTGGTCTTTGCCTGACATTCCAGCGGCGATGACCTATACATTCAACTTAACCACGGAAGCAGCTACCGCTTCTGCCTACTGAGAAGTGCTGACAAACACTGTAGAGGTTGTCACAACCCTGCCTGGCGATGGTCCGTCAAACAACAGTGACGAATGGTATACAACTGCCTGGCCTTCTGTCGCGATCCACGATATCCAGGGAGCCCAGCATCTATCGCCATACGAAGGTAGTTTTGTGCTGAATGTTCCGGGTATCGTCACCGGACTATATTACAACGGCTTCTGCTTACAGGATCCGTTTCCCCATGCCAACGACGATACGTCTGAAGCTATCTTTGCATACACCGGAGGAGCACCATCAATCGCCGTCGGTGATGCAATCGTATGAACGGTTTTGTCAGCGAGTATTACGCTGGAGGTTATAGTGCCGGCAATCTGTCCACGACGCAATTAGGCAGCCCAGAGATCACGGTGATCTCCAGCGACAATCCTCTTCCTGCAGCAACAGCTGTGGGCACTGGCGGCCGTATTCCGCCCAATATGATCATCGACAACGATTCAACCGGTGACGTCAACGATACGCCAAACTTCGATCCTGAAGAGGACGGCATCGATTTCTACGAGTCGTTCGAGGCCATTTTGCTGCAGGTAAACAATGCGATCGTCGTCGGCAGCAACCGGTACGGTGAAATCGGCGTTGTTGGTGACCACGGCGTCAACGCCAGCACCTTCACCTCACGTGGCGAGCTTGTTAGAGCGATGACTTCAACCCAGAGCGAATTATTATTGACGATGTACTATACAGCAATGAGCCTGACGTTAACGTTGGCGATGCGTTCACCGACATAATTACTGGTGTGTTGAATTATGGTTTCGGCTACTTCAAATTGATGAATATCAATGCACTACCGCTATTAGCTCCTGATGGACTGGTAAGAGAAACGACCAACCTGGTTGGTACTGTCGACCAACTTACGGTCGCGAGCTTCAATGTGCTCAATCTGGACCCGAATCCCGCTGACGGTGATGATGATTCCGAGCAGTTCTAGGAGCTGGCGGATCAGATCGTAAAGAATCTACTATCGCCCGACATCATTGCCCTTCAGGAGATCCGGGACAATTGCGGTACCACCAATGATGGCGTGGTTGACGCGGATATCACCGTTGGTCTGCTAATCAGCGAGATAGTCGGTATCGGTGGACCAACCTATGAATTCCGAGACATCTCACCCGTGGATCTTATGGATGGTGGCATACCGGGTGGTAATATTCGGGTCGGTTTCTTATTCAATCCGGGTCGAGCGACCTTCATCGATAGACCCGGCGGCGACGCAACAACAGCGACGACGGCAAGTTTAGGCGCTACGGAGTTGAATTATCCTACGGCCCGGGCCGTATTGACCCGACGAATATTGCGTTCGATGACAGCCGGAAAGCACCGGCAACCGCTATCATGTTCAATGGGCACAAGGTAATAGTTGTCAACAATCATTTCAACTCCAGTGGCGGCGATACTCCTCGGTTTGGTCGTGTACAACCTCCGGAATTCCCCTCGGAAGTCCAACGATCACTGATAGCCCAGGTCGTGAATGACTTTGTAGACAGCATCGTTGCCTTGGACCCGGCGGCGAGAGTTATCGTTGCTGGAGATCTGAACGACTTCCAGTTCTCGGATGCTGTCGGTATATTGAGCGCTGATGTGCTCAACAACATGATCGACACGTTGCCAATTGGCGAGCAATATACGTACATCTATGACGGCAACTCTCAAGTGCTGGATCACATACTGCTTTCGGATAGTCTGTTCAATGATGCCTTACCCGAGGTTGATGTCGTTCATGTCAACGCTGAATTCGACACAGACTTCCGAAAGAGCGACCACGATCCGGTTGTATCACGCGTCACTTTGTTCCAGCTAACGGTGGGTTTCACCAGCAACCCACCAGTAATAATGGGTGCATCGGCGATATTCAGCAATACATCTACAGGTGCTGCACCCATCACCTATGAGTGGGACTTCGGCGATGGAAGTGCAGTTGTCACCGATACGAACCCCACGCATCTGTATGCTCCTGAGGGCACCTACACCGTCGTGCTAACCGCAACAAATCTTGGTGGCACCGATGTCTACACTGATGCTTTCGAGGTGCAGGTGCCGACGGACGTAGTCCTGAGTGGCTTCTCAGCTGAAAACAGGGCGGACCATTGGCTAAGGATCTTCGGTCTCTTCTTGATCGCCAGTCTGTCTGGGTTTTTCCTCTTTCAAATAAAACTGCTGAGAAAGCGAGTTTAATTGGCAGGTTGATGCAGATAGTAAAGCATCGTCATTACGGGAATATCGCAACAGACCTAGAGTAAGTCTCGATATTCCTGTTGATAGACAAATAATGAGGCCACAGCAATAGAGCCGTGGCCTCGTTGCTTCTCCTCATTTAATGACTCGTTTCAGCGCCGCATCAAGAGCGCGCCAATCGTTCCGAATCAGAAGCCGGTCATTGAAACAATATATTCAAGATTAATACATTCTTATACAAAGCAGCCCAAAAAGTACCACACCAGGCGTCGATCTTGTTGCCGGCGTTGTCTCTGGTATAATGCCGCCTTCTTTTTGGAATGATCGTCGAATATGGATAATCCTGACCTGCAAGACGGGAGTCCGTTGTCTCGTTGCCCAAATTGTGACAGCGTAATATCTTCGGGCCAACAACGATGCCTGATGTGTGGCATTCCGATAGAGCGCCAGGGGGATGGCGATCAAGAAGGTTCCAGGGAGTACGATTCAGCTACTGAGATAGACTCAACTGGACTCTCTTCGTCAGTTCAGGCTTCTAAGTCAGGTGATCTCTCAGGGTCAGCCGAAGCGGACACTACCGTTATTGAGTCTGAGATGAAGGAACGGTTGTCTCCAGTCACATTTTGGTTAACAGCTCTGTTCGCGATCGTAGTGACAATTCTAGGCATTCTCGTGTTGATGTTTCCAGCGGATGCGGCCGTTGAGTTCATACCAACATCTACTCCAATTCCAGTTGTTCTCGAAACAACAGACACGCCAACAGTAATCCCGACTGAGACACCGGAGCCGATCAGTTCACCAACTGCTGTGGAGTCACCTATTCCCATTGAAACACCACAACCACCGCGTTTGCACCCCGTTGCTTCTGGAGAAACCCTATTTGGAATTAGTCTGAGATACGGGGTGTCCATGGACAGCATAGCGGCCATGAATGACATGCCAGTTGAGTCAGATTTACAGATATCTCAGGAGTTACTCATTCCCTGGCCGACTGCGACACCACCGCTCGTCCCGGTGGAAATTGAGGTTGGTGGAGAGAAACTTGTAGCCGATCCCGCAAACTGCCAAATCTACGAGATTCAGCGAGGCGACACACTATATGGCATCGCCGCGTCCTTCAATGTTCCATCCGACGCTATGCTTGCTGTGAACCGCCTAACTGAGCTTTCAGTCTTGCAGCCAGGAGACACCATTTGTATCCCTCAAGTAATCTACGGCGGCGAATTGCCATCGACGCCAGGTCCATCTCCAACACCTGGCCCGACGACTGCTCCTCCGGGTCCTGAGCTACTCTTTCCGGTTGCTAATTCTTTAGTCGAATCGGCCTCTGGTATCGTTTCCTTGCAGTGGGTAACTGTGAAAGATTTGGCTAAAGGCGAGTGGTACATGATTGAACTTACCGATCTGTCCGAGGTGGACAGTCACCCAAGGCGCGCCTTTTCACGGCAAACTTCTTTTCAGTTGCCAGACGAATGGGATCCCGCGGGCTCCGTTGCACATGATATCAGATGGCGGATCAGTATCGTTCGCGTCACGGGTCAAAGGGAAGACGGATCCTTTATTTATACCTTTGGTGGAGAGACCAGCGATGATGCCATTTTCAGATGGATTGGTGATTCTGGGTAGGTAAGAATCAACCTCTATGTGGATCGATAAGTCGACTCTCCAAGACTGACTGAATGCTCCTAGCTAGTGAGCTATATAAGATCTATTATCCGCCAAGCAGTTCTCTAAGAAAAGGATTCCCCAATTTTTCTGCCTCGATGGTAGTGGCCAGACCGTGTCCCGGAAAGACCTGAGTCTCGTCTGGAAGAACCAAGAGTTGACTATTGATCGATTCCATAAGCTCCCGGTAATTTCCTCCTGGTAAGTCATGTCGCCCAATCCCGTCTTGAAACAATAAGTCCCCATCAAACACTACCCGGTACTCAGGCAAATAAAAACAGACGTGCCCAGGGGCGTGACCAGGGGTATACAGGACATGAATCTCGATCTCGCCGACTGTAATGATCTGATCCGCGGCCAACATTTCATCTGGGGGTGGTGGAGCATCTACCTTCATGCCGAAGAAAGCGGCCGACATTGTCGTGTTTTGCAACATCGGTATGGCATCGGGATGGACGTAAATCGGAGCACCTGTCGCCTCCTTCAAGGCCATCAATCCACCCACATGATCAAAGTGTGTATGCGTTAGTAGGATGCAGCTGATATCCCAGCCGTCATTATCAGCCATCGCCACAATCGACTTTCCATCCCAGGCTGGGTCGATGATCGCCGCCTGGAATGTGTTTTCACATCCAACCAGGTAGCAGTTTGTCTGTAGTGGACCAAGAGAAAGCTGGCGAATCTGAACCATTTAGTACTCCAGTGAACTATAGTTGGGCAATCCTGTTGCTTTTTCTATCAACGCTATCCGGTTGCCGCCTGCTGAGGCCGGTCTACGAGCTTGAACGGGAACTCAAGAATTTGGCCAACACGCCACAATAAATAAGCTAACTCAACTCCTGCTGCGATCGTTAGGGCTAGTGCCGCCGTATTGATGCCAGGCCATTGCAGACGAACACCAAGGACCAGTATTACTGCGGTGACAATGAGATTTGCCACCATACCCCCATTGACAACCCGGGTTACGCGACCATCTATCAACAATCCTCGAATCCAGGAAATCATAATCGCCAAAGCGGGCAAGGGGATGAACAATAAAATTCCCATCCTTGCGATCACTGCAACTTCTTCAGTTGTATCTTGAAATCCCCTCAAATAGATATTTATCAGTGGAGTCAACGCCAGTACAATCATGACCAAGCTGCTTATGCCCACTAGTGACAGCGTGAATCTCCTAAGCGCGGAGAACGTCCGCTCGCCGTCTGTCAACGCTATCACAACTTCGGGCAGAGCGAAGGCCGGAGCACGCATAACCAGCATGAACTGAAAAACGACTGACCAGGCGGCCAATGCTAAAGTCGGGTTTGGTGATCTCGATAGGCTAAGGGAGACCATTGGTTGTACCAGCAAGATGAGCAGCGAGGTGGCTGCCAACGGTAAGTGAAACCAGAAGAGTTCGCGATAAGTAAGGGCTTCTTCCTTTAGTGTGCTGTTCGGGCCTAGATTTTCTTTCAAAATTGGTTGGACCGCTACTGTTGCATATAACGCCTCTGCTATTACACCAGCCATCAACGCCGTAGAACCGATAACGACACCTGGTAGGTCTGTCAGGCTCACCATAGCGACTACGGCTCCGGCTGAGGCCATCAATCTAACAGCCGTTCCCCAGGCGACTTTTCGAGTCTGGTTGAAGCGAATCATGACCCCCTGTAGAAACCGGCGCCAGGCGATTGCGGCGCTCCAGAATAACATGATTCGCAAACCGATTCGCACCCAGTAAGCGACCTCATCCGGAATACCCATCAGCTTTATCACCACCAGGTCAAATAAAGGTGTGAATCCAAATAAGGCCGTAACTATGGTCAAGAAGATCATCCAATGAATGGTGAATTTTCTGAGAATCAGATACGAAACGCGATCCTTTGTTAGAGCCGTTGAAGTGGCGAGCAGGTTAATGATCGGGCTCTCAATGGTTACAGATAGGCTAACGACAATCCCTTGAGCTGCCAGCATTACGACCTCGTTGGGAAGGCGATTTATGAAGGCACTAATGATAGGTCCTTCAGAGGTCATTAGCAGCCAGCTGGCGAATAATGGCAGCCAGAAGAGAATTATGTAACGCTGACTCAAGGTTTTCTTCAAACTCTAGATTCCCTTCTGCGGCAGGACTGACGACTGCCCATCTCCAGACTAAATAAGAAAGTGAGTTTACCACCCGCAGGAAAGTTGCCAAAACAAATAGCGACCATAGAATCTGTCGCATAGTAATGAGTACAGCCAGTTTGATGAATGGGTGTTGGTTTTCTACCGGTGACTAGATCTACTGTCATGATTATGTCAAATTACTGAGAATTGTTGGAGCTTTCAAGGGAATACAATGCGCAAGAAGGTAGTTCTAATAACGGGGGCAGCGGGTGAGATTGGGCAGGCCTTAGTGGAGAGACTATCCGCGACCGACGATTGCCAGCTATTGACACTGGATCTCAAGTCACTACCGGGCGATCTGCCGTCGTCTGTGCAACATGTCGAGGGCGATATTTTAGATAAGGCTTTGTTAGCCCGCCTGGTCAGCGAATACGAATTTGATATTATCTATCACCTGGCAGCTCTTCTCTCTACCCGGGCGGAATTTGCGCCTGAGATGGCTCATCGCGTAAACGTAGATGGGGCGATGACCTTGCTCCACCTGGCGGCTGAGCAATCTGAAAGACGTGGGCAAGCCGTGCGCTTCTTGTTTCCAAGCTCGATCGCGGCTTATGGGATGCCGGACCTGGAAACGAAGGCCCTCGTCGGGAAGGTCAAAGAGTGGGAATGGAACTATCCAACTACCATGTATGGATGCAACAAACTGTATTGTGAGTTATTAGGAAGCTACTACAGCCGTCATTACCATCAGCTGGAGGCAATGCGCCCTGTTTCGATAGATTTTCGCAGCCTTCGCTTCCCTGGTTTGATTAGCGCATTTACCGTTCCTAGTGGAGGGACAAGCGATTACGCGCCCGAGATGCTTCATGCAGCAGCGCAGAATAAGAAGTACGATTGTTTCGTTAGGCCCGATACCATGATACCATTTATGGTTATGCCCGATGCTGTAACCGCAATAGAGCAGCTGGCCCAGGCACCTCCTGAGGCTATTAAGAGCCGGGTGTATAATGTGACTAGCTTCAGCCTTACGGCCGATGAGGTCCGTGAGCTGGTCGCTGGCGCCTTTCCTGAGGTTGAGATCGGCTACGCGCCTGATCTAAAACGGCAGAAAATTGTTGATAGTTGGCCGGCTGATCTTGACGATAGAGCGGCTCGGAAAGAATGGGGGTGGCAGCCCGCCTACGACGGCAGACGAGCTTTCGAAGAGTACCTCATACCAAATATCACCAAGCGGTACATGAATGTCTAATCACTCACACCTACGCAGTTAGGCAGGTCTTTTGGGTAATGGAAGATAGAAGATCTCTCAAGAAATACGCATGGTTATCGATTGCAGCGGCGATACTGACTATCGCCTTGAAGGCTTCGGCCTTCATAATGACAGACTCCGTAGGGCTCTTGTCGGATGCTATCGAATCCTCTGTCAACTTATTAGCTGCCTTTGTAGCACTAGCCGTATTATCTGTCGCGGCCCAGCCACCCGATAAGGAGCATGAATACGGCCATTCAAAGGCCGAGTATTTCGCCGGTGGTGTAGAGGGTAGCTTAATCCTGGTGGCCGCGATCGTAATCTCGATCTCTGCGGTCAGCCGGTTGGTAGATCCCCAACCAATCGAGAAAATCGGTCTTGGTCTTGTAGTGTCGGTCATCGCAGCCCTGCTTAACTTCTATGTAGCCCGTGTTTTATTGCGAGCGGGTCGTCAATACCGATCAATGACCTTGGAAGCAGACGCCCGGCATTTATTGACTGATGTGTGGACGACGGCTGGAGTCCTTATTGGTGTCGTAGCTGTCGCGATTACAGGATGGCTGCGTCTTGACGCAATCATCGCTCTGGCAGTCGCGGTTCAGATTGTAGTCTCTGGTTTGAAATTGATAAGAGAGGCGATTACCGGTCTGATGGATGCAGCTTTACCAGAGGATGAAGTAGGCCAAATACAGGAAGTTCTCGACAGATATGCTGTCGATGGTGTCCAATACCATGCCCTCCGTACAAGACAAGCGGGAGCGCAGCGATTCGTGTCCGTCCATGTGCAGGTTCCTGGTGCATGGACTGTCCAGATGGGGCATAGCTTACTCGAGGATATTGAACGAGACGTACGAGCGGCTCTACCACCCGTCGCTGTCTTCACCCATATAGAACCCCTCGAAGATCCCCGTTCCTGGGATGACGTATCGATACACCGGCAGCAGTAATGATTGCGGGCGTTGCTCTTGTTAGTTGAAAACACAGGCGAGATCAGTCGCGGCCGTTGTTGGAAAGGCGATATACCACAAGCCCGATTAGGCCCCCTGTTACAGTGGTGATCAATCCTGCCCAATATCCAAGTTGATCTAGCCATGCAAAGCCAGGAAGGTCCAACGAAAAGTAAATATAGAAGACGAGTCCACCAATTAAGCCCCACAGGACGCAGCGTAGGGTTTTGCTAAGCCCCCCGTTCTCATTACGGCCGACGGCAACGCCGGCCGAGCTCGTCACGATAAGTCCAACGCCGAATGCCATTAGCATCTGGCCAGTCGAGCTAAGACTTATTAAGGAGGGCTCGGATTGATCTTCGACGGGTGATGCGGTAGGCGAGGGATTTGGAGTTTTGGTGGCAGTTGGCGAGGGCGTTATTGTCGGCGTCGAGGTCGACGTTGGCGTGTTTGCAGGTGTACTGGTGGGCGTCGCTGTTGGCGTAAGTGTGTTCACACTCACGATTGCGTTTTCGCCGATTACAATATCTATTTCTTGGGACGCCTTTGCTTCTCCTGCTGAGGCCGTGATGCGAAAATTACCGGTTCGAGCTTCAAGAAGATAATCCAAGTTAGCGACACCCCCAACTGTTGGACGCTCGTCAATTACATTTACAAATCCCTGTATCCTGTCCTGCTGTATGAATTGAACCATCGTCCCATCTGGAACTGGGTTGCCGTTAGCATCAATAATGATGCTAGTCTGAAGGCGCAAAGTTGATCCCGGAACGACTTCCAGAGGTGCTTCGCTGGCTGGTGATTTCGGAATTCCTTCGTCAACGACATAGAGTTCGATCACCTGGATAGGATATGGCTGCGTTATCTGTTTAAGATCGTATCTGATTCCCTCTATGCTCACAGGAGATTTGCCGCGAAGAGGTGCTTCCTGGAACAACGCGCGAACCGACGCATCGACGAAAGCATCCATCTTGCTGTAAACACCGTAATAGGCGGTTAGCTGGCTAATCTGCGTCGCATCCAGAAAATAGGGTCCATTGTGGGCAAATACGATTACTCTAGAGTTGCGGGCCACATCAGGTCGCTGGTCCAAGAATAGTTCCAGAGCATCTGACGAATCAATTGAAGGATCTGGATCGAGCGTCGCGAAAATTATCCAATCTGCATCTGCCAGAGCCGTCTGTACGAGCAATGCGGGAGGTGGGGTTGGCGTAGGAGTCGGGGTAGCCGTCCCTCCGTCAGGAGCGATAGGGCTTTCGCCAGGCGTTATTGTCGTGGTTAATACGGGTTCGGGTTGTGGGAGCAGCTGGGGAATACCAGTTAGGTATTCTCGAAGATCAGAGAATGAAAAACTATCGAATTGAGACTCTTGTACTTGCCCGCTAGCCTCGGGACCGTATAGCGCAATCATACGCTGCTCTAGAGCGTCAACAGCCAGCCAAGACTGTACCGGGCATTCACTACACTGCTGTGCTGTCCGTAGATCCGTGAAGATGACAATCTGATCATCTAAACCAGGCGGAAGTTGCTCGACAAGATCTGCCGGGCCCGGAGAAATAAGCGTAATAGCATTCTGCGCGAGATCAAACATCTCTGCCTGGTATTGGCCGCTCGCCTCTTCTAGATCTGGCCTGGAGACCAAAACATTTCCTGTATCGAAATCACCACCATACATGTCGAGCTTCGATTGTAGAATTCGAAGAGCCGCATCATCGATTCGCTGCTGAAATGTCTG
This sequence comes from Promineifilaceae bacterium (SeqCode), assembly GCA_049650305.1. Classification (GTDB taxonomy): domain Bacteria; phylum Chloroflexota; class Anaerolineae; order Promineifilales; family Promineifilaceae; genus UBA11865. The sequence goes on from JBARZW010000044.1 coordinate 40,031, forward strand.
GTCGGTAACATACTTCTCTCGGAACCAGACGACGGTATCCTTTATATTGCCTACTTGTTCATCATATGATCCGCCTCCTAGGGCAAAATCGATCAAAAGCATCAAGTCATTTCCGGCCAGAAGCGCATCCTTAGCCACCAATCTGTGGGGAAACTCCTGACCAGTATCGTCATAGAATCTCTGAATAGCAGGCGCACCTAAGGAGTCGGAGACGATGATTCCTCCTTCTCTTCGCCATTCGTCAATTTCTGGTAACTGCATCAGGGTGTCCATGGCTTGAGGATCAAAGCTAACCGGGGCGGTGGCGACACCTACGTTACCCTGAAATCCTTGATATCTGACATGGGTTGACATTAACCCATCGGCGACAAATCCAGGCTCAGGTGCGGCGCCGGTAACAGCAAAAAACGGTTTCAGTTCTACGTTGATTAGTTGGTCTAGAGTCTTGCTCACCGTCCCTATTTCTTCGTTAAGCGGACGGTCGCTATTGCCATATCCTGGAAAATGCTTGGCTATTACGGCCAAACGGCCGTCACTGCCTTCGTGAACACCGTCTATATATGATTGACCCATGACGCCAACCCAATAAGGATCGCCGCCAAAAGTTCGGCTTCCAAGACCAGCTCCATTGTCCGGCTTCGGATTTTCAAGTACGTCCAGGGAGGGCCCGAAAAGCATATTAATTCCAAGGGAGGATAGTTCGCTCCCGGCGATCAGACCCGTCGCCTTACTCTGTTCGGGCATCCAAGTTGAGCCGATTGCCATTTGGTTTGGCAGCTGGGATGTTCCATTCCTTATTTGTGTATATGGCGGACCATCCCCCTCATGATATGTACCGATGAATAATGGGATCGTTACGCCCACCGGTTCGATAGTCGGCAGCGCCGGTCTGGTGGCTAATTGAAGATTGCCTTCGATTTCCTCAAGAGAAGGCTCCGGTAGGCCAAGGAGAGCGAGTGATTGTAGCGCGTTTATGAGGCTGACAACTTGCCCCGCCATGTCATCGAGCGCTGTGATGTTGTCGTTCTCAGCAAGTAGGATAACACCACCCACCTGGTAGTTGACGATGAGATCGGCAATATCACTCTCTGCATCCGCGTTGTCACCCTGGAATGAGACTATAAACAATTGGCCAACCCGCTCCTCAACCGTCATCTGGTCCAGCATGACTCTTGCTTCCGCAAAGCTGTCCTCGTCCTGCGCTCCGCTTTCACGGATTGGTAGGCCCCCAAAGAGGGCACTACTTGCGAGGATGATTAGGATTATTTTCCAGTGGCTTGTCAAGTAGTTTCGCATGTTTAGAGTGCGGATGAGTCTATGCTTATTGTATCCAAAATTGCTGTGTCATGGATACTCTGGGTACTTCGTTAGAGAAGGCCTGTCAGAAGGCTCCTGAACTTGGATAGGCAAATCAGGTGAAGTATACTGATTGCCCCTTTAAGGGACAAATAGATCCGAATTAATGTTCCGCCGGGTGTGGCCTAAAGTCTCCTGAACTGGCTGCACCTGGCTGTTTTGCGGAAGGTCTAATGTCGAGTAATAAACGTGATTTATTGACTATCCTGATGGTATTTCTCCTGGTGATCCTGTCCTTCGCAACAGGTTTCCTAGTCAATGAATTGATCGAAACCAGGTATGGCCGTGGCCCATTTAATGATATGGGCGACGAATTCTCCGTGTTTTGGGAAGCATGGGATCGAATTGGCGGCAATTACATTGGAGAAGTCCCAACGAATCAAGACCTCACCTATGGAGCCACTCATGGTTCGATAAGAGTACTTGACGATCCGTACACCATATTTGTCGAGCCCGTCGCTAGAGAACAAGAACGAGAGAGGTTGAGGGGTAATTTCGGTGGTGTCGGGGTCGAGCTTAGCAGGGATGAAAATGGCATCTTTATTCTCGAGCCCATTCCTGGCAACCCTGCCGAAGAAGCGGGAGTACTATCTGGAGATATTCTTATCGCGGTCGATGACCACGAGCTTACGCCTGAAACAACGGTTCAGGAGGTCGCTGAGCTTGTTCGGGGTGAAGAAGGTACCCAGGTTGTCCTAACGGTTCTGCATCAAGGTAGCGACGAACCTATTGATATCTCCGTTACTCGAGCGACCATCCTGATGCCTTCGGTTTCATTCCGGATCCTGCCCCAAGATGACAGCATTGGCTATATTAGATTGAGCAGCTTTACGGGGGAGAGCGGTAAGGAAATTGAGGAAGCAATTCTTAGTCTGCGACAAGATAGAGCGGAGTATCTGATCCTGGATCTGCGCCAAAATGGTGGTGGCCTTAGGGATGCAGCAGTCGATATTAGCGAGCATTTCCTCGACGGTGGTACGGTCGTATTCCAGGCCAGCAAAGATGGTGACGAGCAGGAATTTGTCGCCGACAAGGGCGAGATTGCTGAAGGTATACCAGTTGTCGTATTGGTTGATGATGGTACCGCGAGCGCGGCTGAGATAGTGGCGGGAGCTTTACAAGATCGTGAACGAGCTACATTAATAGGATCACCTACGTTTGGAAAAGGCTCCGTCCAGCTTGTCTTCGATCTTAGCGATGGCTCTTCAGTCCACGTAACTTCAGCCAGGTGGTTAACCCCGAACCGAAAACAGCTTGACCAACAAGGGCTTCAACCAGACATCTTGGTTGAATTAACCCAGGATGCGATCGACAGCGGGATCGATGAAATACTGGAAAGGGCAATTACCTTTCTGCAGCAGAGCTAGTCTTATTGAATAGGAATGAAGTATGACAGATAAATCCAAGCGCGTCATGACGATCCTGATTGCCACCGTTTTTGTGGTCTTTTTGGTCGCTCTTGTCGCTGTGGGCGCATATGCAATCGGCCGCAATTCGACGATTGAAGAAGATCGAACCTTGACGGAAGTTGTCGATAGGATCAGCGACACCATTCAAGATGGCGGCGCAAGCGAGGATCCCGATAATGAGGTTGAAAAGGTTTCGCCCCAGAACCAGAGTATCGAAAAAGAAGATCAGAACTCGACTGATAGTGCTAACGGCGCCTCAAATTCTTCGGAAGCTGCAACCGGTGAAGCACAACAATCAGGAGGAGAAAGCCAAGTTACGGAGCCTGAGATTCGTATTCCTGTTGACCTTGAGGAAGTAGATACTGAGCTGATGTTAGACGTCTGGGAGATCATTAACGAAGAATTCGACGGAGCTCTACCTTCCTCCTCAGATGTTACTTACCGAGCAATCATAGGATCGATGGAGCTTCTCGACGATCAATTCACAAGATTCATCCCCCCCGAAATTGCTGAACGTTCCAGGATCCAAATTCAAGGTGGTTATGAAGGTATTGGGGCTTATGTAGATCTGGACGAAGCCGGAAACCTTCTGATCGTTAGGCCAATTGATGGACAACCAGCAGATAAAGCGGGTTTGTTGAGCGGGGATATCATTACTCAAGTTGATGGGCAAACCATCACCGGGATGCCACTGGTTGAGATAGTTGCCATGGTCACAGGACCTCGAGGAACAGAGGTTAGGTTGACGATTGTGCGGGAAGAGACTGGTGAAACCTTTGAGATAACAATCGTCCGTGAGCGAATCGAGTTCCCGGTAGTTTCGTCTAGGATGTTGGAAGAAAACATCGGATATGTCCGGCTCTCGACCTTCAGCAATGGCGCAGACCAACATTTATCATTGGCCATTGATGAGCTATTAACCCAGGAACCAATAGGATTGATCCTTGATCTCAGGGACAACCCGGGAGGTTTACTCGCCGAGGCAATTGACGTAAGTGACCTCTTTCTGCCTGAAGGTATTGTCGCCTATCAGCGTGATAGCCAGGGCGTCGAAAGGGTCTTTGAATCAAATAATGGTGACCTGGCAGAGACTATTCCTCTCGTCCTGCTTGTTAATAGCGGCAGTGCAAGTGCCTCGGAGATTGTTGCCGGAGCCGTTCGCGATCTTAAACGCGGTATACTTATTGGCGAACAGACCCTTGGAAAGGGTTCAGTCCAGCAAAGTTACACCTTGTCAGATGGCTCTGAACTGCGAGTCACGATTGCCCGTTGGTATACGCCGAATAATGTAACGATCGACAAGGAGGGAATACTGCCCGATATCGAGATAGGCAACCCGGTTGATCTTGGTGGCGACGACGATGAACAACTGCAGAGGGCCATCCAGTTCATATTAGAGGGCGAATAACGCTGTGTCATGTCTGACCGCGTGAGACGACTTAGTTTGCTCAGTTTTCAGCTTCTTGGCATGTATCAGACTGCCGTAGAGTTTAATTTGGCAGAGAAATGAAGAAAAAGGGCAGAAAGGTAGTAGCGACTAATAGGCGCGCCGGCAGGGACTACGCTTTCCTTGATAAATATGAGGCAGGCCTTGTATTGACCGGGACCGAGATAAAATCTATTCGGTCCGGGAATGTCAATATTCAAGGGAGTTTCGTACAGCCCCGAAACGGTGAGCTCTATCTGTTTGATACCCATATCGCTCCATATGAACGGGCAGGTTATCAAACACACGATCCCACCAGGCCAAGGAAGCTATTATTGCATCGCCGGGAGATAAACAAGATCATCGAAGCCCTGACGACAAAAGGTCTCACGATGATCCCAACCAAGGTATTTCTAAGAGATGGCTGGGCCAAAGTGGAGGTTGTCCTGGCCCGTGGCAAGAAACAATATGACAAACGGGCCGATATAGCAAAGAGAGATGCCAATCGTCAGGTGGAGCGGGCCCTTCGCGAGAAGTACAAGGGCTAATACATTCCTGGTTAATCGATGATTACGAAAACAGCTAGCGGTTGCTAATCCGCTCCGGTTCGCCGTTCAATACCCTTGTATAAACCTACCAAAAGAATAACCAGAAAAACGGTCAGGGCAGCAACTATTATTAGAGTAGGTGCTTGATTGCCAGCATCTTCCTTTTCAGTCGAACCTTCCCCATCACCAGGAGATAAGTCAAGATCCTGTCCGATTGCCGGAGGGGGTGTAGTGGATGATCTATCAGCTTGCTCAAACACTTCGATCTTCTGATCCACCAGATAGTTCACTAGGATCTCGAGTTGCTCACGGCTTAAGCTCTCCTGGTAAGATTGGGGCATTATCCCATCCAGACAGGGGCCGTTCGGGCAGCCAACTGCGATGTAAGCCCCGGGATCGGTTATGGCCTGCCGGATGTATTCCTCAGCCGACAAGCCGGGCACACGTTGGGCAGCTAGAATTCCAATATTCGTGAGATCGGGCCCAACTTTACCGGGTTCACCCAACATTCCGATTACATGGCATGAACCACAACCACTGCTTTCGATTATTGTAATCGGATCTTCACCTAATACACTTCGAGGTGTCATGGTTGAAGCCGTCGTAGGGGTTTCTACGGGCTCCACCCGTATTTCCGTTTCCACTTCCCTGGTCCTGGTCGCTTCTCTTGTTGGCGGTTGAACCAGTTCACCAGAGCGCTTCATAATGGAAACTGCATCGCAAGGCGAGAAATCTGGCTCTGGATCTGGCATGCACCACCAGGGATCATCCTTCTTAGTATGGAGTACTGGGATATACCAGATGACGACATCTTGGGACGCCAGCGATTCCCCATCAAGCCATTGTCCAGGAGGCCAGAAAGTGTTAGCAGGTCCTGTTGGAACTGGACCATCTCCCTCACCCTCGTTCGCCCGAAGCACGAAGAGACGGCCATCGTCTTCGCCGGTTGGATCCGTCGCTACTGGTCGCCACTCATACGCTGCCTCAGCTGCAGTAAAGTAAACGAGGCCGCCATCCGGCGACTGATCTTCGAATAGCGGTTTGGAGAATTCTTCGCTGGCTTGAACCCATTGGTCACTTTCCCATGTCCAGACTTCGTTGATTGCCTTTTCTCCAATATCAAGATCGATCCTCCAGAATGGACGGTAGTTCGATAGATCATCGCAACCAGGGCCATGGGAGATGAAGACCGGTTCAAAGTTGCCATCTGCGTGAAATCGGAATACTTGCTCATAACGGTAGCAGCAGATGCAATTGGGCCATCGAAGAAACTCTGTATATAGCTGGCTTACTTCAAAGCCATCATCCAGCTCTCTGACATGTGTACCAAAATATGGAGGAACCGACGCAGCATAGCCGATCTCATCGCGATAGCCACCGGGCCAGCTTGGATAGAAAACTTCTACCTGACTAATTTTCGCGCTAGAGAATACCAGCTCATCCTCAAACGTTGCATCGAAGAAATCGATACCATCGTGGGCTGTCATTTGCCAGCATACGCTCCATCCGAATTGCTCATGACAACCGTTATTGAAATTAGCTTCTTGAGCGGCCGGTCGTTTGAATACTCTGTCTAAACGACCCCGGGTATAGAATATGCGGGATACCTTCTCCTTCTCCATATTTACGAGAGCATGCAGGATCTTCCCACTTCCATCGGGAGCGGCATACGTGAGATCGACACACCAATTCTCCTTACACTCTCCTTCTAACATCCATGTCGACATCGGAACCATCATGGGTTCCACAGAACGTACATCGCCCAATAACGCCACCATGTCACGGTCGGCCGCAATGGCGGCCATGGCCCTTGGAATGATGTACGGACTAGCTCCTGGACGGGCATCACGTTCTACCCACAGATCAATTACCTCGGCCTTATCGATGTTGACAATCACTTCAATAGTACCGCCTTTTGAAAAATCATAGAGAGTTACCTGAGCACAGGAATCGACGTTGCATCCATCTTTGTGCCAAGCCTGAGCTTCGGCGAGACCAAGTGGGTAGGCGTAGAGAAATCCGTAATCAATATCATCAAGGAGGATCGAAACGCGCACATCATCAAGGACGAGACCGCGCATAACCGCTTGGTTAGCGGCCGATTCTAAAACGGCCGACATCTCCTGCATACGCCCACCTTTAGCTACCGCGACCCGGAGAGGTTTCTGGGGTTCTTGCCATAGAAGTAAGAATCCAGATGCCGCAAGTACAAGGGCGACAATGAATTTCGAGCGATGAGCAGTGACGAAGGCCAATAATGAGTTCATCTGCACTTACCCGAGATAGTAGACGCAATGGCGAGATGTTTCACAATCCAAATTATACCTGATAGGATACATGAAATGCACCCGCGCTCCCTCTAAAAGCGCTTAATTCGATCGCCTAATTCATTTTGCTATTGGCGGATGAACCAGGCAGTCGATTAACGCGGAAGGACTCGGAATTGATAATGGAAAATAGAGCAGCTTGTATATATCCGCCGTTTTCATAAACTTAAGCCATGGACATCACGATATTTCAAGAAAAGCGAATCCTACTTGGAATCACGGGCTCAATAGCTTGCTATAAATCGGTAGATCTTGCATCCAAGCTGACCCAGAATGGGGCCCTCGTGGACGTGATCATGACGGAGGCGGCCAGCCGGTTCATCGCTCCTTTGAGTCTCCAATCCGTAACCGGTCGTGAGGTCTATTCGGATATGTGGAGTCTTGATGATCATATTCAACACGTCAACTTAGGGGAGGGGGCGGACATATTTGTTATCGCCCCTTCGACTGCTCATACGATGGCAAAGATTGCTCATGGTCTGGCCGACAATCTGTTGACTATCACTGCCCTGGCAGCCAGGTGCCCGATTCTGATAGCACCAGCAATGGATGTTGGCATGTATACGAATCCTGCCACCCAAGCAAATGTCGACACTCTAAAGGAACGCGGCCTACTGTTTGCCGGTCCAGCTGAAGGCCGGATGGCGTCAGGCTTATCAGGTCTCGGACGGATGCTGGAGCCAATGGAAATTATGGGTCATATCCGGCGTGCATTGAGTAGCGATGGACCATTAAAAGGCAGGAAGGTCATCGTTACCGCAGGACCTACCCGCGAGGCGCTCGATCCAGTTCGTTTCCTGAGCAATCGATCGAGCGGTAGACAGGGTTACGCATTATCCCAGGCGGCATTGGACGCCGGGGCCGAGGTCACTCTCATCAGCGGACCCGTTCAGCTGAATAGCCCAATAGGCGCAAGGATGATTCAGGTGAATACCGCAGTTGAGATGAGTGTCGCGGTTCTCAAAGAGGTGGCCGACGCGGATGTGTTGCTCATGGCCGCGGCCGTATCTGACTTCCGGCCTGCAGAATTGGGCAAGCAAAAGATAAAGAAGGCTCAAGCCTTGAGTGGTGATCTTGGGCTTCCTTTGATAGGCAATCCTGATATCCTCGAGCAGGTGAAGGCCCAAAAGGCTAAAACCGGACATCCATTAATCTCGCTCGGATTTGCCGCTGAGACCGAGAACTTAATGGAGCATGGAAGAGAGAAGTTGGTTCGAAAAACCCTTGATTTTATCGCCATCAACGATGTTGGCTCTACGGACGGTGGCTTCAGCGTTGACACGAATCGCATAATCCTAATCGGTTCCGATGGTCGTCTGATGAACATGCCATTACAGAGCAAATCTGCTATTGCTGAAGAGATCATTAGGGTTATTGTTGAAGCCCTAGACCTACGGATAAGTTGAGGATCCCATGGAGAAGTCATTCGCGATCTTAGGGGCAGTTTTCATGATGCTCGGCATCGCGGCTGGCGCATTTGGGGCACATGCTCTGGAGGGTTATTTTGAAAAAGCACCGCACCTCGAATCCACTTTCCAAACGGCAGTTCGCTACCACCTCATTCACGGACTGGGTCTTTTTGCCGTCGCCTGGGTCGCAAGTAAATGGCCCGGGAACCTGGTAAATGCTTCCGGGTACCTGATAGTGGCTGGTATTGTGATTTTCTCTGGTAGCCTGTATTTGCTAAGTGCTACAGATACGAGATGGTTAGGGGCCATAACGCCCCTAGGTGGGGTCGCCTTTATCGCCGGTTGGATTCTGCTAGCCATAGCTGTCTGGCGTGGCTAAGCATTTTTTTGTGAAGAGTGGCTAACTCCACCTATTAGCAGGCAGTTCCAATACCTTCAAGTAGCCAGCAGCCGAGATCTTTGTCAAGCCAAGATAGCGGATTAACCTGTGTCCCGCCGACAAGGAAGTCCCAATGTAGATGGTTACCCGTCGATAGCCCGGTCGACCCCACATTTCCGATAACCTGTCCTTCCTCAACGTACTGTCCAGGTTGGACGAGAATCTCAGACATATGGTAGAGACCGCTGAAAACGCCGTAACCGTGGTCGATGATAACGGCTCCTCCTCGAACATATAGGAATTCTGCTAAGGAAACTATGCCTGTGGCTGGTGCTTTAACAGGCGTACCCCCGTAAGCGCTGAAATCAAGTCCCTCGTGATATGAGCTGTACGGACCGCCATTGTATGAGCGATGCGCCCCGTAGAGAGAGCTGAAATCGAGGTAATTATCAATAGGTAGCCTAAAGGTTCCTTGCCATCTGATCTCTGGAGTAACCATTGACCAAACCAAAGACAGCCTCTCCCATTCATCCCTGATAGATGCCTGGTCAATTGCTGCAGCCGTACCAGTAAGGTTAATCTGTTCATAGGTCCATTCACCCGGACTGATATTCAGGGGCTGTACCCAGGGTGGAAATCCTTCCACTACGACGGTGAGATCATGATTACCCGTTGGAAAAAACGCTCCGGTGCCGGCAATTCCGACAACCCCGTCCTTTCCTTGAGGAACAACGAAATGAACATCTGACAAGGATGCTGTAACGGAGACTGGTCTGCTTAGTTGAGCTCTAAAACCAATCACCTGGCCTGGCAGAATTGGAATAGCCGCGATATCGAAGGAGCGAAAACCCGTTGGAAGCTCACGCGGAATTGTTTCGCCGTTGGGTATGAAGATCGGTCGATTTAGAAGCGGTGAATACAGACTCTGGAAATCATTCAGAAGAGCTAGTTGCCAGGGATTTGAGTTGTGCAGGGTACTGACCGCTATTAAACCAGCGGTGTCGGATCGAATCAGAAAGCCTCTGTTCTTGATCTGTGGATCTTCGACTGGCACTACGATTTCGGTCCCGATGGAAGGTTCGCCTAGACTATTTAAGTGAGGATTTGCACTGCGAACTACATCTTCGGACACCCCATATTGCCAAGCCAGCGCTCGCCAAGTATCACCAGGTTCGACTAGATGTATGACCTGCGAGGAAGTACCCTGAGCTAGCAGATTTGATTGGCTCCCGGAGAATAGCGCGATCCATATGGAATGGACAAAGATCATCGCTATTAAAAGAGGTTTCTTTCCTGACATCGCTGATTTCATACCTACCGCTAGAAAATATCACATAATGAGAAGCAGTACACTGTTCAAATGTACTGTAGTGTTGGATTATTGAGGGAGTTGACTATCTTGACATCAGATTGGCCACGTGCTATATTTTTGTATAACGCAGTGCGTCATGAAGCCCGCATAAAAGGGACAATCGACAGTGACAAACTTGGTCTACCTTTCCCTTGGTACAAACCTCGGAAGTAGACGCGAAAACCTACAACTTGCTGTGGATGCACTGGGCGAGGTGGCAGCTATCGAAGCGATCTCGCCGGTCTATAAAACTGCTCCGTGGGGGTTAACCGATCAACCCGATTTCCTCAACATCTGTCTGAAGGTTAGAACGCTTCTTGAGCCTGCATCATTCCTGGCAAATTGCCAGGATATAGAGCGCAAAATGGGGCGCGTCCCAGGCGAAAAATGGGGCCCCAGGTTGATTG
>JBARZW010000045.1:0-36285 GCA_049650305.1 Promineifilaceae bacterium (SeqCode)
GCCCAAACAGTCAGGGCGGCGATGGTGTCCGGCTGCAACCAGGCAGCTTTGTATTTTGGCAGCCAGGAAATAATGGGGAAAAATGATCTGAGAGTGCGTTTAGCTTTCTGGCGGGTTAAGGTACGGGTGGTCATAGATCACTTCACTCCATCAGCTTACAAAAGATCAGAGAATCCCTTAATCCTCGTTATTAGAAGGCTCAATTGTATAGAGTTTAATGACATCTTAAAAGTGGTGGGCTATTGCCGGCTGTAAGCGAACATCTCGCCGGTGGTTTCCCATCCGATTTAATCGGCGTGTCCATTGTATACAGGGGAATGACCGTCTTGCCCCAGTGGCTAACTCGCCATCCCATTCTTCGGCTGGCGCTCGGTTCAGCCAGATGACGGAACTTTGTGTATAATGAGTTGGCTCGGTGTTAAGGATCCCTAGCCCGCATTTGGAACACTTACTGCCAAAATCCACGAATTCACAATATACAGGTGCTGAATGATAGGCACATTGATCGAAGACCGCTATCGTATTGAATCCGAACTCGGCCGCGGGGGCATGGGCATCGTCTACCGAGCTCAGGACACGCTCCTGGAACGGCCGGTGGCGGTGAAAGTCGTCTCATCGGCCGGTTTGGGAACCGAAGGCCGCTCTCGTTTGCTTCAAGAGGCCCGTGCCGCTGCCCGGCTGAATCACCCCAACATCGTAGCCGTACACGACGTCGGCGTCGTCGTACTGCCGGACCAGATTGAGCCGACCTCGTATATCATTTTGGAACTGGTTGAGGGCCAAACCCTGCGCGATTATAAGCATCGCGATCTAGAGGAGGTCGTCCAGATCGCCATTGACATCTGCGAGGCGCTGGAGGCCGCTCACCAACAGGAGATCATCCATCGGGATCTCAAACCAGAAAACGTAGCCGTCACTACCACGGGGACAGTGAAGTTGATGGACTTTGGCCTGGCCCGGATATCCGGAAAGTCCCGTCTCACCCAAGAAGGTGCGCTCATGGGCACCCTGTCCTATTTGGCCCCGGAAATAATCCTGGGCCAGGAAGCGGATGCGCGCTCTGACCTGTACGCCTTGGGGGTGATGCTTTATGAAATGTGTGCGGAACGACCACCCTTCGAGGCGGAGAACCTGACCGCGGTCATCTCCCAACATCTTTACGCTCCGGTCGTGCCGCCTAGCACCTATAATGACCGGCTTCCAGCACTCCTGGACCAGCTGATCGTTCAGCTGCTGAGTAAACGTCCATATGACCGTCCGGCGTCGGCCGGAGCGGTTCGTGCCGCCTTGGATAACATTTCTTTGGTTGCGCCTAGATCCCAGCCCTCAGCCCCTGTCACCCAACTCAACCGCCTGGTTCGCGGCCGGATGGTCGGGCGAGAGAGGGACTTTGCCGAAGCGGTGGCCCTGTGGGAGAAATCGGCCGCCGGAGACGGTCAGTTCCTCCTCATCAGCGGAGAGCCTGGCATAGGCAAGACACGGATGGTTAAGGAGCTGAACACCTATGTCGAGATATCTGGCGGCAAGACTCTCCTGGGACTTTGTTACGCTGAAGAGAGAACGCCCTATGGACCCATCGCCCAAATGGTGCAATATTCTCTGGAAAACGGGCACAATCTGGAGTTACCCGAGACCGTGGTAGCCGACTTACTCACCCTTTCCCCGGAGCTCCGGCTGTATTACCCAGACATCCCGCCCAACGAGCGACTCGATCCAGAGGCCGAACAACAACGACTGTTCGACAGCATCATCACCTGGTTCGGCGCCCAAACCAAAGATGGCGAATTGCTATTGGTGGTCGACGACATCCATTGGGCCGACAGTGGAAGCCTGGCTTTGCTACGTTATCTGGCCCGTCGCTTACAGCGGCGCAGGGCACTGATCGTCGCAACCTACAGGGAGGTTGAGTTGGATGCAACCCTACCCTTCCAGGCAATGCTAACCGATGTGAATCGCGAGCGATTGGCAACCCGCATCAAGCTCTCCAGCCTAGACAAGGAACAGACCCGGGAGCTGTTGACAACCCTCTTTGCCGAAGAGATAACTACGGATTTCCTGGACGGCGTATACAAGGAGACAGAAGGGAATCCGTTCTTCATCGAGGAAGTGTGCAAAACCCTGGTCGATAGCGGCAAGTTATATTATGAGGGCGGTCGCTGGAACCGGCCTGATGATATCGAAGAGCTGGAGATCCCCCAGGGAGTTCGGCTGGCCATTCAATCGAGGTTGAGCAAGTTATCCGCCGAAGAACAGCTCGCCCTTCAAGTTGCCGCCCTCTTGGGCAGAGAATTTGAGTATGAGATGTTGGTTGGGGTAAGCGAGCTGGAAGAGGATGTATTGATCGGCATTTTAGAGAAGGCCGAGGGAGCCCAATTAATCGAGGAAGTTCAGGTTTCTGTTCCCGGCCAATCACCCAGATTCGCTTTCACCCATGCCCTCATCCATACAACTTTGCTCTCCAATCTCAGCACCTTGCGACGCCAGCGGCTGCAGAGGCAAGTTGCCCTATCCCTTGAGGAAAACTACCGCGAGCGGCAGGAAGAGCTTGCGCCCTTGCTTGGACGCTACTTCGCCGAAGCTGGTGAGGGAGAGAAAGGAGTTAAGTATTTGCTGTTGGCTGGCGATTCGGCCCGGACGGTCTTTGCCTACGACGAGGCCATCGAAGCCTACGAACATGCCCTTCTCTTCCTTATGGAGCTGGGTGATCACGATCGCGCGGCCCGGACTTCCATGAAATTAGGCCTGACTTATCACAATATCTTTGACTTCGACGCGTCTCGCAAAGCTTACGAAGTAGGATTCGCCCAGTGGCGACTTGCATCTGAGAGAGAGCCTTTCGATAGGAAGCCCATGGCGCCAGCGCCTCACCCTTACCGGGCCGCCATAACCGCATATCCGGCCTCGCTCGACCCTTCTCGCTCCTTTGATTCCTATTCCAATTGGTGCATCAACCAACTATTTAGCGGTCTTCTCCAGCTCACAGCCGAGGATGAGCTTATACCCGATGTAGCATATAGCTGGGAGGTGCTGGATGACGGGCGGAGATACGTTTTCCACTTGCGCGATGATGTTCAATGGAGCGATGGCGAGCCAGTGACGGCCATTGACTTTGAATATAGTTGGAAGCGCGCTCTGCATCCGGACTTCGATAGAGGTCTGGCTCAGGTGTTGCTCGATATAAACAGTGCCCGGGAATTCAACAAAGGTCTGCTGGACGACTCCGACGTTCTGGGTGTCAAAGCTGTGGACGAGCATACGCTGGTCGTAGATCTGGAGGGACCCACCAGTTACTTTCTGCAGATAATGCCCCTGAGTATATCCAAGCCGGTTCCAAGGCATGCCGTCCGCCGCTTTGGTGCTGATTGGGCCGAGCCTGAAAACATTGTGACCAATGGCCCTTTCACAATTAAGTCCTCTTCTCCGGGGCAGATGGCGGTATTGGAGCGCTATGCGGGATACCATGGGCGTTTCGGCGGCAACCTGTCACAGGTTGAGTTTATCATTGTGCCTGACGAAGAAGTGGTTGAGAAGTATGAGCGGGGTGAGCTTGATGTCTTGTACCCATATGCCCAGCTGTCCTTATCCGATGGCAGCCGTCTCATCCATATCCATCCCGACGAATATATTTCTGAACCGGCTCCTAGTACGTTTTACCTTGCTTTCGATACCACAAAGACCCCTTTTGATGATTGGAGAGTCCGCCAGGCTCTTGTGTTGTCAATGGACCGAAAGGCCCTGGCTAATCAACTGCCCCTAGGGATCGACTTCCCGGCTGGCGGAGGTATGGTCCCGCGTGGCGTCCTTGGTCATGTTCCTGGAATTGCCCTAGATCACAACCCTGTTTTAGCGCGCCAGAGATTGGCCGAGGCCGGTTACCCTGATGGCAGCGATTTTCCACTGGTAGAAGGATCTACGCTCGACTTTAGTTTTTCTCGCAAGGTTATTGAGCACCTTGCCCATCAATGGAAAACAGACCTAGGCCTTGACCTGTCTGTTCATTACATGGATCCGGGAGATATTATCGACTATATTGAGACGGAGCGACCAAACTTTTGGCTGCACGGGTGGTCGGCAGATTATCCGGATCCGGACAGCTTTCTGCGTTACGGCAACTGGCTTCAAGAGAGCGGTTGGCGAAACGAGCGCTATGAAACCCTGATTCAAGACGCCAGGCGCATCACGGACCAGGAGCAGAGGTTGGCCATGTACCGGGAAGCTGAGCAGATCTTGGTCGACGAAGCGCCGGCCGTGCCCATTAATTATGGACGGGATCAGGTGCTAATAAAGCCCTGGCTGCCTGGCCTGCCTACCTCGATCATCAACGGCATCATTCTCAAGGATATTATCATAGAACCACACTGAACCGGTGCCAATCGACTTTGACCATACCGGGGTGTTTCAGTTGGGGTTATGCACAATAGTTTCAAGCTAGACATTGGCCAGTCATCTGACCGGGAGAAAAAATGAACGAAAACCGCTTGCTCTATCTGTCTCAATCGGACGTCGTCTCCGTGGGTCTGGAAATGGCCGAAGTCATCGAATTGCTGGAGCAGGCTTTCCTGGAGAAGGGTGCGGGCCGGGTCGAAATGCCCCCCAAGCCGGGCATCCACCCCGGTGGCGGAGATAACTTCATCCACGCCATGCCGGCCTATATTCCAGGCATGAACTCGGCCGGTATTAAATGGGTCGGCGGCTTCCCAGAGAATAACCAGCGCGGCCTTCCTTATATATCAGGTCTTCTCATCCTCAACGATCCAGAGACGGGCTTACCCATCTCGGTGATGGACTGCTCCTGGATCACCGGCATGCGCACCGCCGCGGCTACGGCCGTAGCCGCCCGGCGCTTAGCTCGCCCTGAATCTTCGGTGCTCGGCATTCTGGGATGCGGCGTGCAAGGAAGAACTAACACCGAAGCGCTCAACGTACTCTTTCCACTCCAGAAGGTTATGGCCTACGATGTGACAGTTGAGTCCGCTAACGCCTTCGCCGAAGATATCAGCTCTAGGTTTGATTTGGAGGTCCAGGTAGTTGGTTCGCCAAAAGAGGCCGTAGCCGACTGTGACCTGATAGTCACAGCCGGTCCGATATTGCGCCATCCCCATCGGACGATTCAGGCCGGCTGGTGGGATGAGGGAGCTTTCGCTTCTCTGGTAGATTTCGACTCTTACTGGCACCCGGCGGCGATGAAGGAAGCGAATAAGTTCTACACCGACGACCTGGCTCAATTAAACCATTACAAAGATGTGGGCTACTTCCAGGATATTCCCCAGGTGAGCGGCGATTTGGGTGAGTTGGTAACCGGACAGAAGCCGGGTCGCGAAACGGCCGGCGAACGGAATATCGCCTGCAATCTCGGCCTGGCGATGGATGATATGGCTGTAGCCCCCGCCCTCTACAAACGGGCCGTTGAGAAAGGGATCGGTACCTGGCTTCCCTTATAGATCCCCCAGACCCGTCTGTTTTCCACCGTTGACCCGGGACTTATCGCGGGAAAACTACATCTCGTACCGGAGCAGGCGTAGGGCGTTGAGCACCACCAGGATCGTGCTGCCTTCGTGCAAGACAACCGCCCCGCTCAGTTGAATCACTCCAAAAACGGAGGTGAGCACCAATAAGCTGATGATGCCCAGGGCGATGACCAGGTTTTGGCGGATGATGGACCGGCTGGCCCGGCTTAGTCCCACGGCAAAGGGTAATTGTCCCAGATCGTCAGCCATCAAGGCCACATCGGCCGTCTCCAAGGCCATGGCCGTACCCGCGCCACCCATGGCGATCCCCACGTTGGCCATCGCCAGGGCCGGGGCGTCGTTGACTCCATCACCAGTCATGGCGATAGTTCCGTATTCACCCTGGAGTTCCTTGATGGCCATCAATTTACCTTCCGGAAGTAGGCCAGCACGAACATCGGTAACCCCTACCTGTTGGGCAACTTCTCGCGCCACCACGCTATTGTCGCCGGTGAGCATCACCAGTTTTTGCATTCCCTGGTCTAAGAGCTGTTGTAGGGTCGTTTGCACGCCGGGCCGGGGGGTGTCGGCCAGAGCCAATATACCCAGAAACTGCCCGCCGTAGCTCACGGCCATCGTCGTCTTCCCCTCTCCTTCTAATCGCTCGACAACTCCCAAGGTCTCGTCGTCCAGCAGATGCCCGTTCATTTCTTGGAAGAGCCTCAGGGAGCCGATCAGGACGGTTTGTCCTTCCACCTCGCTCTGAACGCCCCGGCCAGATAGGTTTTCCAGCCCACCGGCCGCAGGCAAATCCAGCCCTTCTTTCTGGGCCGCCTCCACCACCGCAAGGGCCAGGGGGTGATTCGATTGTTGCTCCACGGCCCCTGCGATCCGCAAGAGCTCATCAGAGCCGGATCCATTCATAGCTATAACATCGGTCACTTCGAAACGGCCGTCGGTCAGAGTGCCTGTTTTATCAAAAGCCATAACCGTTACCAGGCCCAGATTTTCCAGGTGCGCACCCCCCTTGATCAGAACCCCATTTCGGGCAGCTTGAGCGATACCGGTCAGCACGGCGGCAGGAGTGCCAATGGCCAGGGCACAGGGAGATGCAGCCACCAGCAGAAGCATACCCCGATAGAAGCTTTCCTCGATGGTCGTCCAGCCAAGCAGAGATGGCAGGACGACGACCGCCACCACCAGGGCCAGGATAGCGGGGACGAACTTGGTGCTAAATCTCTCGGTCATCCGTTGGGTTGGGCTCTGCTGACTCTGGGCCTCGGCCACCATTTGCATGACCCGGTTGAGGGTGTTGTCTTTGGCCAGCCTGGTGACCTGTACCTCCAGTGCTGCCTCATGATTAATGGTCCCTGCAAACACCTCATCGCCTCTTTGTTTGGTTACCGGCACGCTTTCGCCGGTGATCGGGCTCTGGTCGATGCTGCTCTCCCCGCGCGATACTTGGCCATCTACCGGGATCCGGTCGCCGGGGCGTATAACAACCTCATCCCCCACCCTAATTTGCTCGACTGGCAGCTCGATGATCTGGTCGTCGCGCCGGACCCTTGCGCTCTTCGGCATCATCTCGCCCAAGGCGTTGACCGCGTTTCGGGCCCGGTCCAGGGCGTAATGCTCGCCAGCTTGACCCAGGCTAAACAGGAAGAGCAGAAAAGCCCCTTCCGCCCAATGTCCCAGGATGGCCGCACCTCCGGCGGCAGCCAGCATCAATACATCAGTGTCAAACTTTCCCTTCATCAAGCCGGGAATCGCATGGGTGGCAATATCATAGCCGCCAGCCAGGTAGGAAAGTAGGAAAAAAACCAGGGCGAATTCCTCGGATAAGCCGAGAAAAGACCCACCAATCCAGCCGATCAGAAAGAAAAGCCCGGCCAAGGCTACCAGGAAGAGCTTCCACCGCCTCTGCATCCAGTGAGGTAGAAATCGCGGCGCGCCGGCCGGATCTTGTTCCTCTTCGATGAGAACATCGCCGGTTTCGGCCATCGCGGGCTGGGGATGATAACCCATTCCCCGGATCGTTTCCTCAATCGCGGCGTGTTGAAGCACGGTGCTGTCATAGGCGGCAAAGACGAGTCCGGCGGCATAATTTACATTGGCGTGTAACATGCCCGGCAGCTCTTCCAATACGCTGGTAAGGGTTGTCGCCGCGTCGGCCGCGTCCATGCCGCTAAAAGGGATTTGCTCGTGACGGTATCGAGCTGTGAAGTCCAGCCCCACCTCTTCGGCAAATTCCTGGACGGCAGCGGCCGAGATGAGGTTCGGATCATAATGCAGGCAAAGATGGGGGTGGTCCTGGTCATTCTTGACATGCACCCGGGCAATACCTCTCCGGCCCCGAATTGCTGTCTCCACGATAGCCAGGCAGGCATCACAGGAATCGGAAATACCGGGCATTAATATGGGTGCGCAGAGCTCAATCGTCTTCTCGGTCATTGGTTTAGTCTTTAAGCGGCGCTACGGAGAAGGATTATTCATCAGTGAGTGTCATGAGTAAGCTCACCGGGTTGCATCTCTCAGCCGTGAAGTACATGTTCCAGTCCGCAGCGAAAAAGGTCGTTGATATGGTCGTCGTCCAGGGTATAGAAAACGTAGCGGCCCGCCTTTCTGGCTCGTACGAGGCGCATCTGGCGCAGGTGGCGCATATGGTGGGAAACGGCCGATTCACTGATCCCCACAGATTCCGCCAAGGCGCCAACATTCATCTCGCCTTCCGCCAGCGTGGCGATGATCCGTACCCGGCTGGTATCGCTCAAGGCGCTAAACAACTCGGCCACTTGAGCGGCCAGCTCTTCTTCCAACCCAGTTTTTCTCATGGTCTGCAGATCGTTCATAAGTTAATACCTGAACAATTATTCATATGTTACATAATTATATATTTAGCCAGGGTCTTGTCAAGATGGAAGCCTGCGCGCTTCATCATCTATAGAGATTTTCCCGGGATCATTCATCGCCCTTGCGCTGACATCCGTCATCTTTCCTTTATAATAGGAAAGCATAAGCAACTTAACTTATCGCGATGTTCAGGAGGAATAATGTAATGACTCACAAGCTACCCCCCCTTCCATACGATTACAGTGCTTTGGAACCGCACGTCGACACCCGCACGATGGCCGTTCACCATGACAAACATCACCAAGCCTACGTCAATAATCTCAACAAAGCATTGGAGAATTACCCGGATCTGCAGAATACGGCCACCCTGCAACTATTGAGCGATCTAAACAGCGTTCCCGAGGAGATTCGCACGGCCGTACGCAATCACGGCGGCGGTCACGCCAACCACTCCATGTTCTGGAATGCCATGCACAGCTCAGGTGGCGGAGAACCCGGCGGCAAGCTAGGCAGTGCCATCACCGAATCCTTCGGTTCATTCGAGGCCTTCAAAGAGGCTTTCAGCAAAAAGGCTGCGACGCTCTTCGGGGTTGGCTGGACCTGGTTATGCGTGGATGGAGAAGGCAAACTACTGGTCATCACCACACAGAATCAAGATAACCCCGTCTCCCAGGGTTTGATCCCCCTGCTTGGCCTGGATGTCTGGGAGCATGCCTACTATCTGAAGTATGAGAACCGCCGGGCTGATTACATCGCCGCCTGGTGGAATGTGGTTAATTGGAGCTACGTATCGGCCAATTTGACGGTTGCCAATCTTGAGCTAGGCGCCCGAGATCTGGCTGCCTGGGCAGGAGAGACCTGGTCCAAGGTAACCGCTGCCTTCTCAAAATCCAACGATGAGTAGTTAGCTCCTCGACGACTCGAGGCCAGCGTTCTTCATGGCCTCGAGTTGCCGGCACGATCCTGATACTAGTCCTGACTATCATTTGTAAGGCGATGTTTCGTCGCCCAGTGCGCGCGTGAAACCGCCTTTCGCGGATTCGGGCCTCGTGCATGGACATCTCGCTCCCCACTCTCAAGTGAAAGAGGCGCGGTGGGACCGCTATCTCGCTTCATTGTGTCATTGAACTCAGGGAGAGTTGTTGAACTCAAGGAGATCTATGGTGTTAACCGAAAATGAAACACCCCCATGCACCCAGGATCTGGCTATGCGTAGGACCGAATGGGCTTCTGAAAGAACGCGTCTGGCCAACGAGCGGACTTTGATAGCCTGGCTCTGCAGTTTAGGTTAGAAAGGATAGTATCGTGACTGAGCAGAGGAACCATATCACCCAAGCTAGTCTTAGAACGCCGCGGTCGGCGGCCATTGCCGGCATCATCTTCTCCGCGCTGCTGATCGCCCTCATTGGAATGATGCAGCTTTCCCTCCCGGCCGATCCAGCCGACGTCAATGTCGAATGGCTCGAAGAATACGCGGCTGCCGCGTCTCTGGGCCTGGGTTTGCTGACAGTAGCCGGGATAGCTTTTCTCTGGTTCATGGGCGTTGCCCGGGACCTTCTTGGTTACCTGGAGGATCAATTCCTTTCCACCGTCTCCTTAGGTAGTGGGCTTCTCTTCCTGGCCATGTTATTCGTTTGGGCAGCTGTGGGTAGTGCGATGCTGGTTAGTTATGCCAGCGATGGCGCTGCTCTAGCCGGCAGTGGTGTCTATAGATTCGGCAGAACCCTGATGGTTCAGATTAGCGGCGTCTATGCTTTGCGGATGGCGGGTGTTTATGCCTTCTCGTCAGCTACTATTTGGTTCCGTACTGGTGTCTTGCCTCGTTGGCTGGCCAGCGTCACTTGGGGTGTGGCACTGGTATTGTGGGTTTTCGCCAGTTTCTATTGGTGGGTTCAATTGGTTTTCCCGGCTTGGGTGTTCCTGGTCAGCATCTATGTCCTAATGACCAGTGAGCGCGACTAACAGAAATAGGCGTCTAGGATGGCGCTCCAGAGCGATCCAGCCTTGATGCGGGCATGCTAGTAATCGCGGAACGACTACTCGAGTTTCAGGATGAATTCTTCGACCTCTTCGGCGCGGGCATTGGAGTAACCTTTATCCTCGCCAGAGTGCTCGAAGCCACACTTTTCCAGCACCTGGAGAGAGGCCTTATTGTCTTTGGCGACCCGGGCATAGAGAGGGCGATCTGATAGTTGGTATAGAAAATCTGATAACGCCCTGGTGGCAATGCCCCGCCCCCAGAATTCCCTTCCGATCCAGTAGCTAATCTCTGGCTCGCCGAACCATCCATGGCTTACGATGTGCCCGGCTACGAGACCTTCGAAAAGAATGGTTCTTAGTGTGATGGTCTCATCGGCCAGGATCTTCACCCAGTGCTCCGAGAAGGCAGTCCTGTCTTCAGGATCCTTGGCCGTGAAAGCAGCCATGTAATTAGCCACTGGATCCAGTTGCTGCTCAAAGAAAATGGGCAGATCGCTCTCTGATATATCACGTAGCCGGACGGAACTTGTCAAACAACGATCCCCTTACCAAGCGCTGCCCGGCTGAACGTTTTCCACCCCCCACCTATTTCCCCTGCTCTCTTGATGGTTTATTCTTCGCTTGCCCCACCCCGACGGTTCAGGACCCCAAGCAAGCGGTCTTGTTCCTTTACCCGCCGTTCTTGGCTCGGCCCGACGACGCCTCCCGCTTGGACGTAATCGGTGCGAATCATCTCCTGCAGCCTGTAATTGGCTTCCTCGATGCTTATTCCCATACACACCGCCCACTCTTGGATAAGGCGATCGCTCAAGGACCGGAATGCTTGGCTTTCTGTTTGGTTTAGTGTTCCTAGATGCTCATGACGCGCTCGTAAATCTCGGACCAGACAAGCCGTAGAAACAGGAATATTTTCAGACAGAACCTGGCTTATATGCCCTTTGCGCGTGTTGATGTTGGCCGACATTTCTTCTGGTTCTTCCTTCAATGCATTGATCGCCTGCTGAAATTCGCTCTTTTCCGACACTTCCCGGATGTTTTCATTTTCTAACCTACCTACCGGGTACCATACAGTGCTATCAAGCATCTCAATCCGAAAGTAGCTGTTTTCTTTGCCGCCAATTGATTTGCGTTCAGTAGCCCTAACTTGTCCCACACCACAGAAAGAATGAACGATCCAATCCCCAGGCGTTAGCGTTAATTGTGCTCCAGTCATAATTCTCATCAAATCTCCTTTCCAAACCCCTAGTGTAGAGCGCGTAAAGCCGTTTTAGGTTGCGGGACGCTCGCAGAAATCCGTCGGTCTCGGTGCTAAAAGTATCAGCGCTGAAAGTATCAGCGCTGATATATGACGAATGACGTATATCACGGGCGGGCTCTCCTAGATGGACTCTAGAAATTGAGGTTGGCGCTTGTGCTATCGAGTGAATTCGTCATGCGGCTATCCCATTATACCCCAAACTGGCCTAGGGAGCGACCTTTGAATTCAACCATGACCAAGACGAGCATGGGGGACGCCTTTTCCTTGTCCTAACAGTGACTATTATTGTCCAATTAGCTCTTTTCGGGCCGGAATTTTTGGAGGCACCAACACACTCTGGCCTTAGCTACGATTTCAGTTTCACCGGCAAACGATCCGCCGACCATATCACCCATCCCGGATCAGGTAACTTGACCCGCTACAGCGGTAGGGCTTATCACCTTCTTCGCCGGCGATCCAGAGACGCTCGCCGTGTATTGCTAATGGATCTGGAGGTTGAATGCCGCACTGTTGAATCGCTCCACGGCCGCCTGGATCTGGCCGCCTACCCACTCTTGGCTACGCCGCTGGAAGTGGCGCCACTTCTTGACCATGTAGCCTTGTCTACCAACGGCAGCTACAATAGCCGGATATTATCCGGCCAGTTTCTGGCCATCGCCTACCTCTACCAACTCGCTCTTCCCAATGGCAGCATCATCCGCGGCTGGCAGCCGTACCTGGTTAATCTACCACCCGGTACGTTAGGGCAAGCGAGCATTCGACCCGAGAATCTTGTTCCTGTTTTTCGATACTGGGCGCTTTGGATTTCGCCGGTTATAGATCGGGCTAACACTTAGAACAGAATTCATCTGAAACAAGCGAGAGACGTATTTTTCAATCAGCAAAGATAACCGATCCCCTGGATCGACAAGTTTATTGAAGGTCGATGCCCTTACTTCACAGGACATAGGGACTATCATTATATGAGAGGATTTATCTACGGAGGCAGCTGATGAACATGGAAGATGTCCAAATTAGACAGCGGATAGCCATCTTGAGATGGACCCTACCCTCCTCAATGATTCTTGTGGTCGTGGTATACCAGCTCGTTTTCGCGCGTTGGTTTAGCGAAGCTTTTGGCCATGATATTCATTATGGCGTTGAAATCCTCTTCTACGCTACTGTTGGGCCGCTTCTAACCTATTGGACGTTGAAGCTGATTGATCGCTGGTTGGTTGAGAAAGAACTGGCTGAACGAAAGGCGAGAATTAGTGAATATCGTCTGGCATCAATCACTTCTGCTTCCGCCGACGCAATTATCAGCGTTGGTGATCACGGCAAAATCGAATCTTGGAACCGGGGTGCTGAATCGCTCTTCGGATACTCGTTTGACGAGGCGCGAGATCAACCCTTTTCCGCCCTGTTAAACGGTGGGGAAGCGGCCAAGGTGGAATTCCGCTGGTTGGACGAGGTTGTTCAGACGAAGGGTTTATTGAGGGGTCACGAGACGGTTTGTCTTGATGCAGATGGACGAACTATAAATGTGGAAATGACCGCCACGCGGCTTCCCCCTAGTGACGGGGAGCCACCCACGATGTCTATCATTCTGCGCGACATTACCACGCGCAAACGACGTGAACAGGAGATCCAGCGACTCAATGCCAACTTGAACGAACAAGTAGCGGCGAGAACCCATGAGCTGGCCGAGAAGGTCGAGGAACTCGCCCAGGCCAATATGGATTTGCAGAGGCTCGACCAGATGCGTTCTGAATTTGTCTCCCTGGTTTCCCACCAAATACGAGCCCCATTGACTAACATGAGTGGTTCCGTGCAACGAATGCAGAGTAGTTGTGGCTCTATCAACCAAACCTGTACTCGCATGTTTGCCATTCTCGAGCAACAGACGGCGCGCCTTAATCGCTTGGTGCAGGATGTGCTAAACGCGTCCCGTTTAGAGAGCGGGGATCTGTCCCTGCAACCTGAACCAATATCTATTCTACCGGTCGTGGGCCAGGTGATTGAACAGGTTCGAGCACGAAATAATGAGCGGGTCATTCAAGAACCTATCAAACCTGGACTACCGATGGTTTTCGCCGACCGCGATCGCGTATCCGAGGTTTTAGCAAACTTGCTTGATAACGCTGACAAGTACTCGCCTCCCGACAGCAAAATTGAGGTCGGTGTCAGCGCTAACCAGGTCGGAGTCACTGTTTCCGTTCGCGACTCTGGTACGGGCCTTCCACCGGGTGACCTGGATCGGCTGTTTGACAAATTTTATCGCACCGACGGCAGTGACTCGCAGGCCGCCTATGGATATGGCCTCGGACTTTACGTCTGCCGGCGCCTGGTCGAGGCCCAAGGAGGGCATATCTGGGCGGAAAATCATCCAGATGGAGGTGCCGTCTTCTCCTTCACCCTTCCTGTTTGGCAGGAGAACCATGACTAACGAAAGAGTATTATTGATTGATGACGATGAAACCCTGATCGAGCTTCTTGCCGAACATATGAGCTCGGCCGGCTATCATCCCTTGATGGCCAACGGTGGCTTGGAAGGTCTGCACCTGGCGGCCGAAGCGATACCTGACCTCGTGGTGCTGGACGTTATGATGCCTGGCATGGACGGTTGGGAAGTGTGTAGACGACTTCGTGAGAGCTCCTCTGTCCCCATCATTATGCTCACGGCCAAGGGGGAGGAATATGACAAACTGCGCGGTTTTCACCTGGGTGTAGACGACTACGTGACCAAGCCGTTTTCCTTTGCCGAGCTGGTAGCTAGGGTGGGTGCTGTGCTCTCTCGTGCCGCAATCGATATCAGCAAGCAAGTGACCAGTAACGACTTGACCATTGATTTTGACCAACGGCGAGTGACGGTGAGGGGCGAGGCGATTGACTTGACCCCGACCGAGTACCACTTGCTAGAAACGCTGGCTCGCAATGCCAACCATACTCTCTCGACAGAGTCGATTCTCGTCGAGGTTTGGGGGTCACAATACACAGGAGAGACGCAACACGTCAAACGATATATTTGGACTCTACGTAAGAAGATAGAGACTGACCCGGGCGATCCCAGACATATCCTCACTGAGCGAGGCTTTGGATACCGTTTCGAATAATATCCCCAGGGGAAATCCTCCCATAATTGCCGGCTTACAGCTACCGGCTCTCCTCCTACCCAATCCACACTACCTCTAGACCGAATCTAGACCTTCACCTGATACCATTTTGAATGGAGGTTTTCCTTGTCCGGTTATCCTGTCTACTTTCAAGATCTTTCGTTTTATCAGAGCACCGTAGCTTGCCAGTTCGCATGTCCAGTTCGAACCGACGGCAGAGCATATGTCACCGCCATCAGCCGGGGCGAATATGAACGCGCCTATCTGATCGCCCGCGAAACCAATCCCTTTGCTTCAACTTGTGGTTGGGTGTGCGGCGCCCCGTGTGAGGCGGCCTGCCGCCGGGGCAAGATCGACGCTCCTATCGCCATCAGGGCTCTCAAACGATTCGTCAACGACCGATATGGTGTGTACCTGGGCGAAACCGGTGAAACCAGACATCCTCCGGCTTGGCCAGGTTACGTTGGCCGAACAGATGCTTATGGCCTGGGAAATACGATTTTTCCAACCAGTCGCAGTGGGCTGAACGCCGCCCGGCGGCGAGGAGACAAGACCGGCAAGCATGTTGGCATCGTTGGCTCAGGACCGGCCGGGCTCTCTTGCGCCCATGATCTGGCACTGTTAGGTCACGAGGTCACCATATTTGACGCTGCTTCGGTTGCCGGAGGGATGCTTCGCCTGGGTGTCCCCGAATATCGTTTACCCCGAGAGTTAATTGACCTGGAGATCCAGGCCATCCTGGCTCTCGGACCTAAGCTCCGACTCAGCCAGTCCTTGGGCGATGATTTCTCTTTGGCCGATCTGCGCCGTGACTACGATGCCGTCTTCATCGCTATCGGCACCTATCGCAGCCGGATGCTCAACGTTGAAGGGGAGGAGTTTGATGACGTGCTACGGGCCGTCGATTTTCTCATAAACGTCAATCTTGGCGGCTACAATCTTGACCTGGGAAAGCGGGTTCTGGTGGTAGGCGGCGGCAATGTGGCCATGGACGTGGCTCGCACGGCCGCCCGTTTAGGCCATCCCGCCCAGTCGGGCGGCGATCTGGAGGTGGCACTGGATGTTGCTCGAACAGCCGTTCGCCTCGGAGCCACCCAGGAAGTACGGTGCCTGGTGGTTGAAGGCCGTCATGAAATGCTGGCCGACCCGATCGAGATCATGGAAGCGGAGGAAGAGGGTGTCGTCATCAACAACGATGTCGCTCCAACTCGGATAGTCGGCCGGGATGGTCGGGCCACTGGTGTGGAAACACTGAACGTGGCCCGGGCTTTTGACGAGCACGGTCGCTTCAATCCCCAACTAGAGCCCGGCTCCGAGACAATCTGGGAATGCGACAGCGTGATTGTGGCCATTGGACAGTCAGGAGATCTGGAGTGGGTGCAACCGAAAGATGGGTTGGAAATCACTCGACTCGGCACGCTACAGGTAGATAAAGAGACCCTGGCCACGACGGCAGAAGGCGTGTATACCGGTGGTGACATCGCCTTTGGCCCGCGCCTCATTATCAACGCGGTAGCCGATGGGCAACTCGCTGCCCGGAGCATACACACTTACCTGCAACACCTTCAGCCCCGCCTGGTCCGCAAAGGATTCTTCACCCCTCTCCCCAAACGAGATTATCCCCAGCTCGGGCCTATGCGGGACTATCTGCGCTGGCCCCGACGCCAGCCAGCCGCGCTGCCGGTAGAGCGGCGCATCGGCGTCTCCCTGGTAGAAGAAGGGTTTGACGAAGAAACGGCTCAAGAACAAGGCGGGCGTTGCCTGATCTGCACGCTTAATCCCGTTTTCGATGGTGAGCTCTGCATCCTGTGCAATGGTTGTGTAGACGTTTGCCCGATGGATTGCCTGAAGCTAGTGCCTCTTTCTGGCCTAGCGGGTGATGAAAGGGTCACCGCGGTGATAGAGCGCCGAACGGACGGATGGTCCATGGCCAGCGCCATGTTGCTAGATTCAACGCGTTGTATTCGTTGCGGCTTGTGCGCCGCTCGTTGCCCCACAGATGCTGTGAAAATGGAATCCTTTCGTTTTACGGAGGAGGTCATATTTGAGGAAGTTGATTTAACCACCTGAAAGCGCGCGCGCTCTCTCTGCCGCCTCATGGCGCCATCTTACACGAACGCAAGTAAAGAGGTTGCTAGAAAGATCTGATCGCTGACTTACTGTCTTATTCGCAAATACAAGTCCGGTTTTGATGAGTTAGGAGAGGTACCGTTATGAACAAACACTTTACGATACGACTTCTATTGACGAGCATATTTTTGATAACGTTCAGCCTGGCCGTGATCGGCTGTTCTTCTGATGAGCCGGCAGAGGAGCAAGAAGAAGCGGCGCCGTCGGCTCCTGAGGCGACCGATGAGGCAGAGGAGCCCACCGCCCCGGCGGAACCTGCCTTGGAGGGTAATCCTGTGCGTGGCGGCCAGCTCTATGATGAATGGTGGGCGGTTGCTGAGGAAGATGATCATGAGGCTGCCTCAGGCGCTCCAGAAGGAGATCATCCTTTGTGGGCTACGCAGTCAACCAATGAACGCAGTGGCTCTGATACCTGGCGCTGCAAGGAGTGCCACGGCTGGGACTATAAAGGAGCGGACGGCGCTTATGGATCTGGCTCCCATTTCACCGGGTTCCCGGGCGTCTTCGATAGCAAGGACAACGATTCGTCGGAGATCCTTGCCGCTCTCCAGGGAAGCACCAGTTCCGATCACGACTTCTCCGGCGTGATGGACGAGCAGGATCTGACCGATCTGGCGCTGTTTATATCCCAGTCGCTCGTCGATGCTGATGAGCTGGTTGATGCAGACAAAGCATCCGTCGGCGATGCCGCCCGGGGCGCCATACGATACGGCAACGTCTGTGTTGCCTGTCACGGTCCGGCAGGCAATGCTATCAACTTTGGCGCGATCGACGACCCCGAGTTCCTGGGCCACTTGGCCCCAGGCAACCCCTGGGAGTTCATCCACAAGGTTCGCTTCGGCCAACCCGGCTGGCCAATGCCCTCCAGCATTGCCAGCGCCTGGTCTGACGAAGATGTTGCCGATGTCCTGGCTTATGCCCAAACCTTCACTGAGGATCCGGCTTTGAGCGGAGGCGGTCAGTTGTACGACCAGTGGTGGGCCGTCCTGGGTTTGGACGCACCGGAAGAGGATCAGCCACTGTGGGCTTCGCAATCGACCAACGAGCGTAGCGGTGCTGACACCTGGCGGTGTAAGGAGTGCCATGGCTGGGATTATATGGGCGCCGACGGGGCATATGGCTCCGGTTCCCACTTCACCGGTTTTGGGGGCGTTTCCGATTCGGCTTCCATATCGGCCGACGAGCTCTTAGCCTGGTTGAACGGGACCACCAACGCCGATCACGATTTCTCTGGTGGGATGGACGATTTTGCTCTGAACGCGTTGGTGACCTTCCTAGGGGAGGAAATGACTGACATCTCCGGCTTCATTAACGACGATAAATCAGTTAGTGGTGACCCGGCTCATGGCAGGGAGTTGTTTGAAAGAACTTGCGCGGCCTGCCACGGCGTAGACGGCAAGAAGATCAACTTCAGCACTCCAGACGATCCGGAATATGTGGGCACGTTAGCCGGAGGTAACCCGTGGGAGTTCTTCCACAAGGCCTCCTTTGGTCAGCCGGGCGCACCGATGCCGACCGGCAAAGCACTGGGTTGGTCCATAGAGGACATCACCGATTTGGCTGCGTACGCCCAGACGCTGCCTACTGAATAGATAAAAGATCCTGGCACACTACTTATCCGGACCTGAATGCCATCAGGTGGGTCAACCTCCTTTCCCATCTGATGGCACCAGGTTTGCCTGAAGGAGTACCGCATGACCAATCGCTCGCGTTTTGGTCGCCTAACTCATTCGCGATTTTGGCGTTCCATATTCCGGCATGGTTGGCCCGACAACCCGCTCGATCGGTCTCTCACGATGACCAGCAACGTGTTTCTTCACCTGCACCCGGTCAAGGTCAGCCGAAAGAGCCTGAAATGGTCGTACTCCTTTGGATTGGGGATAGCGACCGCCATATTATTTGGGGTGCTGGTGTTTACTGGCGTCCTCCTGATGTTCTATTACGTGCCTTCGGTTGAGCGCGCCTATGCGACGATGAAAGAGATCCAGTTGTCCGTGCCATTGGGGCAATTCACACGCAATATGCACCGCTGGTCTGCACATGCCATGGTTCTGGTGGCTGTTCTACACATGGCCCGGGTGTTTTATACTGGCGGCTACAAGCCGCCGCGGGAGTTTAACTGGATCGTTGGCGTCTTTTTGCTTTTGTTGACCCTTGGGGCGAGCTTTACTGGTTACCTTCTTCCTTGGGATCAGCTTTCCTATTGGGCCATAACTGTAGGCACGAATATCGCCGGTTATGCCCCAGGAGCAGGGCCGGTCATGCGCGAGATCCTGTTGGGAGGCGGAGAGGTAGGACAGAACGCCATCATTCGTTTCTACACGTTGCATATCGCCCTGTTGCCATTACTCATTACCCTGCTCGTCTCTATCCATATCTGGCGCGTCCGTAAGGATGGCGGAATGGCCGTGAACGACGCTGAGGATTAATGACTCCGGAAATGATCGACTCAACCCTATCTGGAAAGATCTATGGCAGATAAGACTCCCGTAAAAGACGAGATTTTCCCCAAAGACAGTAACAAGAGCTACGCTCTCGTCGAATTGATGCCTCGTGATGGTCCGATGGTCGATAAGGGACCCGAGGATACTGTCTTTTCTTTTCCGATTGTGCTGTTGTGGGAACTCATCATCTTGCTAGGGGTCACCCTGGTGATCTTCTTGTTTTCATTGTTTAAGCAAGCGCCGTTAGATGAGATGGCCAACCCCATGGTCACCGCTAATCCGGCCAAGGCGCCTTGGTATTTCGTGGGCCTGCAAGAGCTGCTGGAACACATGCACCCGACACTGGCTGGCGTGATCATTCCAGCCCTATTGGTCCTGTTCTTGCTGTCGGTACCTTATATCGATTACTCGCGGAAAGGAATTGGGGTCTGGTTTACCTCTACCCGCGGCCGTCGTATCACACTTTTCACTTCCTTGTATACGGCGGTTGTGATGGCTGCCTATATCATTCTCGATAACGCCTTCACCTTGCGAGAACTGTTGCGTGACAGCACACCTCAATGGGTGGCCCAAGGTCTGCTGCCGGCCGGAATCTTATTTGTGCTGGTGGCTATTCCCCTGATCGTCCTCTGGCGTAAGAAAGCAGATCGACATGAGATGATAATGGCCTTATTTACCATCATGATCGTATCGGCCTTTGTCTTTACTGTCAGCGGCTTTCTCTTTCGAGGACCGGGTTTCAAGCTCTACTGGCCCTGGAAGATGCCCGATGGCTACAATCCCTGGGATGAGTTTTGATCCCGTAGGCATTAATTAGCGGATAAATCTTAACGGAGTTCAGTGTGATAAGGCATCAAATTGAAAACAAAGCATATTCCAGGCGACAGTTCCTTGGAGCTGGCCTGGCCGCTTCTTTTGTAGCCCTTCTTGGTCAGGCCGGTGTCGCTCTTTTCGATTTTTTCAAGCCGCGCATCGAGCCCGGGTCGTTTGGCAGCGTTGTGAATGCTGGACAGGTCGACGAATTCGAGCCAGGCTCGGTCAGTCATATTTTTGGTGGACGTTGCTACATCACCCGTTTAGAAGACGGCGGCTTCCTAGCC
This sequence comes from Promineifilaceae bacterium (SeqCode), assembly GCA_049650305.1. GTDB lineage: Bacteria > Chloroflexota > Anaerolineae > Promineifilales > Promineifilaceae > UBA11865. Next base: position 20,302 of record JBARZW010000045.1, read on the forward strand.
CTATGGCAACGATGTACACACCTCGGCTGCACCATTCCCTGGCAAGAAGCCGAGGAGGAATTCATCTGCCCCTGTCACAGTTCTATCTTTAACCCCGTGGGCGAAGTCTTAAGCGGTCCAGCGCCCAGGCCAATGGACCTGTTCCCAATAGAAATCGTTGATAGCGAAATCCTGGTGAACACTGGTGAACCGATTCAGCGCGAGGATTTTGAACCGTCTCAGGTCACCTACGCCTGAGGAGTATGCTATGCGACAAAAGGAAAACCACACGCCATATGTGGCCGTTGCGTTTGGGCTTACCTTAGGTATCCTGATCCTTTTCCAGCTCTATTTCTGGCGTGAACCTGCTCGCATCGAAGCAGAAGAGACCGAGGACCACGCCTTGGCTGTCGCCACCGGAGGAGAGTTGTATGGAGAGAACTGCGCTGCCTGCCATGGCGACAATGGCCTCGGGGGAGTGGGGCCGGGCTTAAACTCGAAATCACTCCTTAAAATGACCACCGACGAAGTGCTCTTTAACCTCACCCGCACAGGAGTGCCGGGATCGATCATGCCGGCTTGGGGCCAAACATTCGGCGGCCCATTTACCGACGAGCAGCTTCTCCAAATGGTGGCTTTTATTCGCGCCTGGGAGCCAACTGCACCGGAACGCAGCGCTGCCGTTACCGCGCCCGACCCGGCCCGGGGGGCACTCATTTATGCCCAGACTTGTTCAATTTGTCACGGAGAGAACGGCCTGGGTACCGACAAAGCCCCTGCTTTGAATGATCTGGAGCGGCTAAACAAACTCAACGATGCCTGGTATCGCAACACCATTGCTCACGGCCGCCCGGCCGTTGGTATGCCTACCTGGGGTACGGTATTGTCGCCAGCGCAAATTAATGACGTTGTTGCCCTGCTTGCCGCATGGCGCGAAGGGAACACGATATCTGCTAACATCCCCCTGACCCGCTACCTTAGCAACGCTCTCTTTGCCATCCGCCAGTTTGACCGGCCGGACGCCGAGTTCTTCCTGAATGCGGCCAAGACCCAGGCCGGCAGCTCAGAGCTCGAGGTGATCCAGGAAGTCATCGCCCTGGTTCAAGAGAATCGCCTGTTCGAAGCCGAGGCGGCTCTGATCACTTTGCTGCCCCCCGAAGAGATGGGTCGGGCGCTGTACGAAAGCAACTGCGCTCCGTGTCATGGCTCTGACGGCAGTGGTGGTCTCGGTCCAGTTTTGCGGCCTAGCCCCTTCTTCCGGAATAAAAGCGACGAGGAAATTGTGGCCTTTATGTTGGCAGGCCGGAATGGAACGGCAATGGAAGGCTTTGAAGGTGTTTTGACTGAGGATGAATTGGGCAATATTGTAACCCTGTTACGGGCCTGGCGAGAGTAACACGGGACACATCTGAATAGGCTATTTATCAGAATCCTTATCGAATATTTCTCCTTCATGATCGCCAGCGTTTCCCGAGATCCGGCCGAACAAGCCTGTGGCCTTATCTAGCCAACGTCTGGTTCATGTTGGTGTTGACCGATAGGTTCACAGACTAGGATTGGCTTGTCGGTTATTATCTGAGAAGGATGGTAGTGTATGTAGGCACGACGCAACAAATTGATGTCTTGGTAAAGTGCTTGTTCGACATCGCAGGCAATGGAATCTCCATCGGTGACGCTAATGTTTCCGTCAACGCCTATGGTCACGTTCACCACTAAGTAAGGTCCGAACCGGTGGGCGTGAATCTCCTCAACTTGTTCAACACCTGGAACCGGCTAAAGTACGTGAGTGATTTGTCTGGCTAACGTTTCTCCTGGGACCGTGTCCATCAGGTCTTGCGAAGACTCCCTAATAATCGCCACACCCGTACGCAGTACGAACAGGGCAACGATTGCCCCAGCCAAAGGATCAATCCACAAATAACCAATGCGCCCGAGGAAAATACCGAATGTGGCCGCCCCTGCTGAAAAGAGATCGTTACGATGATCATAAGCCAACGCCATGACAGCTGCATTATTTGTCTCGTGGCCAATCCGCCGGGTGAAATGCGTTAAGCCCAGCTTGGTAATAACCGTAAAGATGGCCACCCACAAAGCTATCAGGCTCGCTCCGGTGAAATCGCTCTCTCCAATCCATAGGTCATAGATACTGTTAATGGAGTTCCAGAAAATAGCGACCGCCGCCGTAACCACAAACGAGCCAATGATCAGCGCGGCAATGCTCTCCAACTGCCGGTGGCCATATGGGTGTTCGTAATCGGGTGGTTTCCCGGCTCGTTTCATGAACGCGGCTACTACCAAATAATAGGCTACGTCAGATGTCGAGTTAATTCCATCAGCTAATAGTGCGGGACTGTGACCCAGAATGCCAACGCTTGTCTTCAATATTGCCAGGAGAATGTTCGTGACTAGGCCTACTTTGACGGCCAGCATGCTCTGTCTTTCTCTTTGACTAACGTCCATAACGACCTCGTTGTTACCGTAATTGTCTATCCAAGCGCCCTTTAACCCTGAAGCGGATGATAAGTATGAGTGATTGAACCCCTTTCTGGCAGTTAGGAATGGCTGAAATTGGTAGTGATCTTTGTCACGTTTAGCAATGTAGGCTAAGTTCAGACACAATGCCGCAAATCAAACACAACTTCTCCCCAGACCAGATATGGCTTTTTCACTCATCTAATACAAATAAATTGGCGAGTGTAACAATACGACCGTTATATTGACACTTTGGCCGTGATTATTCGCGAGTGACATGATGTATTCGTTCGTTGCCCAACAGATCCCTAAGCGCCAACGTTAGATAGCTTGTTTTTCTGTATACCTAATCGTTAAATGGCATTCCAAGAAAGTCAATCCTTGGCATCCATTTCCAGAATGGTAGAAGAACTTTTCTCTATGCCGAATTACTAGATCTTGATCCCCGGACGCGATTTCTGGAGGCCTGTTCCAAGAGGTATGCGGTTAGGATTAGGCTGGGGATTAATCTAATAAAATTGAGGACGTTTTCTGGACGGTCATTGGAGCGATTCAGCTACCCTTGGGCTCTGGCTACAACCCTACCTAGCAAAGCCCCTCTGCAGCATTTCAACATGCTCTTCCGCTAGGACAAGCCCGCACATTAAGTCATGACTTCTATCTTCATACGTCATTTCGACGAAATCAGCATCATTTTTGAGGCAAACGCTTCACCTTTGGTAACAGGTTTAAATGAGGCCTTGTAATTTGGTGGGCGCGATTATTCCGGGAAAAGGGGCCAGAAGATCGGCAGGAAGATCATCGACACAATGAGCAGAATGATTGTCAACAGGGCACCTACGCGTGCGTAATCGGTAAATTTATATCCACCAGGTCCATAAACCAGTACGTTCGCTTTATGGCCCACCGGTGAAAGAAAGCTGGTAGCGGCGCCGATCACGACTGCCATGGTAAATGTTTTGTAGTTGGCGTCGAGACCGAGGGCAGTATCTAGGGCGATGGGCACGACCAGCACAATGGCTGCTGCGTTGGACATTGGCTGCGTGATGATGGCGGCTAGCAGGTAGATCCCGGCCAGAGTCGCCACGGGACCGTAGGGTCCGAACGCACCAAGCATTAGATCCGCCACGAATCTCGCAGTACCCGTTAACTGCATGGCCAGTCCCAGCGGGAGCATCCCGGCCACCAGGAAGACCGTGCGCCAATCCACGCTTTCGTATGCCTCCTCCATGGTTAGCGCTCCTGACAGGATCATGATCATGGCGGCGATGACCATGGCCAATGAGATCGGCACTTCTGTAAATATTGTCAGCCCAATTGCCAGCAGCAACGCCCCGACAGCGATTGGTGCTTTGCTTGTGCGAAATTGCTCCAACTCGACCTGCTCGAGCACCAGAAAATCATCCCCCTCTTGGAGCCCCATTACTCGGTGTTGCGGACCCTGCAGAAGCAGCGCGTCGCCGAATTTTAGTGAAACGTCGCGCAGGCGTTGGGTTATCACCTCCCCCGCACGGGAGATTGCCAGCGCGGTGAAGCCGTACCTATCGCGGAAATGCACCTCTTGAAGGCTGAGCCCTACGATGTGCGAGTTTGGCGATAAGGTGGCCTCGATCACCTGAACATCCCCAGGCTCGAGGAGATCGATGTCGAGCTTGTAGTCCACCTCGATCGTTAGCCCTAGGGATTGGCTAGCAGCCATGAGATCTGAGGCGGAGCTCTCTACTACTATAAGATCCTCGGACCGGATCTGTGTGTCCCGATGCAGGACTGGCTGGTCTCCATTTTCCCGCTGGATGGCGAGCACGGTGAGGTCGTACTCCTGTCCCAGGCGCGATTCGAAGAGCGTCTTCCCATTTAGTGGGCTAAGGGGCGTGACACGTACTTCGGTGACATAATCGCGCAGCCGGTTGATGTCTTCCTTGCCACGAGCGCCCTCCCGAACTGGAAGCAGCCGCCTACCTATCAAGACCATGTACAGGATTCCCGTCGTCAAGACCACAACGCCCATTGGTGTGAATTCGAAGAATCCAAATGTTGGCAGGCCGCGTTCGGCCAGTACACCAGTGGCTAAGATGTTGGCGGGTGTACCGATCAAAGTCATGCTACCACCCAATAAGGAGGCAAAGGCCAAAGGAATAAGCATCTTCGAAACGGGCACTTTGGATTGTCGCGAGATCCCCACTACTGCCGGCAGCAGCATCGCTACCGCACCAACGTTGTTCATGAAGGCCGAAATCAACCCAACAGTCAGCATAATGGTGGCGATGAGACCCTTTTCACGATTTCCGGCTACCTTAAGGATTGCCTTGCCCATCGCGTCTGCCACTCCGGTCTTAAACATAGCACCGGACACCATGTAAACCGCCCAGACGGTGATAACGGCTGCGTTGGAGAACCCGAAGAATAGTTCATCCCGTGGAATCAATCCAAGGACGCCAACGGAGATCAGGACGAGCATAGCCACCACGTCCACTCGGAGTTTCTCCGTGGCGAAGAGGACCAGTGCGGCCAGGATAATGAGCAAGGTAAGAGCAATATCGACCGTCATTGAGGTTGAGAGATGCTAACTGTGCGCACGGAAATCACGGCTTCGCCCGGGCCGATCTCATCGGTCATTAGAGCAGTGAGATCCACCTCTGTTTGGCCCTCGATCGTCAATTTCTCACTCCCTTGCATGACGGGCAGATGCTCATACTTCCCTCAACCAAGCGAATATCCTCCGGCTCTAGCGACTCAACTATATTGAGCGTCAGTCGGGGCTGGGCATTGTGCATTGTACCACGCATGGCATTGGCAGCCTGACAATCAGACAAGTTTTGATTAATCTTCACCATCACTCTGACTCATCGAGCAGAACAGGTCTGCAAGGCACATCAGAATCCATCTGTAACAGCATCCGGCTTTCCGAGAAAGCGGACAAATTGCCATCGAATGCCGAAACAACAACAGCCGGGCCTACTGTATGCGCAGTGACGGCCGCGGCAGCCAGGTGCCATGCTCCCAAGCCAGTAGGCAACTGCATCTCCACATCAATTGTTGCCAAAAAACACGCCCGCCGATTGAATAAAGCCATCCCCGCGAATAACAAATGCTCCATCGAGTTTAGAGAACTCAACGAGGGCATCATGAGTATCGGGATTGGTGATTCGCTGGAGCCGATCCTCATGACCATGGAAAGGATTAGGAACTAACTGTCCAGACCATTTTGTTACTTGAAGGGAATCACCCAAGATAAGGATGGCTCCAATAGGCTTGCCTTCACGACGTACGACGCAGCCAATTTGACAGGCAACCGCGAGAGTAGACTCTAGTACTTTAAAACGGATGCTGTCAGTGAGTTTAGTCAGGTCCGTGATCACTAAGCGTTCAATGCCCGGATCCACATCGGTGATGATAATGAGATCTCCTTCTTCTGGATAGACGTTGGACCCAATGGCACAAACGATGAAATCTACGCTCAAGATACAAAGGAGGAATGACAGATGTCGTGATAGAGTTGTGACAATGTTGTGACAGAAGCCTATCATGGTTATATGGCCTGTAAGAGACGTTACTTCTACGGTTTGAAGATTCATATGATGGTAAACAAAACAGGACAACCTGTTGAGTTCTTTCTAACGCCCAATTCCTCCCACGGTGAGGATTGTTTTCCCTGGTTTGATGTCGATATCCCCAGCGGCCCAACCGTCTTCGCTGACATGTCTTACAATCTCGACTGGTTGGAAGATGTGCTCAAGGAGGTTGGCATGGAGCTACTAACGATTCGCAAGCAGAACTCGAAACGCGCCCTACCACCTTGGATGAGCTACCTTTACCATCTATACCGTAAAGCAGTAGAAACGGTTGGCAGCCTGGGTTATCGACGGCTGCTATATCACATTCATGCCGTAACTTCGGCATGTTTCGAACTAAAGGTCACCTTGTTCGTGCTGGCCTTAAGCTTCAGTTATGTTTTTGAAGTGGCAACTTGAGTTATTTACTATGGATGTAAAACTCTTTAGGTCTCAATGTTGGCTATTTCGATGGCGCCATTTCTCGGGCAGGTTCACGGCTTTTTTGCTCGTATTCGTCTGCATAATTGATTACATTGACAAACCTAGGGCGCACAAACAATAATCTATCTTATGAGACGGCGATTCGGCATCCACAGGCTCAGCCTGACAGTGCAATTGGTTTTGAGCATCGTGGTATTGGTGCTGGTGACGGCGATTGCGGTCGGGTTACCGGCCATTCTGTTAATTCGCAATCAGATCCAGCGGCAGGCCTGGGCACAAGTAGATCAGGGTAGTCGCGCGACACAGGCCCTTTATACTAGCTGGGAAAGCAACGTGGTCCACTTAGCTACCCTTACAGGCCATCGTCCCACGCTGCACACCTTGCTAGCCCAGGGCAACCAGGCAGAGTTAGGCCAGTACCTGCAAACGCTGCGGAGCGATACCAAGCTAGACTTGCTACTTGTTTGCGATAACGATCATCAAAAGGTTGCCGTGGCTGGAGCAAATGTCACTAGTGATATTTGTACTGTTGAGGAATCGGCGGGTTTTTATATCTTACCAGGGACGACAACGCCGCCAGTATGGCTTCTGGCTGCCTATGCTATTGGCGCCGGAACGGCGAGCGAATCGGGCATCCAAGGCAAGGTCGTCGCCGGCGTCGCTCTGGATGATGAATTTGTCATTCAGGCACGCGAGCAGACCGGCCTGGAACACACTCTATTCACCGATGGTCAACCAGTTACGAGTAGCTTACCTGCCGGTATTTCTGATCGTGGATCCGTCACTGGTTTTTCGACTGCTGCCCGGCCGACTAGCATAGGCACCGCATTAACTCTTCAGATTGACGGTCAACCCTACTACGCCACACGCATTCTCGTAGATGATCTGGGCCCGGTCCATGGGTTCGAACTTGAAGACGAGATAGCGCTGGCTGTGGGAGATATAGCCGCCACAGAACGCCATCTTGTCTGGGCGCTATCTGGTAGCGTCATCATCATTGCTCTGGTAGGTTCCGTTCTTGGCGTGTTCCTGGCCCGACGCATTGGCCGTCCGCTGGCGCAATTGGCCGATGCAGCTACCACTTTTAGCGAAGGTAACCTAGAACAGCCAGTATCTGTGCAAGAGGGAGTGTTCGAGGTTACCCAGGTGGCGCATGCGCTGGAAATGGCCCGTATAGATCTCCGGCGAACCATCAATGAGCTGAGGCAGGCGCAGGCCTGGTCCGAGCACTTATTAGAGGCCATTGTGGAAGGAATCGTGATCCTTGACGAAAACAACCGCATCACTTTTTTCAGCTCAGGGGCGGAACGCATCACCGGTTGGAGCAAGGAAACAGCCCTCGGTCGTAGCTGCGATGAGGTGTTCAAACTGGCCGAAAGTGACGAACCTTTTAGCCGCCACCTGCCACCAGTTGGTAAACGCCACAAGATAACCCTGTGGTTGGATGGCGATCGGCAGGCAACCTTGGCCATTACCGGTGCCCGCCTGACACCTCCGGCATCCGCGGAGAGTGGCGTGGCCCTTGTCTTACGTGATGTGAGTGATACAGAAACCATGCATCGTCTCGTAGGAGAATTCCTGGCTAACATCACTCACGAGTTTCGCACCCCTCTTTCTGCCCTGGCTGCGTCGGCCGAGTTGCTTCTGGATCAGGCCTCTACTTTAAGCCGGGCAGAACTGCAAGAATTGCTGAAGGCTTTACACTTGAGCATTCTAAGTTTGCAAACCTTGATCGACAATCTACTAGAGAGCGCCAAGCTGGAAGCCGGTCGCTTCCGCGTCTATCCGCATCCAACCGATCTGGGCCAGGTGATAGCCGAGGCCACGCATATCATGCAACCACTTCAGACCAAATACAATAAGCGCCTTGTCCTCGAACTGCCGGCGACTATCCCTTCGGTACAGGCCGACTCACGTCGCACCGTACAAGTCTTGGTCAACTTACTTTCGAATGCCGTAAAGTACAGCCCTGATAACACAGAAATTACCATTCGGGTCACGGCCGTGGATAATTGGGCACGCGTAGCCGTGGCTGACCGAGGACCAGGTGTACCAGAAGGTTTCCGTCCCGACTTATTTCGCCCCTTTGTGCATCCTGCCTCTCTTGATAGCCTATCCCGGCACGGCGCAGGGCTGGGCCTCTCTGTAGCCAAGGCGATTATCGAGGCGCATGGCGGTGAAGTAGGAGTGGAAGACCGGTCGGGAGGTGGTTCCGTATTCTGGTTCACGTTACCTTTAGCAGAGGAACATGCAAGCATTGGTGGTTGACGACGATCGCGTACTGGCCGACCTGGTCGCCTTTACCTTGCGCCATGAGGGATTCCAGGTGAGCCTGGCGTACGATGGCCAAAGCGCTTTACAAAAGTGGCGGAACGAACAGCCAGACCTGATCATCTTAGATCTGAACCTGCCAAAAGTAGACGGCTTCACCGTTTGCCGTCGTATCCGGGCTGAAGCGGATACGCCTATCATCATGCTCACCGTACGAGGCGAAGAGGATGACATTGTGCGCGGCCTCGAACTGGGCGCTGACGATTACATCCCAAAGCCATTTAGCCCTCGACAACTAGTCGCCCGTGTGAAGGCAGTGCTGCGCCGTGCTGGTCAAACCCATGTGCCGGCCGTTCACCGGGCTGGGGAGCTTACCCTTGATGCCAACCGGCGCGAACTGCGCATCGGCCAAGACAGGACTGTTTCTCTAACTCCTTTGGAGCACCGGCTGCTTCGCTACTTGATGATCAATGCCGGTCACGTACTCACCAGCGAGGCCATCATCGCCCAGGTCTGGGGTCCCGAGGGTGGTGATCGGGACATGCTCCGCCAAGTGGTCAGTCGCCTCCGCCGCAAAATTGAGCCCGATCCGGCCCAGCCTACCTACATTGAAAACGTGCCCGGACTTGGTTATGGCCTGATTCTGCCTTCTGAATAGCACCTTGGAAACTAGAGAAAACTAAATCAGCCTGGAGCTGGCCGACGGTACCGCGTTGAACGCACCGTTGGTAGCCCACATCTGCCAGAGGCTCCGGCACCGGACATTGAGGGTGATGGATGATCTGGCGATCATCTCCCCTGTGTATCCGCGAATTGTAACTGGCCATAGGCGAAGACAAGGTTGCTTCTGTCACGACATTGTCACAACTCTATCACGACGTTTGTCATCCCTCCTTTGTATCTTAAGATTAGATTTCATCGGATAGGGCTGAAGGAAACGCAATTCGAGCAAACTGATCAGACATAGGGCAATGCCTGGTGGAAACATTCCTCCCTTGTCTCTTGATCCAGGCATTGCCGACCAAATCCCAACGCACCGCCCGCCAGGTGCTTGGTTTGCGAACGGGAACCGCTCCCTTTTCGAAAAGGGGGCGGTTCCTTCATTTTGGAGATACATACTCATTCTGAGGTTCGGATCTTCCGGATGATGGCATGAAGATGTGAAGGCTATGGACGGCATGTTGGTCTGTTTTCCAGATAGCGCTGATGGTGTGGCTGTAATGTGAGATAACGAGAATGATTCCAGCGTACTTGTCGTGATCCACGTGCCATTCTCGCAGTACTTGTTCAAAACAATGGCCCTGCCACCCGCCGACCTGGCCATCAGCCCGCTCTCGAGCAGTGTGTTGTTCAGGGGCGTCGGAATCGAAAAATGATTCAAGCACGCCAGAGTGGATAAAAATTGTTACTAATGAATACAACCTGGTCAACCACCACGCGTATCCTGGTTATCGTCGCCCTATTGGTAGCAACCGTCTGGATAATCGTTGTCGCCAGCCCATTATGGCAAGCGGTCGGCATCGCTGCTTTGCTGGCTTACTTGCTCGATCCGGCGGTACGGTTCTTGATGCGCCGAACCCGGATGCGCCGTTCTTGGGCCGCGGCATTAATATTCCTGTTTATCTTACTGCTTCTGGTGGGCATATCAGCTTTGCTGGGCACGGTCGCAGTGTCTCAACTGCACCACCTGGAAACCGACTTCTTGGCGGCGGTAGATGAAATAGAGCGATGGTTATCCCAGCCCATTGTTATTCTCAATTACCCTTCCACCCCCAGGATTTACTAGGCAATCTGCCTTCCATGGCTGGGGATCTGCTGTCCACTTTGCCCGGCGGGTCGTTCAGTATCCTGTCCAGTGTGACAACAAACCTGCTGTGGGGGAGTGTTATTGTTGTAACGCTGTACTATCTTCTCAAAGATGGTCATAAGATCATGCCCTTGCTCGCCCACCTGGCGCCGGACGATTACAAGGTTGAAATTCAGCGATTGCTGGAGGAGGTGGATGATATTTGGCGTAGGTTTCTACGTGTGCAGCTTCTAATATTTTGTGTCTTGTTTACTCTCGTCGCTGCCGGCACGTTGCTGGTAGTGTATCTGTTTCGGTCGGGCCTGTTGAAATGGTCGTTCATCGGCTTCATATTACTACTGCTGCTTGTCTATACGTTAGCGCAGCAGGTGGACAATTTGTGGTTACGCCCCCAATTTCTCGGTAAGCATCTACGTCTACATCCAGGCGTCGTCTTTGTGAGCTTGATCGGGGCATTGGCCTTAAGCGGCGTCCTGGGAGCGTTTGTAATAGTGCCCATTATCGCCACAATGAAGATGGTCGGTCGCTACGTTCATCGCAAGCTCCTGGGTTTGCCCCCCTGGCCGGAAGAAAAACCGCCGGCCGACGAAGACACCATAGAGAACACAGACCGTCAAGTTATAGTGCCTCGCACACCCGGACACAAACCTTCGGGTCCACCGGCGTCTATGTAGATAAAGAATCGGCCGTGAATGAGGTGATCAGCCGCCGAATGGTGAAGAAACAGCAAATGCTATGGACACAAGAAGGTGCCCATCTGCTGTTGGGCGTGAGCACCCGTGCCCTGAATGATGATTAATCTGCTGGACTTTGAACCTTGGTGGCGCTTCGGCGTAGCGATCCTCATTGGGGCGCTGCTCGGCCTTGAGCGTGAGTTTATCCAACAAAGAGAAGATGCCCCGGATTTTGCCGACATCCGCACCTTTTCGCTGATTGCCCTACTGGGAGCATTGGCGGCCTTTTCATCGGTGGACCATGGTATGCTACCCATAGCCTTGTCTTTCGGTGGGTTGATATTGCTAATCGCAGTGAACTACCTGGGCACGCTTATACGCCACGAGAAGGGGATGGGAATCACGACCGAGGTAGCGGCCATTTTGACATATCTGCTCGGTGTCGCTGTAATGGGAGATAACGAGAAGGTTTCCATCGTACTGGCCGTGATCGCCGCCATTTTGCTTTCGCTGAAAGGCAGACTCCATGGTGTGATCCGCCGGATGAGTACAGAAGACTTACGCGTCACGCTAGAATTTGCACTTGTAGCAGCCGTGATTCTACCTTTGCTTCCTAACCAGGCCATCGATCCTCTAGGCCTGCTAAATCCTTTTCAGGTCTGGTTAATGGTCGTGCTTGTGTCCGGTATTGGGTTCATCGGTTACGTGTTGATGAAGGCAATGGGCCCTGATCGTGGTACCAATCTGACAGGGATATTAGGCGGCCTTGTTAGCAGCACCGCGACGACATTAAGCTTGTCCGCGCGCAGCCGGGAAACCCCCACCTTATCGAGTCACTTTGCGCGTGCGGTGGTTCTGTCCTCCAGTGTAATGGTTCCCCGTATACTGCTGCTGGTGCTGATCATATATCCGCCTCTTCTACGCACTGTGATCGTTCCCCTGGGCGCAATGCTGGTTGCCGGTCTAGTGGGCAGCGTTGTGATTCAACGGCGATACGCTACGCCCCTATACGAGAGTGAGCAGGAAGTAATACTGACTCATCCGCTTAAGATATCGACAGCTATTAAATTCGGGTTGCTGTTTGCTGTGGTGATGGTTATCGTGGAGGTCGCACAGGACTCCTTCGGCTCGATCGGTGTCTATATTACCAGTGCCATCGCCGGTCTCACCGATGTGAACGCTATTACACTCAGCGTGTCTAGGTTAGCCGGAGGTAGTCAACTTGACCACCAGGTAGCCGGAATGGCAGTTGTCGTTGCCGCGCTTATGAACATGCTTGCCAAAGGTGCCATCGCCTCTTTTACCGGCTCACGCGAACTGCGCCAGATGATTGTCCGGCCTTTCGGTGTTGTCGTTTTGGCTGGGGCAGTCGGCATGTTGGTGGTTGTGTTAATTCGCTAACCGATATGACAGTATCGTTTCTGGGGCGGCTGTCCGCCCAGAAGAAAGATATACCTGGTAAGGTGTAGCGCACGCTTTAGGTGTAGCTTGCGTGGGTAGAAGGGAATTAATTTGGTGATGCAGTCACCTTAGGCTGCTTGGCGTAGTGTGTGAAAGGATAAACACATATGGAACCCTCGTACTTCAGAAAAATCCTTGTACCTCTCGATGGTTCTGAGTTAGCGGAAAGAGCCTTGGTCCCGGCTCTGGCCTTTTCCAAAGCGATGTCATCTCAAATCATCTTTGTTAGAGTGATAGACGCGTCTGCTCTACCCGGTGGTCAAGATCTGTATCAGCGCATGATAGAAAGACATGAGAGCGAAGTAAAATACTACCTCCGCTCATTGCAATCCCGGTCTCTCTTCTCGGAGATCGACACTGAAAGCGTAACCGCTGCTGGCCGACCAGCCGAATCAATCATCAACTTCGCCCAGGAAAATGACGTGGACATGATTGTCATATCTAGCCACGGTCGCTCAGGGATCGGACGGTGGGTTTACGGCAGCGTAGCCGACAAGGTTCTACATGGGGCGACTTGTAACATATCGCTTATTCACCCCCAGGTGATTATTGAACCTTTTTCATACAAGCGTATCCTGGTGCCGTTGGACGGCTCACCATTGGCCGAACAAGCCCTGGAACCAGCGCTGGCGCTGGCAGAAGCTGTGTCAGCGGAACTCATTTTATTGCGAGCAGTCGTTCTGCCGTTAGTTCCAGTAGAACCGGTGCCCGGATGGCCTGGTATGGATGCGGTCATGGACATAGCTGGCGATGAGGCCAGAAGATACTTGTTAAATATAAAGGGAGCACTGGCCAAAAGCCCTGTTCCCACCAAGGTAGAAGTCGTGCTTGGTCCCACGGCAAGCGAGATCATTGACTATGCCGATGGCGAGGAGATAGACCTGATCGTGATGTCCAGTCGCGGTCTTTCGGGGATTGGCCGGTGGGTATTCGGCAGCGTAACGGAAAAAGTGCTGCGCGGCGCACGTTGCGCTACCCTCGTTATACGGTAGCAGGGGTAACGGCCACATCAGAACGATCATTTGCTGTTCAAATAGCCTGGCGAAAATGATTCTTACCCGAGTAATCACAGTAGATGCACTATTTGATCATCCTAGGAGTTATTAAATGAATTTCAAGAAGATTTTGGTACCGCTTGATCAGTCTGAATTAGCGGAACGGGCGCTGACGCCAGCCTTGCACATTGCCGAGGGGATGTCTGCCGAAATTGTCCTGCTGCACGTGGTTGTCCCGCTGGAACTTGACTTAGTCCTCTACGAATCGTCGTTAAGGCACGGAGAAGAGATGGCAGAGGCGTATCTCGCATTTATCCGCACCCGTTTTGTAGATGCACAGCCCGACATGACGGCCAAAGTCATTGTCAGTTCGGTAGTGCCCACGGCCGTCATCAACTACGCGCAAGGAAGTGACGTGGACCTGATCGTCATGTCCAGCCATGGTCGATCCGGGCTGAGTCGATGGCGGTACGGGAGCGTAGCCGCGAAAGTCTTGCGCCAGGCGCCTTGCGCTATGCTTGTTATCCCGGCCGAGACAGAAACTGAGCTATTTACCTTTGGGCGCATCCTGGTTCCTTTGGATGGATCAGAGATGGCCGAACAAGCCCTGGAACCGGCAATGGCGATCGCGCGGGCAGCTGCGGCTGAACTTGTTCTGTTGCGCGTTGTCGCCCTACCATATATAGCTGTAGAGTTTCTATCCACCGAGCGTAATATCGAGCAAATCGAAGCAGAAGCAAGCCGCGAGGCTAGTGCCTATTTACAGCATCTAAAGGAGTCTCTCGCGGGCGAGCATCACATTCTCATTAGAACCGAGACGATCATCGGTCCTGCGGCCGATGCCATTTCTGATTATGTCAATGAGAATAATGTGGACATAATTGTCATGTCCAGCCACGGCCGGTCTGGCATCTTGCTTTGGACTTATGGCAGTGTCGCCGAAAAGGTTTTATTGGGTACGGATTGCGCCACGATGATCATTCGGCACTAACCCAAGGCTTATCTGAAAGAACACTTTACAAGACTCCTGTGCCTGTTATTAGCGCGGGGCTCTCCTACTTGGCTGTCGGAAGAACATGGTCGTGTGCCAACCGGAGGGAGCTATGCTCACAAACACCAACACCTCTGAGCGTTAGCCAAACGGCATCTTCAGTGTGCCGCCAATATTCGGCCGTCGATCTTACGCTAATCAGATTCGAATGAATCTATTCAGCGGGCCCTCATATTCCCGAGTCTCCCCAACCCTTTTTATCACAGGTCTGTCACGACCTTGTCACGAGTCTTGTCATCTCCATCGAGTAAGTTGTTTGTAATAGAACGGTTCACTTGAACGGTAGCTCGCCACCATGCGTGAGTATAAAGCATGATGGCAGAGACGCGGTTGTCGGGCGACCCTTGTAAACCACAAGACAGCGCCGATCCCAGCTGCCTCGCCCGCATATTGGCAGAGTAAGCTCCGGTATGGATGTCGTAGATTCTAGCACGGTCGAATCTGACCGCCTCCCGCCCACTTGCGGATCGGCGGCTAGTGATGCGAGGCAGGTTAACCCTGGGCTTGATCAGGGCGTCCAGGGACAGGCACCGGCCACGCGTCTGTTGGCTTGCTTCCAGGACGATCAGGACGAGGAAATACGGGCCTATGCCGACTACTTGTGCGGCCTCGTCCAAGGCCAGATTTCTTATTTTGATTTACCGGCTAAGGGTGGCCTTAAGCATATCACGAAGGAGGCAGGCGATTGCGACCTGATCGTCTTCGGGGAACCAAAGCAGTCCTTTCTCAAACGGTTGCTCACCGGCCGCCTTTGCCACAAGGCAGTAAACCAGGCGCCGGTTTCGATCCTGGTCACGTGTCGACCGCGCTGGCCAATCCAGACCATCCTGCTGATCGTCCAGGCTGAAGAAACAGATGAAGCGGCCGTAGATTGGGTGGGCCGCCTGGCCCGGCAGAGCGACGCGAAGGTGACAATTTTGCCTGTCTTGTCCTCTTTTCCCTCTGTGTACGCGCCAGCTAGCTCCGAAGAAACAGCCTTGGGTGAAATCCTCTCGCCCAACACGCAACCTGGCCGACAACTGCGCTGCCTTTCCAAGCGATTAGCCCAGTGGCAGATTGAGGGCACCCTGCGTATACGCCAGGGCGAACCAGAGTGGCAAATCCACTGGGAGGTTATAGAAGGGGATTATGACTTAATTGTTATTGGCGCTGAGGCGTACGGCCGTTGGCAACGTTTGCTAATGGGTGAACTGGTAGCGCCAATGTTGGCTTGGTTAAATCGACCGCTGCTGATTGCTCGTCCGGTGCGGACGGCTCAAAGCACCGTGGGAGATAAAGG
>JBARZW010000046.1:0-2292 GCA_049650305.1 Promineifilaceae bacterium (SeqCode)
CCGTTCTGATTAAGCTAGACTCACCTGGTCCTGTCCTGTTCAAGCAACGAAGGGTTGGAGAGAACGGCCGCTTGTTCACGATGTATAAATTTCGCTCGATGATCGATGGCGCCCAGGACATGCAACATAAGTTGACGGAGACGAATGAGCAGGGAGAGATCCTTTTTAAATCGGAGGGCGATCCTCGCATTACAAGAGTCGGCCGCTTCATGCGGCGAACAAGCCTCGACGAGATTCCACAACTTATCAATGTGCTGAAGGGCGATATGAGCTTGGTTGGTCCTCGTCCTGAATTACCCTGGCTGGTTGACTTCTACAAACCCTGGCAGCGAAAGCGCTTTGCGGTACCCCAGGGAATTACCGGATGGTGGCAGATAAACGGCCGCTCTGACCGGCCGATGCACCTGCACACGGCCGATGATTTGTACTACATCCAAAATTATTCTGTTTGGCTAGACCTGTATATCCTCTTTAAGACAGTCCTCGTTGTGTTAAGGGGTACAGGTGCCTATTGAGAGGCAAAACAGGCGCCTGCTGACCTCCCCTATTCTTGAAGGGCTTATTCTAGTAGCAGTAGCTCCCTGGCTGCTTTTTCCCACCCAAGCACCGCTTGTAACTGCTATCGCCTTAGTGGTGATAGCCCTGCTCTGGTTATGGCCCTGGTTAAAGCGGCAGGAACCCTTTAGACCTACTCCATTCAACGGCGCTCTTCTCTTCTTTGAGATAGCGATTCTGGTTGGCATCGTCGTCACGGCTGATCCCGATCTCACACTCCCCAAAGCGACAGGGGTCGTCTTGGGGCTGACTACGTGGCGATATATCGTTATGACGGTCCGAGATAAATCTACATTATCTAAGGCAACCGCGATATTCTTGCTGGTAGGTCTAGGTTTTATCGCCTTGGGAATATTGGGAGCTGACTGGCGGATTAAGTTACCCTATTTTGAGTCTTTATTGAGGAGGCTGCCTTCACAACTCGTCACGCTACCTGAATCACCCGAACAAGGCGTGCAAACTAACCAGCTCGCAGCCATTCTCCTGTTCTATTTGCCTGTGATCTTGTCTCTCGTCATCGGCTGGCGATCGGGACGTCGCCAGAAACCGGCTATCATCATACTTCCAGTCGTGTTGGCTACCACTGGGGCTTTGTTGCTATTAACGCAGTCGCGAAGTGGCTATATAGGTGCCTTATTCGGTGTGGCTGCGGCTTTGCTGATGTGGGCGTTGACGCTTCAACCATCACGAAAGCGAACGGCCGTCCGACTGAGCCTTTTGGCATTGATCTTTATCTGCCTGATAGCATTGATCTCGATCGGTCCGGAACGGCTGGGTAATATCTGGGACGAACCAGCACAGGAAACGGCTATCGGGAACCTGGGCACAATCAATTTTCGCTTCGAAGTATGGCAGTGGGCTCTCGTTGCGATCCAGGACTTTCCTTTTACAGGCACCGGACTAGGGACCTTTCGGCAGGTAGTCCACCGCCTATACCCTATAGATGTTCAGCCAGGCTCTGATATTGCCCATGCGCACAATATTTTCCTTCAGATGGGCCTTGATACAGGGCTGCCCGGTCTCATCGCCTATCTATCGATCCTGATCATCGCCTTCACAGGAGGGTGGCGCACCGCAAAACAAGACTCAGAGCTACGACCTCTATCTATCGGGTTGCTGGCCTCACTGGTGGCCTTTCATGTCTATGGCATGACGGACGCCCTAGCCCTCGGATCTAAACCGGGATTGATTTTGTGGATAATGCTTGGTCTGCTCGCTGCGATGGAGCGACTCTCTCGTCCAGAGCAGTTCGCATCGAAGCTGTCAAACACTGTTGAAGATGCACCCTTGGAAGGTGAATAGCGTGTTCGACTATTGGCAGTTAGGTTCAAACATGCTTTGGATCTTTGGGCTTGCACTGTTGCTGGCTGCTTGGAGTTACAGCTATTACGAAGCGTATTTGGCTAAAATCCCGGTGTTGCAGCGACTTAGAACTCCCAGGTATGATGTGGTTATCACTCTTGGGCTAATCCTGATATGCGCTGGCCTGGCGGCGAGCGACTCGCGCTGGTGGGCGCGGCTCATCTGGATCATCGTCGGTATTTTCATCTTTGTTAGCTGGGTCATCAGGCGGAGAGGGCCAACTAAGGATTGACGGTTAAGTCGCATGCGCAATTCTGTATCTATTCCAAATGTGATGGGACGAGATCTACCAAACACATGCAAGACTGCTGCCACCTACCTCAGCGTACCGGTGCTAACCAACCCAAATGGTTTGCATTCACTCCTGGAGACGTA
>JBARZW010000047.1:0-15889 GCA_049650305.1 Promineifilaceae bacterium (SeqCode)
AACCAAGTGACAGCAGCCACTCATATTCTGATGGTGTGGCCGACAGCACGATGAAGCCCTCGTCGCGATCGATTTCCCATGGCTCTTGCCAGGCTGTTACTGGAGCCAACATAGCATCATCATCGAAGTAGGCACGGACGACAACAAAATCAGTGTCAAAATCCGGACCTTCGGCGGCAGGGGTTTCAGTGATGGCCAGACCTAAGACCAAGCCCGACAAAGCGACCAGCAACATGAAAAATAGGGTAACTCGCTTCATTTTGTGTACCTCTCGGGAATTGTCAGTTCATGGCTCCGCTAACTAACCAGCGGTGCAGTCCTCGCAAGAATGAGGTTGGTATATTCATGGTCAGCACGTCGACGCTGGAACGCGAAAGCCGGCACATAACGATGGCGGGGATGATACCATTTAAGATGAGTGAATGCATCTAAACTTCGTCAGCGCTCGATCTATCTGTGGCGCGTTGAGAGCCCTTATATGGGTGATATACTGCACAGCATCCAGCCGGCTCGTTCGGCCGGTCCGGTTGATATCGAACAGATTTGTTAACTATATGGCCATGATATTCTGGACAACGATCCACGATTGCTGGATCTCATTCTTTGGTTTTTGCAATTCGTAGCTACGAAACTCATCCGGAGGCATTGGATATGGATTTACAGTTGGTTGGCAAGGTGGCTCTGGTGACCGCGGCTTCGAAAGGATTGGGAAAGGCCTCAGCGTGCCAACTTGCCCGAGAAGGAGCCCACGTAGTTATGTGCGCCCGGAGCGACGCTCTTGAAACGGCAGCTTCAGAAATACAAGGTGAATCCAGCTCCGAGGTCGTTCCCGTGCGAGCCGACGTTACCGTTCAGGCGAATATTGAAAGAATGGTCCATCGCACTGTCGACCAATTCGGTCGTATCGATATCCTGGTTGAAAATACAGGTGGTCCCACACCGGGAAACTTCCTTGATCTCTCGCTATCAGATTGGGAAGAAGGGATCCAGCTCACCCTCATGAGCGTGGTTCGGCTCTGCTATGAGGTAATTCCACTGATTTTGGGACAAGGCTCAGGAAACATCATAGCCATTGAGTCAATCTCGGTCCGTCAGCCGATCGACAAGCTCATACTGTCGAACTCCATGCGGATGGCTGTTATCGGCCTGTTGAAGTCTATAGCCAACGAATTTGGTCCCCAAGGAATTCGGATAAACACCATCAATCCTACCTTTACCTGGACCGAGCGCGTCGAGCAGTTGCTGAAGAACAGAGCCGCAGACAGGGGGACAGACATCGCTCAGGAAGCAGAGGTAATTGCCGCCACCATCCCGCTGCGCCGGATGGGAGACGTGGAGGAGTTCGGACGGGCCGTCGCCTGGCTGGCATCCCCAGCTTCTTCGTACATCCACGGGCATGGATTGATGTTTGACGGGGGCGCGACGCGCTCGTCAATCTAGAGACCGATAGATTATCTGGGATTACCTGGGTATCGGCTGAGGCTCATTCCAAGGTCAACAAGTACGAGATAATCCCATCGAGCTCGTCCTCACTCAAGGACTTTCCGAAACCTGAGGGCATTTGGTCTACAAAACCATCGACAACATATTCGCTCGGTTTTATGATTGAGAGCTGAATATACTCGCGGGAATCCAAGCCCTCTAACCGTGTTGCGGCGCGTGTTGCTATTCCTGCTAGCGAAGGACCAACGACAGTTTCACCGGATTTCATGGAATGGCATATCGTACATTCCCTCCTAAACACCCGTTCGCCTTGTACGAGAGCAGGATCCGCGAAGGAAGGCGATGCGCTGGCTCCACAAGCAACCAGCAACAGGCATGAAAAGAGGATGGCGATTTGGAAAATCCGTATAGACATCATCTGGCTCCCCTCGGTTGATGGCTCCCTTGTTCCCGATTGGGCAGATTGGAGTGAAGCAGCGCAACCAGGGCCATTTTATTCGTTCAAGAGTTCAATGAAACAGAGTCAGGATTACCCTTTAAGGTCCGAAACGATCTAGGACCGGTTCATAGCGGCAACGGCATCCCCTCGGGTGAGAGCACCCCACCAACGGTAGAGCTGGAACCTCGTCGAATTCGTACGCGCCTTCAAGGATTTCACAGGTCGGGCAGCTATCATGGCTTGCCAATATTCTCACCTTAGTAGCTAAGCCACTTCGTATCCGCTCAAGCGTCTCCTGATGTCTCGCGCCCTCCTGTTCGATTGATTCAACGCTCTGGTTCACCATCTTTCTCCCATGTGATTCCACAGTTGAAGATGAATTCTACATGACATTTTTCTGAAGCACCATAGAGTGCGCCCACCTTCTAGGCCATGGAGGTTTCCATCTGAGCAGATGCCGGTAGCTTTTGCTATAATGAGGCCATGTTAACTCAGGAAGAGAAGGGGCTGCTGCAATCCTATATCGATCGCAGCCAGCCGGGAATGGCTTATCGAAAGCGTGTGCAGATTGTCCTATTAGCCGACGGAGGTGCCTCAGCCGAATCTATCGCCGCTGAGTTGAACATACCAGTTGGGCGCGTACGGCAATTTCTTCGCGTGTTTAATCGAGAACGATTGAACCTGTTCCCGCCACCAATATTCTCTCGGCCGCAGCCGTTTTCGCCTGATGATCCCCTTGCCGAGGTTGGGAGAAGGGTAATGGCTACCTTGATTGAGAAGGCCCAGTCCCACGAACCGGATCTTCGCCTTGAGATGGACGTGTTTAGCATTCATGAAACACGGAAAACTTGCCGGCGTTTGCGAACTTCTTTTCGAGTCTTTGAACCCTATTATGAACCAGGTGTGTTACGAGCCTATGGAAAACGGTTCAGAAAGTTTATGCGCCACCTAGGGCGCTCCCGAGATATCGCCGTATTCCAGATCAACTTCGAGAGATATCAGAATGAGGTTCAAAATGCCGGTTTCATGGGTGATCTCGAGCGACAGTCCATGGCAGCTTTTGGCGAATACTGGAGGGCAGCTCAGAACAAGGCAAACGAAAACGTTCGCGAGTATATGGCGAAAGGCAAATACCAGAGGCTTATCCAGGATTTCGACGAGTTCGCTCATTCGGCCGGTAGAGATGCGATATCCTGGACCGAACCTACCATACCACTCAAGACACGCTATACCGCGCCGATTATTCTCTATCAGAAAGCGGCCGCCGTGCGTGTTTATGAAGGTTATATCAAAGGCGCCTCCTTGGAGGAGCATCACTCGCTGCGTATCCAATGCAAGGAACTGCGATATTCGATCGAGTTTTTCCTACCTGTCTTAGGACCCACCGCCGCGGCTGCGTTGTCATCGTTGAAGCGAATTTTGACCCATCTCGGCGACATGAACGACGCTCGAATCGCACTGGATTTAATGGCGAATGTGGATGATCCGGCCCTATCGCCATTCTTGGAACTCTATCGCCAGAAAAATACCGGCGATCTGGAAGCTCTTGTCGCCGATTTCTCCAACCTATGGTCCAAGCTCAACCAGCCTGAATGGCGGCATGCATTGGCGGAGGCGATCGCCGTCCTGTAACAATTCGAATTCAGCTTTTGTCATCTGGGGGGTGTTTCCGAGCCGCTCTCTTCTTGCGGCTCGATTCAGGGCACTGTGACCAAACATATGGGGTAAAAGGGAGGCGTCATCGCCTTGTTCTTTCGTCTGCGACGGGCAGCCGCCAATTAGTGAGATACCAGGGAGGTAGATAGAGCCGATATGCTTAATCGTTTAGGTAGCTGGCTCTTTCTGTCGCTGAGATCGGGTTTCAGTCCGGATACACCAAAACCGGTAGCCACAACCGTGATGCGGACTTCATCCCCCAGCGCCTCGTTGATGGATGCGCCGATGATCACGTTTGCCTCGGGATGTGCTCGCCTGGTTATAGTGGCAGCTGCCTCTTCTACTTCTAACAGGCTTAAGTCCGATCCTCCGACAACGTTGAACAGCAGGCCTCGCGCTCCGTCTATCGTGATGCCCAGTAGGTTAGACCGAGTCGCTCGGAGTGCGGCGTCCCGTGCCCGCTCATGGCCATAGCCCTGTCCAGTGGCAATTACAGCCCCTCCCCCTTCAGACATGATCGCCCGCACGTCGGCAAAGTCAACATTTATAAGACCAGATCGATTCACGAGATCGCTGATTCCCTGTACGCTCTGGTGCCAGATGTCATGGGCATGACGATATGTTTCGTGGAATCCGATCGAGCCCCCGGCCATTTGTAGCACGCGGTCATTAGGTACGACGATTAGCGTATCGGTGCAGCCCTTCAGCCTTGTGACTCCGGTCTCGGCCGCCGCGATCCGCTTCTCGCCTTCGAAGTTGAAAGGATAGGTCACAATGCCGACAACTACCGCGTCAAGCCGCTTCGCTACCTCGGCAACAGTAGGCGCCGCCCCTGAGCCCGTTCCGCCTCCCAAACCTGCAATAATAAACACCAGGTCGGAACCTGAGAGGGCATCAAATAAAACCTCGGCGACGCCTTCTGCTGCACGCCTTCCACCCTCGACGCTACCACTAAGCCCACACTTGCCGGCATACTCATCGCCGATGCAAATATGCACCGGTGCTCTGGAATCTCGCTGGGTGTCGATGTCCGAGTCTACGGTGATGAAATCAACGCCGAAGATGCCCGAATCGACAAGCCTGTTAACGGCCGATATCCCCCCTCCTCCAACGCCAACGACGCGAATACGCGCCTGGCAATGTGTTCGACTTCTCCTCTCCATCAAATCACTCGTTCGACGATCGATCAGCTACATACCCAAATGGTGCGCTAAGTCCCATATCTCTCTGCAGATAAGGGATTGCTCCCTCTGTCTTGAGACAGAGGGAGCATGCAGAGGGGATGTAGATGATAAACCACACGTCACGCACTGGTCATAAACCTTATTAGCGTCGGCGGAGAAATGCCGGAATTGCGAGATCATTTGAGGAGAATCTCTTATTTCCCCACGCGCTTTGTACTGACGTGATTGGTAATAAATCTGCCTTCGTGTCGCTGGCCCGGGGGGGATCTTCCTTTATCTCCCGGCGCTCCACAAAGTGTTGGCGTCTTTCATGGCGCTCGAATCCAGTGGCGACTACCGTCACTCTCATCTTGTTGGTCATGGCTTCGTCGATAACGGCACCAAATATAACATTGGCATCGGGATGGGCCGTCTCGCGAACTATTGACGCCACTTCGTATACTTCAAACAAGCTGAGATCTGGCCCACCTGTCACGTTTAGCAAGATTCCTTTCGCGCCGTCAATGGTAATGTCCAGGAGATTCGAGTGAATTGACTGCTCGGCAGCGACTTGCGCTCTGTTCTCCCCTTCGGCCTGGGCTACTGCCATTAGTGCTGCACCACCTTCAGCCATGATCGCTTTCACATCGGCGAAATCAAGATTGATGATGCCCGGAACCGTTATCAGCTCGCTGATACCCTGTATGCCTTGACGAAGGAAGTCATCTGCCAGGGCAAACGACTGGGTAAGGACCATTCTCCGGTCGGTTAATTCTAAAAGACGATCATTTGGAATCACGACGAGCGTGTCGACTTCTTCGCGCAACTTCTCGATCCCGGCCTCCGCCACCGCTGCTCGCTTGCTTCCCTCGAAGAAGAAAGGCTTGGTCACAACACCAATGGTAAGAGCGCCCTGTTCTCGGGCCTCTCTGGCCACGACCGATATGGCACCCGTTCCGGTGCCGCCACCCATTCCAGCAGTGACGAACACCATGTCAGCGCCTTTTACGACCTGAAAGATGTCATCGAGAGACTCAGTCGCTGCTTTCTCTCCAATTTCGGGATCTCCACCGGCGCCAAGACCTCGAGTCACCTCTTCACCGAGGCGAATGCGAGTTGGAGCATTTGATAGAATCAAGGCCTGGGCATCGGTGTTCAACACAACGAACTCCACTCCTCGCAGCCCAGCTTCGATCATTCGATTAACGGCGTTGCTGCCACCACCACCCACACCGATAACTCGAATGGTGGCGAGGTTGTCTAATTCTGGTGCTCTCTGCATTCTATCACCCCTCTAATAGTGCGTGGCCATTTCTCGTTGACGGCGTCAACTGCTGACGGAGTCAACGGCTGACTAGGTCAACGGTCGTTGACCAAGTCAGCTTATCCTGGCCGTCGATAAATGAGCCGTCGATTGGGCGCATCTTACGCCAACCAACGACTTATGAGCAGCAAAAATTCTTCGGTTTTGGTACTTCTACATGATTTCGTAGCAACAATACATCAGGGGGTAGAGCATGTCAATAGTTCGGAGGGCACAGATGCTGCATCTGGGACCTTGGTTTGATTGACATGGTACCTTATTCCCTGTATTGTAAGATCGTTATTTTCGTCTAGAAGTACCGACAATCGCATATAACGGTGCTCGCGCCAATTGCAAGGCCGTCTCCAAGCTTGGGTTTTCAGATCCGGTCAGCGACCTCGGTCGCGTGACCAACCTTGGCTTAACGATCGCCTTGCTGCAGAGGGAGAATATGATGCCCGGACAGGCCATAACCGTCGATAACCAACTTTTCGTCGGGCGGGTCGAGGAACAAAAGCAGTTTCGCGCTGCCCTTGCCGAGTTGTTGGACCGACCACCCAAAGAGAACCTACCGTACGTTTGCCTTCTCTACGGGGATGGTGGTAGCGGAAAGACAACATTAGCTAAACGCTTCCGAGATATCGCCCAGAAGGAAACATCATTTACAGGAAAGTTCAATACTCTCTGGATAGATTGGGAGGATGAACGCAAGAAATTTCCGGGGCTGCAGGTGGGTAGGCGCCAGATAAGTCCGGAGTCTGTGTTCAGGGTAATCCATGCCGCTGCGATCAGGCAAAAGTGGGGTCGCCAATTGGCCGCGTATCGAAAAGCAATCGCCAAAAGGGAGATGGCGGCAAAGAAGGTGGCCGAGACTATCACCGGCGACAACGATTGGGATGAGCTGGCCATTCTCCGCAGTCTAAGCGTCGATGCCCTCTCCAAGATCGTCCGCACGCGGATTCCAGTTATCGGTGAGGCCGGTGAGGAGGTGGTTGAAGCCTTCCTCGATGCGGGTATCAAGGTAGGAGCGGAACAGGCTGGCAAGATCGCCCAGGCGATCGAAACCCAACTTCGTGTTCACCTCAAACCCGATCACTACGATTATTTTCTGAATCCTAACGAGCAATTGGCATTGGCTCTTGCTCGTGGTTTAGAGCGGGTCGCAAAGCGCCAACACCTCATCGTCGTACTCGACACTTACGAAATCGTCGACCGCGTGGACATCTGGGTCAGGTCGGTGATACGCGCGGCCGGTCCCAGAGTAATGTGGATTGTCAGTGGCAGAAATGACCTGGTTCAGAGCCGCCAGTTCGGTTCCAACTACTTCAAGGGTTACGCCGATGATACACCTCGCCGCCTATTAGCCTACAACATGCTTCCCCTTTCTATTGAAGACATACGAACATATCTTGATGCTGCGGTGGCCGACAAAAGACCGGCAATTGGAATAACAGAAACAGACGAGGGAGAAGAGACAAGGCCCAGAGAGAGATTGACAGATCTGCAAGTAGACTCTATCAGCCGCGTCACACGAGGCATTCCTCTCGCCGTAAAAGAGGCCGCGGATATTTGGAAAACTGGCGCTTCGTTCGAAGAGATTGTCGGTGATATCAATGACGCCAACGCCGGAAGCCAGATTGTTCAGAGAATGACCGACCGCTATATGCAGCATGTGGTGGCCGAGGCGGATAAGCAAGCGCTATTTGCCCTTACCCTGGCAGAGGGAGATGTCGACTTGCTCCGTGCCATGCTTCGACCGGACGATGAAACGCCATTCGACCTCGAGGCTTTACTCCGGAGGCTTGAACGAGACTACGTCTCAGTGCACGCCGATAGGGCTCGTCTTCACGATACACCGGCCATCTTCTTTCGGGATTATCTACAATCAGAGGTTCGGCGCACCAGTGATCGGGTGCGTGGTTTGAACAGGCGAGTGGTGGAAGCGTTGCATGCTCGTATCGAGGGGTATGAGGCCGAGCTACCACGTTTAGAGGATCGCTGTCAGGATGACAACTGGGTAAAGGCCGCCATCGCTATGGCCCACTATCTATTTTGGCTGGACGAGAGCGAAGCCTGGCACTGGATCATCCCTCGATACGTGGAAGGCTTGGCCTACAACCACTACCTAAAAGAAGGATTGGTGAAGATAGTCGAGGAGTGGCGAGGACTTAGCGATAACACCGAACGGCTATACAAGGTCCTCGACCGATCCTCAGTGGAATCCGAGACTCTGATCCAGGTATTATCGCGCTTGGAAGAACGCGGATGGCTTGATGGCAACAACGCCGCCGAACGCAAAGCCGTTCTACAATTGTACCGGGCGAACCAACTATTAAACACTGGGCAAGCCGAAGAAGCCCTCTATATGTACGAGCAGCTTGGAGCTACATTACCTGAACAAGGTGTATTACTTCAGGAGCAGCTCGCTGATGGTTATTCAATGGTAGCACGGCGCCTGATCTGGACGGCCGATCGCTATACGCCGTCTTATAGCCCTGACGCTGACCGGATCCTCCGCAAAGTATTGGCCTGGACCCCTGAGAAATCTTATGCCTGGTATCTACTCGGCGTCAATTTAAGCGCGGCCGGAAAGAACAAAGAAGCTATCAGCGCGCTGCAGAAAGCGATAGAGATCAATCCAAGTCTCGTTGCCGCATACAACACATTGGGCTCCCTATACACAGCGCTAAATCAGCACGATGAAGCTCGAAAGGCGTTCGACGAAGCCCTCAAGCTTGATCCATCCTCAGCCCGGAGTCATGGCGGCCTAGGAGAGATTCACAGGGCAGATAGCCAACCTGAGCAGGCGATTGCGGCTTACGAACGGGCGATTGAAAAGGATGGTGACTACGTTGTGGCCCATGTTGGGCTAGGCCACATGTACCTGACCATGGGGCGTCCAGCTGATGCGCTAGCCGCATTTGAGAGGACAAAATCATTGGG
Source organism: Promineifilaceae bacterium (SeqCode) (assembly GCA_049650305.1). Classification (GTDB taxonomy): domain Bacteria; phylum Chloroflexota; class Anaerolineae; order Promineifilales; family Promineifilaceae; genus UBA11865. The sequence continues at coordinate 8,948 of JBARZW010000047.1, forward strand.
AACGAACCAGGCTTCGGTCTTCAATGGTATTGGTGATGCGCGCCGCAGCCTAGGAGAGACCGATAAAGCTATTGCCGCTTATCGGCAAGCTATGGAGCTAAATCCAGATTACGCTCTGCCTTACGCCGGCATGGGTATGGTATATAAGGCGGCGGGCAAACCGGAAGCCGCGCTAGCGGCCTTCGAGCAAGCAATCGAACTAGATACGAACGCCGCAGAAGCATATGTTGGATTGGGAGACATTCACGCGGATGCCAATAGAAACAGTCAAGCGATTTCGGCCTACCTACAAGCCATTGCCCTCGGTTTCAGGAAAGCAGATACCTACGATCGATTGGCAAAGGTCTATAAGGCAGATGGACAATATTTGAAAGCTCTTGAAGCACACGAAACGGCCAAAAGTATCGATCCAGAATTTGATGTTTCGTTGGAGAACCTGGGGGATATCTATCTTGCCCTTGGCAGTTATGACGAAGCTCGCAGTGCCTACCTGGACTCAGCAAGCATAAACGGGGGCCAGCCAGGTCCCTACGCCGGTTTGGGCAATGCGCTAGGGGCAATGGGGCGCTACAGCGAGGCCATCGCTGCCCTTGAGCAGGCAACAAGTATCGATTCCGGTCATGTGGGCGCTTATCGTGGATTGGGGTTGATATACCAGAAGCAGGGCGCTCTCAAGAAGTCGGTTCTGGCCTATCGCCGGGCGATTGAGATCGATCCAACCGATCTAGAAGCTCATATCGGTCTCGGAAATGCTTATGTGGCCAACAACCAATATAAGAAAGCCATTGACGCCTATCAACGAGCGCACGAGCTATCTTCGACGGATGCTAGACCGTACAAAGGTCTTGGCGATGTGTATCTCCGGCTCAATATGCCCAACGCCGCAAGAGAGGCGTTTGAGAACGCCATCAGCCTCGACTCGGAGTTTTCGGATGCCTTTGACGGGCTGGGTGAAGCCCTGGTTCGTCTCCGGCACTACCGCCAGGCCATCATGACCTTCCGCCAGGCTATCCAGCACAACCCAGATAATCCCACGCCTCTGATTAGCCTGGGCCGGCTTTACACTGAACATGGCCATTTTGATGAGGCCAAAGAAACTATCGATAAGGCTCTCGTGCTAGATCCGGACAATAGCAATGCACTCGAAGGCTTAGGCGATTTACTTCGCGCGCAAGGCAAGCAAATCGAGGCTATTGAAGCCTACAAAGAGATAATTGAGAAGCATCCTGAGGATTCGAGTGCGGTCAACAAGCTAGGGTCGGTCTATTGTGATTTGGGCAGAACCGGCGAGGCAGTTGAGACTTTCCAGAAAGCGTTGGCGATCAATCTGAAGGATCCGGTCGCCTATACCGGGCTCGGCAACGTATACGTCACTCTTAATAAGCCCCACGATGGGATTAAGGCGTTTGAACAGGCCAAGAAAAGTGATCCCTATTATGTGGAGGCACACATCGGTACCGGAGAAGCCTTCCTTCGCCTCAACCAGAGTGATGAGGCGCTTGCCGCCTACGAACGTGCTCTGGAGCTTGATGTGGATCATCCGTCGGCCTATCTAGGCATTGGCACTGTCTACCAGAGAAGCGACCGGCTTGAAGAAGCACTTGAGGCCTTCAAGAAGGCGATGGAATTGAGACCCAAATGGCCTGCTCCGCACAACAAGGTTGGCGAAGTGTTGACCTCCCAAGGGCACTATGACCAGGCTATGGACGAATTTAGGCAGTCCTTGGAACTCAATCCCAGGCAAGCCCAGGCCCATCGTGGCTTAGCCTCTGTATACCGGCACTTAGGTCAAACCAGCGAGGCTCTGGCAGCCTACCAGCTAGCCGTGGAACTTGACGCAGCTGATGTCGATGCGCACACAGGCCTTGGTGATATTCAAAAAAGTTTGCAACAACACCAGGAAGCAATCGCTACCTATGAGCAGGCTTTGGCCATCAATTCTAGGGACGCGCGAGCGCTCTTGGGATTGGGAGAAGCCAGAATGGCCGTAGGCGATCTAGGTTCAGCGGAATCGGCATTGGAGGAAGCCTCATCTATTCGATCGGATTGGGCAGTCCCTCACGCCGCAATCGGAGCCCTTCGGGCTAGAATGGGCAGACCAGAAGATGCTGTGAACTCTTTTGAGCGGGCCTTGGAGATCGATCCGGACTCGCCCCTCGCATATCGTGTGCTTGGCGACCAATACCAGGTCGTCGGTCGATATGACGCCGCACTACTAGCCTACAAGCAAGCTATCCGGGAGAACCCAGACGATGCAGACGCTTACATCGGTTTAGGAGATGTTTATCTAGCCCTGGGTAAATATGATAAGGCAGAAGACGCATTTCAGAAAGCGGCGAGCTACGCCCCAGAAAGGGTCGATCCATATCGCGGTCTTGGGGATGCGTATGTGGCTACCGGTCGTTATGATGATGCCTTCTCGGTCTACCAAACAGCGCTAGGCTACGATAGTCAGAACTCCCAGGTCTACAAAGGTCTGGGTGATGCTTATGCCGCCCTTGATCAAAACGACGAGGCGATGGATTCCTATCATAAGGCGCTTTCAATCGAACCTCAGATGGCATCGGCCTATCACGGAATTGGGCTGATCCACTACAAAACCAACCAACCTGAAGAGTCTCTGGTAGCCTACGAGCAGGCGCTGGATTTAGATCCGGAGGCGGTTTCTCTTGTAGACCTCGGCGATATATACCGGGCGCTGGGACGGTACGATGGCGCCATTAACGCTTATTTACAGGTCCTAAAAGAAGATGAAAGTAATCTAGAAGCTTTGAATGGGTTGGGAGACGTCTACCGGTCCAGAAATCAGTATCACGAGGCTATGGGAGCCTATCAGCGGGCTGTTGAGTTAAGCCCTGAACAAACAAGATCGTACATAGGTCTCGGCTATGTCCAAAGTGCATTAGGAAGACTTAAGAAAGCTCTGGCTTCCTATTGGCAAGCGCTAAGCCTTGATACAACGGATCTGGTCGCCCTAAAAGGTGTGGCTGAAACCTGCGCAGCCCAAGGTGATGCCGATCGTGCACTCAAAGCCTACCGCAGGGCTGCCGAAATGGATCCGAATGATGTCGATGTTCAGGTAGGTTTAGGCGGGACCCTCATCGCCCTGCAGAAATTTGAGGAGGCCGAGGCCGCTTACCGGCAGGCTGTCGACCTGGATCCCATGTCGGCTCAGGCTTATGCAGGTTTAGGCGACGCATTCCGGGAACTCAACCAGCCAGAGGCTGCCGTGGAGGCCTACCAATGCGCAGTTGAGCTGGATACGGCACTGGCGCCGGTCTATCTTGGTATGGCTCAAAGCCTTGCTAAATTGGGAAGGTTGCCAGAGGCGGCTATTGCATACCGCCACACCATCGAGCTAGATCCGGACAACGGAGCGGTCTTCTTTAGCTTAGGGAAAACCAACCTCGTTCTGCACCACTATGAGGATGCATTAGAGGCCGCCGAGCAGGCAAAGGGGCTGGATATCGAGTCAGCCGAGTTGTTCTGTATGGTTGGAGACGCAAATCGAGAACTCGGCCGGAACGAGGAGGCTTTGCGGGCCTACAATGAGGCGATTGTGAAGGATCCGAAGGATGCGGCGGCCTATACCGGCCGAGGCGCCGTCTTTCATGCTCAAGGAGAGATCGAAAAGGCAGTGGCAACCTACCAGGAGGCGCTAAAGATCGATCCCGAGTATGCGGCCGCTTACTATCGTCTTGGTAATATCCAGCGCGATCAGGGACGGACTTACGATGCCCTGGTTGCCTACCAGCACGCGCTGGAGCGACAAGGCGATTACGCAGCGCCCTATTTCGGTGCTGGGACCGTGTATGCCGATCTTGGACGACCAGGCGAGGCGATAACCGCCTACCAGCACGCGCTCAAACTGGCTCCTCACGATCCCCAGGCCTACGACCGCCTCGGGCGTCTGTACCTGAATTCTGGTCGGATTGATGAAGCCCAGGATCTTTATGAGAGAGCCAGGGCTTTGACGCCGTCCGATTCATGGGTCAACAGTGGGCTCGGATCGGTCTATTTAGAACAAGGCGAAGTTGAGAAAGCCCTTGAAGCCTACCAACATGCGCTTGAATTCGATTCTCAGAACGGCTCTGCGCTCGCCGGGCTCGGGAACGTCTACGCAAAACTGGGCAGGGACGAACAGGCGCTTAGAGCCTATAAACAAGCCTTAAAACAAGATCCGGACTATTCGACTATCCACACAGGTCTTGGTGGAATCTACACCAGACTCGGTCAGTTGGAGAACGCCTTATCGGCCTACCAAAAAGCTATTAGCCTCGATCCAAGAGATCCGGCGGCGAGATCAGGCCTGGGTGACGTTTACTTCAAGCTCGGAAGAATCGATGAGGCGATTGCCGCCTACCAACGAGCCATTAACTTGAACTCCCAGCGGGCCGCTCCCTATGTTGGACTTGGAAATGTATACAGAGCCTTGAAAAGACCGTTCGACGCTTTGAGCGCCTTTGAACGAGCGACGAGATTCACCTCGGCCGATGTGAATGCCTTTCGCGGTCTCGGGGATATCTATGCAGACCTCGGAAGAAAAGACGAGGCGATGAAAGCCTACGAGCAGGCTCAGGGCTATGATCCTAACGATGCCGGCACATATCTTGGACTGGGAAATCTATATCGTGACTCCGGAAATTGGCAAGAGGCGATGAAGACATACCAGAAGGCGGCGCGGCTTGAGCCTAATGATTCGACGGCCTATGCTAATCTTGGCGATGTCTACAACGCCAATGGGCAAAGTGATAAGGCTCTTGAGGCATATCAGCGGGCTGTAGAGCTCGATCCTGAGGACGCATTATCGCGCGGTTCTCTGGCAGGCTTGTACCGCAAGATGGGTCAGGGAGCAGAATATGAGAACCATATTGGCATAGCTAGAGGGCTGATCGCTCAAGAAACTGAGTACAATCGAGCCTGCCTTGAGGCCATCGCCGGAAATCAAGAGGAGGCACTAACTCTTCTGAATACCGCTCTAGAGAAACACCAGGTCCAATTGGAGTGGGCGCGCCGGGATCCCGATCTGGAGTCCCTGCATAAGGATCAAAGGTTCTTGCAACTAGTCGGTGGCTAGATGTTGGTGCGAACTCAACGCCTGCCGATAATCTCAGCGATTCCCCGCCCCACCCATACCTGCGAGGCAAAATCAGGATCGGTAGCTGACGCGACGAAATAGGTCACGCCCCGAACATTTGAACGTCTCTGGAGATTTTGCCAGAAGCGTAAATACTCCTCAGCCGTTTTCTCAGGCGATATCTCCGGGCCTGTCCTTCCGGCTTCGGTGATCCAGATAGGATGATCTCGAAATCGGCTGGAGAAATCATCCAAAACAGCCAGGGCCTTGTTCATGCTGTATACCTGGGACCAATACAAATGCACTCCGATCCCATCGGCCGCCTCAACGGCCGCGCGACTGGCCTCAAGAAATTGGATATGGTCCATCTTTACCCCGGTTACACTGCTTCCAGATGAGAGACCCGGGTAGATAAAACGCACGTCGGGCATCGCGCGCCGATACTTCCCTAGGAGATCCAGCCACCACTTCTCGAAAGCATCGCCATCAGACCAGCTGCTTCCCAGTCCCTCCTTGATGACATTTGGCTCATTGTGCAGTTCTACCACTACATTTCGACCGCTCAGCTGATCCAAGGCACGGCGGACGTCTTTAATCGTATCATTCACGAATTGGCCCGGCGTGATATGCCGGCCGCCAAAAGAGAGAAACGCGCGAACGATCCAGTGGGCATCCTTATTCGCTGCCGCCAGACGAGCGATGTCGTCTGCGCTATGCATCGATAGCACCTTAATTATTCCCGGGCGAAGATTAGCAAACTCCCTGTGCTCTTCCTCGGAGATGTCGGGATCGGCCGATGCATGTAGCCCGATTCGCGCCTGACCCAGAATGATCGAATCAGGATCCCTGTCCTCCTCATCCGAAATTGGTGGTTTGAGAATCTTCTCCCAAATCCTGACTGGGGTATATTCACCCTGGGGAGGACCAGTGATGACAACTACCGAGTCAGGCGGAATATGACCGATTTTTTTGGCGTCGCGGCGTGGTTCACTCCTCAGGTTGCCGCCATGAGTGGCGATACGCGCTGTATTTCCCATAATCGCCAGCCCATTTGTGAACGACCAGCCCGGTATGGTAACGTCATCTGGGACGGGTTTGACAGGCACGGGCTTTTGGGGAGGCAACGGATCGGGTAATGCCAAATCTGGCAGGGGATCGACCACATTAATGACATCCTCTGTGCGGATCAAAGCCGGCGTATACCCATTCGAAGTCTGACCGGCGATTCGCACGGTGGCGAAGGCTTTGACCAAACCTATGTTTTGTCCTTCCTCGTCCGGTCGATTCCTAAGATTAACGCCAAATCTGGCGGTCAAGGCCAATTGGCCTTCAAGAGGGCTCAGGTATTGGGTTAAGACCCAACCGAAGTAGCCGTCCACAGGAGGTAGTTTGCCTAGCTGCGGTGGTGGATCAGGAATGCCTACCGGTTCTATAAAGTCGTTGCGCCGAACACGTACTGGTCTAAATTGACCACTGGCTGGTCCAAGTAAACTGACAGTGCTCCCGGCCTTTACCATGCCCACATTGGGAGCAGATCTCTCAGGTCCTGCTCGTACGTTTACTCCATGAGAGCCGATTACCGCTTGATTGCCGACTGTGACTAGGTATCGTTTCCATGCCCATCCATCAACAGTTGCCATGATCGGTGGCGGCTCAGGAGAGGGAGTGATGGAGGCGCTATCTTCAACGCCTATCGCCGCCTTCGTAACTCGGATTTTCGCATATGGCGCGCGTTTCGAGACGACGACTACCATCGTTCCAGCCGGAAGATAATAGTGTTGGTCTGCCTCAATATAGAGAGTTGCTCCCCCACTGTTCACCTGCGCCAACTCGCCATATTCAAACAGGCTATCGTGGAGGATCCA
>JBARZW010000048.1:0-14785 GCA_049650305.1 Promineifilaceae bacterium (SeqCode)
CCGTCGATATTGACGGTCATGGTCTGCTGGAGGGTGTCGAGCTCAGTAATCCGGCCGATGTCCCCGTTGTAGACGTTCTTGTCGTAGTTATTGACCGTCTGCATCACCTTGTCGCCGGTACGAAAGACCTGACCGCTCAGCCGTCGCTCGGCTTTTTTGCCGGGCGGGTTCAAGCTTTGCTGAAGCAACCCGTTCAAGTTGGAGACGCCGGCTGCGCCCTTGTACATCGGGCTGATCACTTGGACGTCGTCGAATGGATCCAGGCCGAATCTATGGGGAATGCGCTTTCCTACGATGTCCACCAATAACTCGGCCGCTTCGACGGGCTCTTGCTTGACGAACAAAAAGAAATCAGCGGCATCCTTGGGCGTCTCTGGCATTAAGCCCTGGTTGATGCGGTGAGCGTTGCGAATGATCAGGCTGCCGGCCGCCTGGCGGAAGATGATCTCCAGCCGGACGACGGCGGTGACGCCGGAGTCGATGAGGTCCCGGAGTACGTCACCCGCGCCCACCGACGGCAACTGGTCGACATCCCCAACAAGCACCAGGTGGCTGTCGAAATCGACAGCCTTGAGCAGGTGGTTGGTCAGGATCAAATCCAGCATCGACGCTTCGTCGATGACCACCACATCGACGCCAAGTGGATTGTCTTCGTCCCGGCCAAACCCTTCGCCGGGATTGAACTCCAGAAGCCGGTGAATCGTCTTCGCCGGTCTTCCGGTCGCCTCAGCCAGGCGTTTAGCCGCTCTGCCTGTAGGCGAGGCCAAGGCGTAGGTTAACCTGTTCTGATCCAATAGGTCCAGAAGCGCGCGCAGCGTCGTCGTCTTGCCAGTTCCTGGACCACCCGTCAGGATGGTAACCTTGTTCGTCAAAGCCGTTCTTACGGCCTCTTTCTGCTTGTCCGTTAGTTCGATTGGTTCGCCAAGATCAGGGATCAAAGGCTGGTCGCCACCACCGGCGTCGGGAATCAATATCCTGGCCTGAACACCTTGACGCCCCAGGCCAGCTAGCCGGCTGGTCGGGTGCTCAATTAATCGCTGTAACCGCCTCGAGACGCCCACTTCCGAAAAGTAGAAGGGCGTCAAATAGACCGCGCGTTCTTCTCGGACCGCGTCACCCCCCTTCGACGGATCATCTACCTCATAGGTTAGCGTCTCCCGCCTGATCAGCTCCTTCCCCTCCAGCCGTTCGATGACATTGTTGACTTTCTCCACATCGACGGCCAGGATCTCAGACGCCTCCGGTTCCAGCTCCTCTTGGGGCACGTAGACATGCCCTTCCTCGGCCATTCTATTAAGGGTATAGGCCACGCCCGCTTCTATCCGTCCGGGATCATCTTGGGCCATCCCCAGCGCTTGGGCGATTTTATCGGCCGTCTTGAAGCCGATGCCATAAACATCCTTGATCAATTGGTAGGGGGTATTCTGCACCACGGCCAACGAGTCGTCGCCATATTGTTTGTAGATCTTGACCGCCAGAGTGGTCGAAACGCCATGAGATTGTAGGAACAACATCACCTCCCTGATGGCCTGTTGCTCCTCCCAGGCCTTCAGCACGCGATCGATTCGCTTCGGTCCGATTCCCGGCACTTCTCGTAACCTTCCCGGCTCGAGTTCGATCACGTCCAGCGACTGGTCCCCGAACCTGTCGACGATCCGCCCGGCCATCACCGGACCGATACCCCGGATGAGTCCCGAACCCAGATAGCGTTTGATACCCTCGACGGTCGCCGGTTGGGCTTGTTCACAGAATTCGGCTTGGAATTGGCGGCCATGCTTGGAGTGACTGGCCCACTTTCCGGTCAGTTTCAACCACTCACCAAGGTTGAGTTCCGGAAGATTCCCGACCACGGTAATAAGGGCATCCCGTCCGGAAGCATACTTGAAAGGAAGCATCCCCCTCGAGTCAGGTTTTAGCTTGAGCACGGTGTAGCCGTTCTCTTCGTTATAAAAGGTGATTCGCTCCACCGAACCGCTGATCTGGTCCTTGTCATCGCTCATGGAACGATTCTACCTCTTAGGAGAAACAGTCACGAATTACACGAGCGTTCTCTGGTACTCTGTATTGCACGACTTCAATCGTACAGAACTTGCGCGCGTCGTTGTCGTTAATTTCAACTCTCCGGCCCGGTTGTTTGACTGATAGCTGATCCTGGCCTTGCCTGGGAAGGGTTTGAAAGACAGCTCACCCTGCCAACAGCCAACTTAAGTGGCCCGGCTCCAGCGAAGCTGGACAATGAGGATCCCCGCTCCTGCCAGGACCATACCAATGATCTCCACTGTCGTTGGTTCTTCACTCAGAAACAACCAGGCCAAGATGGGAATCTGGATCATCATCGTGTTGTTTATGATGCTCGACTCCATGGCCGACAATGTACGTAGCGTATGATTCCACAGGGTGAATGCGAAGGCGCTATTGACAACGGCCAGCCATACTATTATCCCCCAGTTTAGCAGGCTCAAGGATGGAAGCCCCTGGACCACTAGGCCGGTAACCAAGAGCGCCACCCCCCCGATACCCATGCTGATCACCGTTATCACGGAAGGAGGAATGTTCATGTCGCGATTGAGATTTCGACCCAGGATCGAGGAGACGGCGTTGGCCAAAACCCCGGCAACGACAATGATTATGCCGATCGCTTGGTCACGGGGAAACGCTGGGGGATAGAAGAAGATCGACACGCCGGTCAAAAAGATAACCATGCCGATCCATTGGGCCTTTGTCGGTAATTCTCCCAAGGTCCAGATTCCTAACAACACCACCACAATGATCGTGAAGCTCAACAGCAGGTTTACGGTGATCGCCGGCAGATAGGTTAGGCCGAGAAACTGGGCCCCTTGGGTTATCGCATAAAAGAGCAGGCCTAAGGCGATCAGCTGCAGCCAGATTCCCCTCGAGAGCTGGCCCAGACCGGCTATGTGACGCCGGCGAAGAGCAAAAGGGAGCAATACGAAGAATGCCAGGGTATATCGTAAACCCGCGAAAGTCAGCGCGGGTATATCATCAAGCCCAAGTTTAATTAGCACCCAGGAGGTCGACCAGAGAAAAGTCACGAACAACGCTTGCCCAACCGCCCGGCCTCGGCGGGACCGTTTCTGATTTATACTCATCGATTCAGCTTAGTTGCCAACGTCGACTCCAATTTTATTAGACCGGCGTGGTTGCTTAAGTGTATGGTCCTACAATATTTGTTGATATATCATTTCGTAATGTTAGCCAGATTACTTGACACACAGAAGGCGCGTGCTATACTTTCGATAGTTCTATTTTTATCAAAATATTGAGGTTTATTAGCGATGCAGCACTGCATGTGTATGAGGCGAGGGAATTAGCCACTTCGTCTCGACTTGAACTAAGAAGAAAAGAAGACGTTAAGCGGCAGCTTCCCTCGCGTGTAACGCGCAGGTCAAAAATGAGCTGCCGTTTTTTGTTATCAGATCGCTTCTAGTTTACGTCCGTTCTCATGCTTCTGGAAACACCGATATGCTGCAAACAGTAACCGAATCCGATAAAACCGATATCCAGCTGTTGGTGGACGATCCAGCAGAGCTGGCATCCCAAGTAGGTAACACTCCCCTCCTCCGCTTGGACCGCATCGCGTCCGAAGCCCAGATACTGCCCGATGTCAAGATATATGCCAAGGCCGAGTGGTTTAATCCCAGTGGTAGTGTGAAAGACCGGCCGGCTTTAAATATCATCCGCACTGCGGAGCAAAGCGGGTTGCTGATGCCGGGAATGACCTTGCTCGACTCCACGTCCGGGAACATGGGCATCGCCTATGCAATGTTCTGCGCCTCTCGGGAGTACAAGGTTAGGCTCACGCTTCCCGAGAATGCTAGCCGGGAGAGAATCGCCATCATCAAGGCCTATGGGGCTGAGGTGATCCTGACGGATCCGTTGGAAGGGTCAGATGGAGCGTTGCGCGAAGCCCAGCGCCTGGCTGCTAGAGCCGGCGATCAGGTGTTCTACGCCGGTCAATACGATAACCCGGCGAACTGGCAGGCCCATTACTACACCACGGCTAACGAGATATGGGCTCAAAGCGGCGGGCAAATAACTCATTTTGTAGCCGGATTGGGCACCAGCGGAACCTTTATGGGTACATCCCGGCGATTGAAGGAGCTAAACCCGAGCATTCGCGCTGTGTCCGTGCAGCCCGACAGCCCTTTCAACGGGTTGGAAGGCCTGAAGCATATGCAAACTGGCATTCAACCGGGCATCTACGATCCTGTTCAGGCCGATTCACAAGTGGAAATCCGGACCGAGGACGCCTATGAAATGGCCCGTACGCTGGCCCGTCGCCAAGGCTTATTTGTTGGTTTCTCAGCCGCGGCCGCGGTAGTCGCCGCCCTGCGCGTAGCTAGCCAGCTGACGGCCGGTGTGGTTGTAACCGTCCTGCCCGATAATGGGTATAAATATCTCGGTGAGAGATTGTGGATGGAATAAGCTTCCACGTATGACGCGAGTTAGCTCGAAGAATATTTTTGACATGTTACGCCTTGCGACTTACCCACTAATCAGTCAATGCTTCTCTTAGATCAAAACGTACGGGCAACAATTGCCTCTCTCGCAGCAGAATCATACCCATTTGAAGGGTGTGGCCTCTTAATAGGTAGCGTGGAGGATGGATCCAACGTTGTCGAAGCTGTCTTCCCTGTACCCAATGTATGGGCGGAGAAAGAAGAACGACGCGCTCGCTTCCGGATCGACGAGATAGATATGGTCAACGCCGAGCTAGAAGCGGCAGCGCAAGGGCTGGACGTCATCGGCATCTACCACAGCCATCCCGATCATCCACCCATCGCGTCACCCCGGGATTTGGCCTGGGCAACCTGGCCCGGCTACTCCTACCTGATCACAGAGGTGCGGGAGGGCAAGCCTGGGCACAGCAAGTCGTGGCAACTATTAGCCGATCGTTCCGGATTCTATGAAGAGGAAATCGAACTAATCGGATGACACGGACGACCAAGGTTCCATTTTTAAGACAAGATCCCAGAAGAAGTAAGGATTGCCGATTAGCGCCGGTATTCCTGCAATATAGCTCGTAAGTGAAGTTCAAGTCGGAATGGACTATCCGGCCAAAATAACGGGCCAGTATCGTTCCGGTTTAGTCAGATAGGAGACCAGTAAATGCCAACTTTTCGAATACCAACGCCACTGAGACCCTATTCCGGTGGGCAAAATTACGTCCCTGTAGATGGAGATACGGTCGGGGAAGCGCTATCGGATTTAACCACCCAATATCCCGATCTGCGCCAGCATCTTTTCAACGGAAATGAGCTTCGCAGCTTCGTCAATATTTACCTGAATAAAGAGGATATTCGCTTTGGAGACGGCCCGGAGACGGCCGTCGCCAAAGGTGATACCCTCCTGATCGTTCCCTCTATCGCCGGAGGTGTCTGACCTTTGTCTCAGATATCCGGCTATTACCTTCAAACAGTTCATTGAGACAGCGATATGCGTGAGCATGACGAAGCTCGTCAGGACGAAGTCCGTCAGAACGGAGGTCGTCAAGTGGATTTGTCGGCCATACGAACAAACCAGGCCATCATAATCGGCCTGCTTCTGCTGGCCTTCATTATCGATTCTCTTGCCCTGGCTGCCTTTGTAAGCCTGGTCATGTTCCTGGGCACGGCCGTTCCACGACTTTCTCTATTTAAACAGTTCTATGTACGGTTCCTCCGCCCGTCCGGCCTTATCCGGCCCGACGTCATTGTCGATAATCCCGAACCTCATCGATTTGCCCAGGGGTTTGGAAGTTTGGTATTGGCCGCGGCCGTCCTCTTCTTACTGGCCGGCAGCACCCTGGGATGGCTGCTCCTGTGGTCGGTGATCGTATTGGCCGGGTTGAATTTATTCCTTGGTTTCTGCGCCGGTTGTTTCCTCTACTACCAGCTCAACCGTCTGAACGTACCCGGATTTGAACGCAGTCCTATAAAACGAGGTGGCTGATGATTGAACGCGCGATAATTTCCAGCGTTGTGATTCTTGTATTTATCGTCCTATGGCTGGCCTTTCGATACCTTCATATGCGTAGAGCAAACCGGGCCTTGGCCTTGGTTCGATCCACACCGTCGAAACCTACACTGCTATACTTTAGTAGTGACCACTGCGCCCCATGCGGCACGCAAGCACAGTACCTGGACATTTTGAAAGAGGAGTTTGGCGGCCGTCTTAGAATCCGCCATATTAACACCGATCACGATCCAACGATGGCCGCCAGCCTTGGCGTCTTCACCGTTCCGACGACCTTGATCGTGGATGAATATGGGGAAATCAGGCACATAAATTTCGGACTCACAGGAACGTCGAAGTTAGCCCAGCAACTGGAGAAAGTAATATGAGTGCGATGGTTGAGACTACCCCTGAGGGTGTCGATCTATCTAACGAGGAGATCCAGCGTTATAGCCGGCATCTGATCATGCCCGAAGTTGGGATGGCCGGGCAGAGGAAATTGAAGGCCGCCAGCGTCCTGCTCATCGGGGCCGGTGGTCTTGGATCCCCCCTAGCCATGTATCTGGCGGCGGCCGGAGTCGGCCGGATCGGTTTGGTGGATTATGACGTGGTTAGCTATTCCAACTTGCAGCGCCAGGTCATCCACGGCACCAGCGACGTCGGCCGTCCGAAATTAGATAGCGCCAGAGACCGGATCAAAGAAATAAATCCATTCGTTCTGGTGGATACATTTGACGTCCCTTTAACCTCGGAAAACGCCCTTGAGATCATGGCCCCCTATGACGTCATCATCGACGGCACGGACAACTTTCCCACCCGCTATCTCACCAACGACGCCTGCGTGTTGCTAGGCAAGCCCAATGTCTATGGCAGTATCTTCAGGTTTGAAGGCCAGGCCTCGGTCTTCTATGCAAAAGAAGGCCCTTGCTACCGCTGTCTCTTCCCTGAACCTCCACCGCCGGGATTGGTTCCCAGCTGCGCCGAAGGCGGCGTCCTGGGTGTGTTACCCGGCACGATTGGCGCGATCCAGGCCACGGAGACGATCAAACTCATTCTTGGTGTGGGAGATCCCCTCATCGGCCGCTTGATGATCTATGATGCCTTGAACATGTCCTTCGACGAAGTTCGCCTTCGAAAGGATCCCAATTGCCCCGTCTGTGGGGAGAATCCAACGGTCACGGAGCTTATTGACTACGAGCAGTTTTGCGGTGTGCCGGCTCACGACAATAGTTTGTACACTGCGGGATTGGATGAGGCTGTGCTGGCTGGTGTACCCCAGATTAGTCCGGTCGAACTGCAGGCCAGGTTAACTGAGGGAGAACGCCTCTTCATTCTGGACGTTCGCGAACCCCACGAGTTGGAGATCTCCAACCTGTCCCACCTTGGCGCGGTGCTGATCCCTATGGGCCAGGTGCTGGAGCGCATGGGTGAGCTCGACACCGCACAAGAGATCGTCGTCCAATGCCGCACCGGAGTTCGCAGCGCCGAGATCGTCCACCTGTTGCAGCAGCATGGCTTCACCAAGTTGTACAACCTGGACGGCGGCATCAATCGCTGGGCCTACGAGGTCGACGCCCGTATTCCGATATACTAATCCAGGCCAATAAACTGATCGTCTTATTCAATCGCAGATTGAGCCCATCCCCGGGCCATCAGTTCGTCCAGGAGTACAGCCCCGGTTTGCCAGAAGTCTAAGGATCTGCCACGAGACCGGGCCGCTTCGACGATTTCAGAAGGTAGCGTTGCTGCCGCAGCATCTATATGGCTCCCAACCGCGTCATGCTACCATCTCGAATTCGCGACTTTCGGCTCTTCCAAGGCCAGGCTGTACAACTCAACTGCCCGTTCGACGTCGTCTTCTTCAAGCAATTGAAGTGCTGTTAACGTCAACCCTAACAAGAGTTGTAGGATCGTTCGATATTCGACGGCGATCCGCAATGCCTCCAGTACATGTCGCCGCGACTCATCCACTTTGCCCAGGCTTAGCGAGGCAAATCAGAACAAGGATAAGCTTCTGGCGGTACGTTCTTTGTCTCCCTTTTCTCGATAGACAGCGGATGCTTTACGGGCCAGGTTTTCAACCTCGTTGTACGATTCTACTCCCAGAGCTATCAAACTAAGGTTCATATGATCTCGTTCGAGATTCGTCCCTCTGTCAATCTCATCATAGTTGGTGAAGGCCCTTTAACCAGTATTGTAATCTTCTTCGTACTTGCCCAGATGAGTTAAGCACACTCCCTAGAGCCTGCTTCTCCATTCGAATCCTCGTGCGACATGTTGGAACGCCGGATTCTGGCTTCAGTTGTGCGCTACGAGATTTACGGCCCAAGCAAAGATGGTTCCGGCCGTCTGGCGGAAGGTCTTGGGCATGGCACGGTCAAAGACGGGCGCTATCTCGTCGTCCACAACCACTTCGGCGTCGACCTGGCCAGTTTCGTATCCGGCTCTCCAGATGCCGTCATCACCATGTACAACGGTATTGGCGACCTCTTCATGTGGAAGAGTTCTCCTCATTTCACGGTCGCCGTCGAGGAGCCCGAGTCTCTGGTTCTTGATTTCGGACAAAGTGGCGATGGCAAAGGATTTTTTGAGAGGTTGGGAGTCCCATCGGCCTTGTTTGATGGCTGGCAAGAGGCGGCTCCTCGGGCTGGTCAGATCGTCGCTCAGGTTGTCTGGGACGGCCGTCGCAGTGATGTTGCCTGGACTTCGATCAATAATGTTATCCTGGACGAAGGGACGCCCAGGCTTGTCCTGGCAAATCCACTGATTCCTGGGGCGTCAGGCGGTGGCGTTTTTCTGGAGGGCTCGCACATCGCCGTTAATTGGGAACGGGGGAAGCATCTCGACCAAACAGGCGCAGTCATGGAGCGATTCAGCACGGCCGCCTTGAACTCGTCTTTGTCGGTTGAAGGTCATGCGGACTGACACCCGGTTGTCTCGTCCAAAGGTGGATTAGTAGAAAAGCAAGATTAAAAGGCTGCCTGTGACATCTGACACTTTATTTGGAACCCGAACTCTGTTAGACTGATTCTTAAAAGAAGGCTTAGGGCAATCGCCAGGAGAAACAGGGTGGTTGAAGAGGCTGTTCGCAGCCGTGGGTTCGAGATAATCGAGAAGAAAGGAACCGCGGATTTCCGGGTGGTTTACCAGGCCTGCTGGCCCTCCTCCGGCCATGATGTAGCCGTTAAGGTCATCTTGCCCGACATCGCCGGCTACTCCTCTTCGTCTGGAGCTTTGAGAATGGGGCACACTTCGCGGCTCAACTCGAACACTCCCGATTCGTCTCATTCCACAAACACTCGCGGGACGAGGAACGGATTTACCTTGTCATGCGCTGGCTGAGTGGCGATAGCCTGGAAGGGGCCCTGGCTCAATGCCCTTGGGGGCCGGCGAGGATAAGGTCCGTTCTTCATCTCTTATCCGGATCGAATTACTGACCAATGGACGCGTTCTCACTATGCGTAGAGGATATCTACTAACTAATAGCGAGCGAGGTGAGGTGACCGGTTAATGGTCATGAACGATCGTATGCTCATCGGCGGCCGTTATCAGACCATCGCCCTTATTGCCCAGGGGATGATGGGCCCTGTTTATCGTGGACTTGATCAGCAATCGAATCAGCCAGTAGCCATCAAAGTACTGAAGCCAGATATATTGGATCAGCATCCCACCTTACTGGCAAGGTTTCTGCGTGAAGGCGACGCTCTTCGCCAGTTGAATCACCCTAATATCGTCAGGTGGATGAACGTGATTGAGCATGATGGCGTCCATTACTTGATTATGGATTTTATCGGAGGTGGTTCTTTACATGACCTGCTGGGGAAGCAACCTCAACTCCCGGTTTTTCGTGTCCTAGAAATTGGAGTAGATCTAAGTGATGCCTTAGCACGCGCCCATCGTCTCGGAATCATTCATCGTGACTTGAAACCCCAGAACGTGTTACTCTCCGAAGACGGAACACCGCATCTAAGTGATTTTGGTGTTGCGCACTACGTGGATCGTACCACCATCTCGAAACCCGGTGGTTTTGCTGGTACTCTGGCCTATATCCCGCCCGAGTCATTTCAAGGACAAGAAGCGGGTGAACAAGCGGATGTCTGGTCATTCGGAGTCATGTTGTATGAGATGCTAGCTGGTCGCTTGCCATTTGAGAGCCGCAGTATGGCAGGACAGATAGGCGCCATCTTGAATGAGCCCTTGCCATCTTTGGTTAACGTCCGTCCAGACTTGCCTGATGACCTGGTGCGCTTGATTGAACTGATGCTTGTTAAAGATTGGGAGGTGCGCATCCAATCGATCCGCCTGGTGGGGGCAGCACTGGAGGCAATTAAAAAGGGACAACCAGCCGAGCTGCCCGGTGTTGCCAAACAGCCACTAGGGGGCAGGCTTCCTGATCGACCAACACCCTTTATCGGCCGGGAGCGGGAATTGGCTGAGGTCATTGCCTTTCTCAAGAAGCCCAGAACTCGCCTGCTGACACTTACCGGGCCCGGAGGGGTGGGGAAAACGCGCCTGGCCCTGCAAGTAGCTAGGGCTTTACGAAGCCATTACGGGATCAGTATCTTCTTTGTCGACCTAGCTCCAGTATCGTCACCTGATTTAGTCGCTGGGCGGATCGCTCGGGCTATTGGGCTCAAGGAAGGCCCATCCCGATCACCGGTGGAGAGCATAAAAGTCCATTTACGCGACCGCAAATGTCTATTATTGCTGGACAACTTTGAGCAGATCATCGCCGCTGCACCAGACGTCGGCGAGCTGATAGCTGCTATTCCAGGTCTGGATGTTTTAGTGACCAGTCGCGAGATTTTGAACCTTTATGGAGAACAGGAGTACCCAGTACCCCCGCTAGAAATACCTGACCAAGACGATCAAACGGCCGACCTTTCTGAATACGAATCTGTGGCCTTATTCGTGCGCCATGCCCAGCTTTCTAATCCCAATTTCCGGCTGACTGAAAATAATGTTCGAGACGTAGCCGACATTTGCATTCAGCTTGACGGTCTGCCACTGGCCATAGAGCTGGCCGCTGCTCGATCAAAGGCTTATCCGATTAGCTATCTACTCTCCCTGCTCGATAATTCGCTGGAAGCACTGTCTGGTGGATCGCGCGATCTGGCAACCCGGCACCAGACGCTGCAGGCAACAATTAGCTGGAGCTACGACTTGCTGGATGCACAAGAGAAAAAACTATTTTCCCGGATGGCTGTCTTTCATGGCGGCCGCAGCTTGGACGCCATACAAGTGGTATGTCAACCAGGACTTGACATCACTATTCAGGACGATGTTGTTTCCCTGATAAACAAGAGCTTGCTTCAACGGACAGATGATCTGGTTGGAATGCCACGTTACTACTTCCTGGAAACGATTCACAAATTTGCCCTTGAACGTTTGTTAGCAAGTGACGATGCCGAAGCCATGCAGCGAAGACATGCTGTCTTCTTTGCCGAATTGACCGAACAGTCTGAACCGGAGTTGCGAGGACCTGACCAGGAGCGATGGTCGGCGCGACTCAGGGTGGAGTATGACAATCTGCGCGCGGCTTTGAGTTGGGCGCTCGGCGGCGAGGATCCAGAATTGGGGCTTCGCCTGGTAGGAGCGCTAGCGGAATTTTGGTACTATGAAGGTCCTATCTCGGAGGGGGAGAAGTGGATTATGAGAGCGCTGGATTTGTTAAAGAGTGAGCAGGTCTTGCCCGGTATCAGGGCGAAAGTGCTAAATGGGGCCGGCATGCTAGCTTTCGTCAAGGGCGATCACACCAACGGAGAGCGATGGAACCAACAGGCACTGGAGATCGCCCGAAATACAAGGGACCAGGTCAGCCAGGCTTGGGCTTTATTCTGGCTTAGCGCCCACGCAACCGTTCAGCCAGAGTCGTACCATGAGGGCATCGCCCTGATCGAGGAAGCCCTGAGCCTGTTTCGAGACAGCGGCGATCAGGCAGGCCTGGCCTGGGGTTATAACCAGCTTGGAGAACTGAATCGTCTCGTTGGTGATTTGAAAAAGGCAAAGGTGGCCTATGAGGCTTCATTGGTCATCTGCCGCGATACTGGAAATAAGCGCCGCGAGGCTATAGCCCTCATCAATATGAGTTACGTTGCTCAAGGCCAAGGCGACTATCCCCAAGCCATAAAGCATTGCTTAGCAGGCTTGGCCCTGCTACACGAACTCAAACTCGAGTACCACAGCGCTATCGCCCTATCAGTGTTGGCGGGACCATTAGCCTCTCAAGAACACGCCACGCAGGCAACCACGGTGTTAGGCGCCTCGGAAGTGATATTCCAAAGAATGGCTGTGACCTTGCAGCCGGCCGACCGGGTGGAAATAGAAAGCTATATCGATCAGACACGCCAGTTGCTGGACGAAAAAGCTTTCGACGCCGCCTGGCATAGAGGATGGTCCATGACAACCGACCAAGCACTTGCCTATGCCCTTTCCCTCGCAGAAGATCTCTAACCGGGTGAAATAGCTCCTGGGGTCTTTCTATTATCTGAACGATTGGTCTCTGACTTGATAGGTCACGGTCCCCTAAATCCTCTTCCTCGATCCTATCCCCGTTCTTCACGTCCAGATCCTTGGTTACAGACGACTCCAGAATAATCCGCAACATCTCGCAGTAGATTCTTCACCACTTACTCCCGGCGACGGGATGATGCTCGTCGTGGCAGCGATTCCCCAGCGCGGCTGGGAGCGCGTTTCATGGCCTACGGTCGATAACCTTGTAGCCGAGCTAGACCCAGAAGGTTCGCTGGAAAAAGTATTAGGCTCTCGTCGCTCTGCTTCGCTCAGAGCAACTGCGTCAGAAGAATCTAAAAATAGCGACAAAAGCCTACACACATCAAGATGGAGAGGGCTTATCAGGAGTGAAGTCTCGTTTTCGCCTGAGTGAAGTTAATCGGTCATCTTGACCAATTCCGGGTAGACAATGATTCGGTGTGACCAGTGCTCCAGAGCAAAATCTATTAGGACGGCAACAAGCCCACCCGTTCGTTAAAGGCATCAATCAGCTCGTCGATCTCCTCGGTTTGGGGCTGCATACTCGTCCAATATTCAGGATCATACCACTGGGCTTGGATCTCCTCGTAGGTCAGTCCCTGCTGCTCAACCCAGGTGTAATACTTCAGGTTATGGATCCGTTTGCGGTCATAATAACCAAGCTCCTGCATATTGTCGGTGGTGACGCCCATCAGGAATCGGTGATAGACGCCGGCCGCGTCCAGATTTGTGAATTCCCCTTCCCCTTCTCGCAGCTCAACGAGCCGGCTCCGGTACATCTCCATGGAATCGGTAGCCACGGTCAAGACCACATCTTGGGCCCCCAACTCGTAGTATTTGGCGAACTTAATCGACGAAAGCATATTGGCCACACTGGAGATACCTAACACGGGTAATTTCGCCACGAACTCTTCCGGTACGCCCTTGGCCGCCAGGTATTCCTGCCCGGCCGGTTCGTTGAAGAGTCGGATCAGATCCAGAGTCGCCATATCGTCAATAGCCATGACCATATCCGTGTTCTTGACGTTGTGGATCCAGGGTATGTGCTTGTCGCCGATGCCCTCAATATGGTGAGAACCAAACCCGTTGTACAACAGAGTTGGGCATTGTAACGCTTCGCTGGCGGCGATTTTGCTGGTGGGGTAAAGCTGTTTCAGGTAGTCTCCGCAGCCGATGGTCCCGGCCGATCCCGTGGTCAATACTACCCCACGGTAGCTGTCCTCGGGTCTCATGGTCTCTTCCAGCACCTCGGCCATCGCCGAGCCAGTGATGGTGTAATGCCAGAGGTAATTGCCGAACTCGTCAAATTGGTTGAAGATGACGATGTCCTCGCCCGATTCGCTCAGCTCCCAGCACTTGTCGAATATCTCCTTTACGTTGCTCTCCGATCCCGGTGTCTTAATAACCTCACCGGCGACGCTTGCCAACCATTCGAAGCGCTCCTTACTCATCCCCTCAGGCAGGATGGCGATAGAATCGCAGGCCAGTAGATTTGAATCATAGGCCCCGCCCCGGCAGTAGTTGCCGGTGGAAGGCCAGGCAGCCTTTTGGGTTGTAGGATCGAATTGCCCGGTAACGAGTCTTGGAACCAGGCAACCAAAGGCCGCCCCTACCTTGTGGGCGCCAGTCGGGAACCACTCGCCTACCAGGGTGATGATCCGGGTCTCAACGCCAGTTAGCTCCTTCGGAAACTCGAGGTAATTGACGCCGGCAAAGGCTCCGCCATGGGATATCGGCTCATTATGCCAGGTGATTCGAAATAGGTTCAGGGGGTTCAGATCCCACAAACCTACTTCCGATAGGCTCTTCTGAATCGAGTCCGGTATCAGTGCCGGATTTTGCATCTGCTTAAAGGTGGGAATGATGATGTTGCGCTCCTTGGCGCGCTGTACGGCCCGTTCCAGCCCAGCTTCGTTGATAGTTAGGTCAATCATTATGCTTTCCTTAGTCCATTTACGATTTCTGATTTGCGATTTACGATTTGCGATTTACGATACGATTCAAGACTTTCGACTTGATTTTCACTAATTACGATTTATTTGTGCCCCGGTCATTACCCTTCTCAGATCAGCCAGGGTTGGCTCGACGTAAAAGGGCTTAGTGCCTGCCAGTTCCACCGATTTCATGGCGCTTTTGATGTCCTTCAACCCGTTGCCAGTATTTAGGACGACGATCCGTTCATCGGCGTCTACAAGCCCTTGTTCAACCGCCCTGACAAGGCCCGCGTAGGAAGCGACACCAGCCGGTTCTCCGAAGACGCCGCAGCCACGAGCCAGGGCCGGTATTGCCGACAGGATCTCTTCGTCGCTGACGCTGATGTAAGCCCCATCTGTCTCCA